>DOTV01000182.1:0-26592 GCA_003520925.1 Bacteroidales bacterium | reverse complement strand
CGTTTGCGGAAGAACAGACATAAGAAGAAGTAGCGAGAACAGGGTAGTCAAAGTTTTAAATACTGAACCTAAAGGTCCTGCGATCTTTAGGTTTATTGTATTATTATGTGAGATGGCGTTGAGATATATTAACTCAGTTTAATATAGTGTTGTGGTAAACAAGGATTTAATTATTGACGTTGGTGTTTCTGAGGTCTCTCTGGCGTTACTGGAAGACAAACAACTAACAGAGCTCAATAAGGAAAAGAGAAATATAAGATTCTCGGTGGGGGATATTTACCTCGGAAAGGTAAAAAAAATCATGCCCGGACTTAATGCCGCATTTGTCAATGTCGGATATGAGCGCGATGCCTTCCTTCATTATCTTGATCTGGGTGCCCAGTTCCGTACACAGCATAAATACTACACTTCAGCGGTTCAGAAGCAGGGCAGAATAACTCCTCTGCATAAGCTCAAGTTAGAGGAAGACATTGACAAAGACGGCAAAATTACGGATGTTCTCACCGGTGGCCAGACTGTTCTTGTTCAGATAAGTAAAGAGCCGATATCAACAAAGGGGCCAAGGCTCTCCTCTGAGATTTCAATTGCTGGAAGAAATCTGGTTCTGATGCCTTTTTCCGACAAAGTCTCAATCTCTTCGAAAATTGAGAGCTCTGAAGAGAAAAACCGTCTTAAAACCCTCGTCCAGAGCATCAAACCCAAAAACTACGGTGTAATTGTCAGAACAGTTGCCGAAGGGAAAAAAGTGGCAGTACTTGATGCCGAACTTAAAGAGCTGGTAAGCAGATGGGAATCGGCATTCTTTGGCATCAGGAAGGAAACCAAAGCTCCAAGGCTTTTCATAGGTGAGATGAACAGGACCTCAACAATTCTGAGGGATATGCTCAATGGTACTTTCACCGGAATTCATATAAACGATCCTATATTAGCCGAAGAAGTCAGAAAATATATCAGGGAGATAGCTCCTGAAAAAGAGAAAATTGTTAAGGTCTATAAAGGCACACTTCCTATTTTCGACCATTTTGGAGTTAACAAGCAGATAAAGGCTCTTTTTGGAAAGACAGTCTCATTTAAACATGGTGCTTATCTGATAATTGAGCATACTGAAGCCCTGCATGTTATAGATGTCAATAGTGGAAACAGGTCGCGATCGGGTAATGACCAGGAAGCTAATGCCCTAGAGGTCAACATGGAAGCAGCTTCGGAGATTGCACGACAGTTGCGGCTCAGGGATATGGGAGGAATAATAGTTGTCGATTTCATCGATATGCAATCGGGCGAAAATAAGCAGCAGCTTTTCGAAAAAATGAAGGAAATCATGACTCCGGACAGGACTAAGCATAATATCCTTCCACTTTCGAAATTCGGGTTGATGCAGATCACCCGCCAGAGGGTAAGACCTGAAATGAATATTGTGACTGATGAAAAATGTCCCTCATGCCAGGGTACCGGTCAGACCCGTCCGACAATACTCTTCACCGATGATCTGGAAAAGAATCTTGAATTCATTCTTGGGAAGATAAAAACACGGAAAATTATTCTGAATGTACACCCCTTTGTAGCCTCTTTCCTTAAAAAAGGTGTAATCCCATTATACAGGAGGTGGAATTTCAAGTACAAGATCCTGCTTAAAGTTCAGGCAGTCACTTCATACCATATGCTTGAATATCATTTTTTTGACAGGTATGATAACGAAATTGACCTGGCATAATTCAAAGCCGTCGCCGCACAATTTCCAGAATTAAATCCCTGCAAAACTCTCAGAGGGGTTGATAAAGATTTGTTATTTTTGCAAAGTACTAAATCAGGTATTATGCTTAAGAGGACCCTTATCACAATTGCAGCAGTTTTGACTGTTGCTTTCGGCACAAATGCTCAGATTTATGATCCTGTAACCTGGGATTTCGGATATGAAAAGAAAGGTGACAACAGTTATGAGCTTGTTTTCTCTGCTGAAATTGAAAAAGGATCTCATATTTATGCCATGGATATACCTGAGGGCGGCCCCATTCCTACCTCCTTTACGATAAATGCTCCTTCAGGATTCACACTTGATGGTAAAACTTTTGAGGTTACAAAGCCGGAGGAGGCATTTGATGAGGCATTCGGTTTCAAAATAAAGTCGTTCAGCGGCAAAGCAGAGTTCCGGCAGAAAATAAATTCACAAAGCTCATCGTTCGCGGTTACTGGTGTTGTTAATTTCATGTCGTGCAACAATACAACCTGTTCGCCTCCGAAAGATGTGGAGTTTTCGATAAAAATCGGTAATCAGATCAATTCATCAGCACAAGTGTCTATTGAGAATCAGAACATTACAGCGGGACCTGGAATGGGAGGAAAGGGATTGCTTAAGTTCTTTCTGTTATCCCTTCTGGCTGGTTTCGCAGGAATCCTTACACCCTGCGTCTTCCCGATGATTCCTATGACGGTTGCATTCTTCAGCCAGGGATCTGAAAACAGGACGAAATCTGTAATCAAAGCCTTGATTTTCGGAGTCTCAATAGTACTTATCTATTCCCTCCTCGGAATTATTGTGTCGCTGACGAGCGCAGGTGCAGGTTTTGCAAATACTCTGAGCACTCACTGGATACCAAATCTGCTGTTTTTTACCCTGTTTGTACTTTTCGCGGTATCTTTTTTTGGGGCATTTGAGATCGTGTTGCCAAACAAATGGGTTTCAGGTGCCGATTCAAGAGTTGATAGGGGAGGCCTGATCGCAGCATTTTTCATGGGACTGACAACTGTGATTGTATCCTTTTCATGCACCGGACCAATTGTAGGAGCTCTCCTTGTTGAGGCAGCATCAGGTGATGTACTGCGACCTACAATAGGTATGCTGGGCTTCGGTCTGGCTTTTGCTCTGCCATTTACAGTTTTTGCACTATTCCCGTCAGTGATGAACAAGATGCCAAAATCGGGTGGCTGGCTGAATTCTGTCAAGGTGGTACTCGGTTTTATTATGCTTGCTTTCAGTTTGAAATTTCTGATGACTATCGACAGCGTCTATTCTTTTAATATCCTTTCAAGAGATATTTACCTGGCAATATGGATTGTATTATTTACATTGATGGGACTCTACCTGATGGGTAAGATCAGGTTCAGCCACGACAGCGAACTTACTCATATCGGAACCTTCAGGCTTTTCATAATAATAGCAGTATTTACATTTGTTGTGTATCTGATACCCGGGTTATTCGGTGCCCCCCTCAGAGGATTATCTGCCCTTTTACCCTCGGTTGAGACATCAAAATTCAACCTTGCAAGGGTACTCTCCTTAAATACCTCAGCCTCTTTACCTGCTCATTCTTCAGTTCTTAAGAGTGAACTCTGTTCAGTTCCGAAGTATGACGAAATATTTGATATGCCTCTTGGCCTTACCGGCTATTTTGATTACAACCAGGGATTGAAATGTGCAAAGGAACAGGGGAAACCTGTCTTTCTTGACTTTAAAGGACACGCATGTGCGAATTGCAAGCTTATGGAAGCAAAAGTATGGTCCGACCCGGAAGTACTGAGGCGTCTGAGAGATAATTTTGTAATTGTCGGGCTGTATGTAGATGACAGAACCTTATTGCCCGAATCTGAATGGAAAACTTCTGCCATTGACGGTAAAATAAAGAAGACGATCGGAAAGATAAATGAAGACCTGGAGATCTCAAAATTCAAAACAAATGCCCTCCCGTTATATGTGATAACCGATCACGAAGGAAACCCTCTGAACAGGCCAATGCCGACAAATATGAATGTCGAGGAGTATAAAAAGTGGCTCGATGAAGGATTTGAGATATTTAAATCAAAATTCTAATGTCATTTCTGGAGATCCTGTAAGACAACACTTTTGGCTATTGAGTTGTAGGAAGTTTACCCCCCAACCCCGCCAGCTGGCGGGGCTTTAAAAACATCACAAAATCAATAAGTCTCCGCCAGCTGGCGGGTATTTAGGGGTAAAAAGACTGAGGAGGACTTTTTCAACAACCCCCTATTTAATATAGATATTTCCCCTTTTGGCTTCAATTTTTAATATTCTTGAGCCGGGATTATTACCGATTTTACCGGTTATCAGGTATTCCTTTTTATCCTCGTTAAGAACCTCTTTTTCCGATTTGATGTTTTTATCGGGGAGAACGACGAAGGCATTTGTATGCCTTATTTCTAATTCAAATGAAGCTGAAGGGTCAAATTCTGTTGTGATATCTGAATAATCCGATTCAAGGCTTATTTTTTCAAATCCCTCATCCACTCTTTCAATATCGAAACTTCCGTATTTAAGATCAAGATCTGTGGTTCCTGTCAGTGTTTCAATTTTATAATCGGTGAAATAGGAGATCCCTGTTATACCTGAAATCCTGCCGATATAGAATTTATCGCGACGAGATTCAACATTTACTTTCCCTGCTTTTCCCAGATCGAATCTTGTCGATGTGCTGTTTATTGATATGTCATCGCTCTGTTCTATTTTGATCTTTGAAAAGGTCGAATTGATTTTTCCTGATCTGACCGAGCCTATATCAGCATCGCCAAAGTCGAGAGACAGGTCAGAGATCCGGTTCAGTGAGGCAGCCTCAAAATTTCCCTTGGAAAGCGATACTGAAACGACACCTGTATTATCTTCCATAAAAATATCACCAAACTGGTTTTCAATACTTATGTCAACATACTCAGGGATGTTTATGTAATAGCTTATCTGCACCCTTGAATCATAATCTATGATTTTACCTGTTATCCCTTTAAAACTCTCGAGAAGCACTGTTATTTCCTTTCCGAAAACCGTCTCTGCCATGATCAAAGAGCCTGTACCGGAAATATTGACTTCTATTCCGTCGAGCATTTTTTGAAGTCTTGAATGATTTGGTGCAAAAGCTTCAATTTCTGCCCTGATTGTGACTGAATCTTTTTTCCAGGATGTAATATGGATATCTCCGTACTTATTGTCTACTTCCAGCCTGGCGTCTCTGCTGAGGGGAATCGATTTAATAAAGCTACGCTTTTCAGAAACTGACTGTGCTGAAAGCTGATATGCCAGTAGTAAAAGAAACCCGGTGAATAAAATATTCTTTGATCTCATAATGTTTAATGTGGTCAGGATTAACTTTAGAATAAAGACGGGAATAATACCGGAATGTTACACCTCTTGTCAACTTTTTAATTTCCCGTTTAGAGGCAGGATAATGAAAACTACGGCCAATGTCAGGAGGCTTATAATAGACGCTATATGCAACAGGTAATCACCATACCTGACATAAGGAGTTATGCGGTCTTCATAGCTGAAAGTCCCTTTTATTACAGATGGTTCCCACCAACCGGTTTTCCTGATGATTTTTCCCCTTATATCAATAAAGCATGATATACCTGTATTGGCCGATCTTATAACAGGTCTCCTAGTCTCTATAGCTCTCAGGGAAGCATATGAAAGATGATGTTTGTACCCGTTTGTGTTTTTCCACCAGCCATCGTTTGTAATTATGAAGATTGCCCCTGCACCTTCTCTGATATGATTTGCCAGATATCCACCATACAGTGATTCATAGCAAATGACCGGGACTATTTTTTGTGTCCTGTCAGCGTTTGAGAAACTGGTTCCGGCAGCCTGAGTTGAATAGCCACGGTTTAAACCGCCGAGCTCAGGCAGTAACCGGCTTATTGCATTGAAAAGTCCAGTGGAAGGAATGAATTCGAAACCTGGAACAAGTTTCGATTTATGATATATTTCAACTACAGATCCTGTGTCAATTTTAAAAGCAGAATTGAAGTAGCTTCCGGATTCTGATGATGTTACACCTCCTTTACTACCCTTAGCTGAACTGAAACTTACCATTCCCGTAACAAAGCTGACGTATGGATGATCTGTAACATAATCTTTGATCACCCTGACATATTTGTTACCGTTAATATTGTTTTCATCCACAGGATCATCAATTGTTGTTTCAGGTGTCACAATCCAGATTCTGTTTTCCGAGATACAAGGGTCAGCCATGCTGATTATTATTCCGAGCTGTTTCTCAAATGGGATAGTGAACTTTTCTTCATAAGGGTCGAAATTCGCCTGGACAATTACAACCTCTTCCTGATTTCCTGAGGCTGGGTAAATTGTTCTGTACCTTACCATTGAAATGATGGCAGGGACAAAAATTATGATCAGCCAGGCTGGCAGTTGCATAAATAGTAGTCTGCTGTTCTTTTTTGGTAAACTGATAAGAAGACGGGATAAGAATATATTTGAAAGAAGTATCCATAAAGTTCCCCCTGAGGTACCAGTTATTTCATACCACTGGATGAACCTGATATCTTTAGCCAGGCCGTTCCCGAGGTTTATCCAGGGAGAGAGTACCGGAATCTTAAGGCAAATAAACTCAAATGTCAGCCAGAAAGCTATGACAGACATATAACCCTGGATAACTCCTTCCCTCAGTCTGACCCGGTGAGCGAGCCACATCACGGAAGCCATAAGACCTGCCGCAGTTAAAATTATACAAATGGCTGCAACTATACTCACCACCCTTATCCACCCCAGGGTAAGTATTGAAAAAATTACAAAGCCTGGAAGGAGATATATAAACAGGGCGCCAGGAGAATATCTTCTTTTATTCTCATAAAGATGGTTTTCGATAATAAAAAACGGAACAAATGAACAAAGAAGGATTAGGCCCGGGCACCATTCAGTCCATGCCAGTCCTGTAAGGACTCCGCCGCATACTGAAAGAGCTGAAAGTGTGTATTTGTTCATTAATACTTATCCCGTAATTGATCAGGTTGTAAAAATAAGTCACTCTTTTGGACCTTCCTGTCAAAATGCGTAAGATAATATTGCTTTTTATAATTTTTTTTTTTAATTTTACTTGCTGTAAAACCTGAAGAAAACAATAATTTGTAAGTTTTCCGGACTGAATTAAAAATATATTAAGGATATTTAGAGTTAATACTTTAGAAAGAAGCTTTTACTGTCCAAAAGCAATTTTTCCATTCTTTTCATGGCTGCCCCTGACCTTATCAGTCAGGGGCTTTTTACATTGTTAAAATGTGTTAATTGCAGACTGTCAGGCATTTTGATCCTTCAATTTAATTATCTTGCAGGGACAAAAACCTCAGAATCATTATGAGAAAAATAGCCTTTTGCTTGGTTTTATTAATCCTTCTGTCGGGGTGTAAAAAAACAGACAGACAATTTACAAAGCTGGCAGGGAAAGTTCATGAGAAAATCCTTACGGTAGATACCCACTGCGATACTCCTATGAATATGGACAGGTCAGATTTTGACCTGGGTGTACGACATACTGAAGGTTGTGTGGACTTCCCAAGAATGATTGAGGGAGGGCTTGATGCCGAATTCTTTGCAGTATTTACGAGCCAGGGGCCAAGGACCGATACTGTAGTCAATGAAGTATACGATCATGCTCTTGAAGTCCTTGAGACTATTCACAAGAATGTTGAAAAGAATTCAGGAGTTGCTGAGGTAGCATATTCTCCAGATGATGCTTACAGATTAAAAAAGGCAGGGAAGATTTCTGCCTTTATAGGAATCGAAAACGGTTATCCCATCGGCAAAGATATTTCAAGGGTCAGGAGATTTTACGATAGTGGCGCCAGGTACATCACCCTGTGTCATACACGAAACAATGATATATGCGATTCATCTACCGATCCGAAGGGCCCTGAGCATAATGGTCTTTCAGAATTCGGAGGCGAAGTTGTCAGGGAAATGAATCGTCTGGGCATGATGATCGATGTTTCACATATTTCAGACAAGGCATTTTCTGATGTTCTCAAATTGTCGGTTGCTCCGGTAATTGCTTCGCATTCATCGTGCAGAGCATTATGCGGGTCTCCAAGAAATCTCAGCGATGATATGCTTCTTGCACTCAAAGCTAATGGAGGAGTGATACAAATATGCATACTTAGTGACTATATCAAAACTCCGGATCCAAATCCGGAACTTGAAGCCAGGCTTAAAGAGTTATCTGAAAAATATGGTGAGTTCGCCGCTCTTCCTGACGACAAAAGAAGGCTTGTAAGTTCGGAGTACAGGGCAATCCAGAAAAAGTATAAAAAGCTCGCAACAGTCAAGGATGTTGTTGACCATATTGATCATGTAGTGCAGGTAATTGGCGTGGATTATGTTGGTATCGGTACCGATTTCGACGGGGGAGGCGGGGTTGATGGCTGTAAAACTGTGGCCGAAATGAAAAACATCACTATTGAGCTGCTGCGCCGGGGATATAGTAAAGCCGACTTATCGAAGATATGGGGTGGCAACGTTATGAGGGTGTTAAAGGAGGCCGACTCTAAAAAGGTCAGCCTATGAACTTTTTACCCTGTTGAATCTGAGTGCTTTCAGAATCCACGACGGCAATGGCTTGTACGAATTCCTTTTCTGAAGGTTAACGTACCATCCAAGTTTTTTTGATACAGGCATTTTGTGTGTTTCCACGAATTCAACAAGAATTCCGTCGCTATCCTCAATATATGCAAAATATCCTGCTGCTTCACCCATATCAAAACTATCACCCTGCCTCGAGTGCTTGCTGTCGACCACAAATGAAAATCCCTTGCTGCTGCAGAATTCTTTAAGTTCATCCATATTATAAATATCGTAGCACAGGTGAATAAATCCGGGGTCGCCCCAAAAACGGTCTTTATAAATTCTTTTACCAGTTTTACCCGTAGCGCTTACAAGTTCTATCGTGCTTGTTCCGAATATTCTGCTGAAATATCCTGAAATTGGCCTGGAACTTTTCAGAAGCACTCTCCGTACTTCACAATTTCCTCCCGGGAGAATTGCAAGATCAGGGAAAGTTCCTGTCGAATCATAAATAACTTCATCATAGCCAAGAATATCAGAGTAAACGATTTTTGATCTTTCAATATCCGAGACGCCGATTATTGCCCCATATGTTCCCCCGCTCACTTTATTCTCATTCATGAACCATTCATCGCCTTCGACTATCTGAAACAGGTTTCCAAAAGGATCTTTAAGAAAGAATCCCTTTTTACCAGAAGGATCATTTAACGGCTCACCGCAGAGATTGCAGTTATTCTGAGTGAAGAAAGACCAGGCAGCATCTATGTTCCTGACTTTCATTTTGCAGACAAGGATTCCCAGATCTCCTATCCGGACCTCTTCCTTGATCAGCACTGGTTCTCTGTTACTATACTGCCACACCTCAAATCCACCTCCGCCCTGAAGGTTCAGTGCAAGCAAAGCATGCCTGCTCTGCGGTTTTCCACCAGTGTAAGGAAGCATAAGGTTAGCCTCTGTTTCATCCTCAAAAATCCTGCAGTCCATACCGAACATCCTGTTGTACCAGTTCCACGCTTTATGAATATTCTGAACTCCGATTCCGATCTGTTGAATTCCTCCGATTTGGTATCCATTCATTTCAATATCATGTATTACTTTATGTTAAGCTGATTTTACTTTATCAGCGATTCTGAAAAAGAGCCATGGCCAGATCCTTCTGATATACAGCATTATCATCTCACCTCTTCCTACAAGGATTTCCCTTTTGTTCTTAATGATTCCTCTGATAATTGTTTTTGCTGCTTTCCCGGGAGGCATGCCTTTTGCCAGTACGCCATCCATTTTGCCGAATTCTTTTCCTTTACTGTCCAGTGCATGCAGTGAAATATTGGTGCTTACTCTTCCGGGGATGATAACAGATGTTCTGATATTATTCGCTTTGTTTTCAAGAAATAGCGTTTCGAAGAAACCGTGAAGGGCTTGTTTTGATGCTGAATAGGCTGATCTCAGGGGAAATCCGAACCTGCCTGAAATACTGCTGGTTGCCAGGATATGTCCTGACTTTTTATTAATCATGTACGGCAACACCGCTTTGGAAAGTGCAATAGTCCCGAAAAAGTTTATCTCAAAGATTTTTCTGTCAAGCCAGATCGGGGTTTCATCTATCTTTGACCGTTGGCTTATTCCTCCTATATTCAGAAGGTAATCAATTTTTCCGGTTGAATTAATCTGCTGTTCAACAAGCTTTTCGATACCGGATGTATCGGACAGATCGAAAGGAGCACAGATTATCATTCCGGATTTGCTGCCGGCGGCTTTTTTAACCCTTTCCAGACCAGAAGGGTCATTTGACGAGATAATTACTTTTGCTCCCCGTTCAACGAATTCATAAACCAAAGCTTCCCCTATACCTGATGATGCTCCGGTTATCCAGGCTACTTTACCTGTGAATATATTCTTTCTATTCATCTTTCATTGCTGATACAAGTCCGGTCAATTCATCATAGTTGTCCCTTAGCTCCGAATAGTCAGAATTCTTTTCCCTTATATATCTCCTTAATCTGAAGCCTCCTGCTATCCTTCTGAAAAGGATATTATAGTTCCATGCGAATATTCCTGCAAAAGGTATTGTTAAAAAGAATGCAATTGCCAGCCACCATGGTGAAAATATCAGGAGTGAACAAATAAGGTAAACCGGCAGGAAAATGAATGCCAGGGCAAGCGATATCCCGAACCGGATTGTGCTGTGAAACTGCATATCCTTTGTTTTCCGTATCTGTAATTCAGGCAATGTAAGAAAAGTAAGAGTGAAAATGTTCCCGAAGAGCCAGACAGGAAAAGTAATAAAAAGTCCGGCCATCCCTGCTATAAGCCAGCCAATAGGATGTTTCTTCTTTTCCAGTAGTCTGTAAGTTATGTTAAGGCTTTTGGCTTTTTCTTTTACTTTCAGGCTAAGATCACATATCCTGGTATACGTTTGGGGTTCAGATATTTTGAGTTTGTTCAGACTGCTAATAAGGTCCCTGTCCCTGTAAAGTTTCGGAGACCTTATTTTATCGCTGAATCTTCCGTTGATTATGCTTCTCAGCTCGTCAATTGCTTCGTAATCTTCCTCTGATTCGATATGGACCATTACTTTCTTGATCTCGGTTGATAGCCTGTCCCTTAGTATGTTAAGAGCTTTTTCCGGACTATCTTTATAGAGCTGGTGGTATTCTGAAACTTCAACAGGTTTGCCATAAACTACAGTAAGGACCTGCCTTAACCTGCTATAATTTGAATATTCAACTCCGACCGGGATGATCTTTATTTTCAGCTGAAAGTCTGTAGCTTCATCAGCCTGGAAGGCAACCCGGCAGATTCCTTTTTTAAGCTGTCTGAGCCTTCTGAATCCTGCATGGTCCCCTTCAGGAAGTATAACCAGTCCATTTTTATTCTTTAATACATCTATGGTTTTAGTGAAGATTTCATCATTCCCCTTAAGAGAACTGTATCCGTCGCGGATTCTGTAAACAGGTAATATTTTAATGAAATACAAAAAAGAGGCAATCGCTCTTCTTCTGAAAATATCGGCCCTGGCAAGGAAAACAGGTTGTCCTTTGTGAGTAAAAAGTACTGCAAGAGCATCCATCAGGGCATTCTGATGATTGGGTGCAAAAATCAGATGATCATCAGGATTAATATTTTCAACGCCCAGGACAATAATTTTCCTGTAGAAAACTTTATCGTGCCAGAATCCGACGGCCTGCTTAAAGAGTGCGTAGCGAGCCGAATATTTTTCAATATTTTCCTTACCCATTCAATCAGGTTAACTGCAAGTTCCCTGCCCGAAATACAGGAAACAGTAAAAAAGATCCATGCAAGTTAAAAAAAATGAGATGCAGTGTTGAAAGTAGATCGCAAATTAATGTTCGTTCCGCTCAATTATACGTCTTTTTACCACCTGCTAAGGATTATCAATATCCCCAATGAATCTGTCAAGATTTCTTCTTTCCTTTTTTGTGGGTCTTCCGGTTCCTTTTTCCCTGTAGCTTGTGAATCCTGCGTGCGTGAGATCAAGCTTGACTTTTTCCTCTTCGGGAGTCAGATCTTCGAGATATTTGCTGACCAGCTTGGCAGAGATGCGGTTTTCAATTGGTTCAATTATGCGGAAGGTGAATAAAACAGGCAGTTTCTTAACTGTTATTATTTCATCTTTTAAGACTGGTCTTGATGGTTTGACCGGAACATTATTTATTATTATCCTGCCTCTCCTGCATTCTTCCGATGCAATGCTCCTGGTTTTGTAAATTCTTACGGACCACAGAAATTTATCAATCCTTATTTGTTTGGATTCGGGCATGCGAGGATAATAGAAGATTTTACACCGGTTCTTTACTTTTATCCTGTTCTCCCGCTTTTACAACCGGCATCTTTGAGAATCTGTTGAAAGCAGTCATTGTAAGTTCAGTACCTGCCGTTCCAAAGGACCTGATCATTTCTATGACAATCCTGATTCTTTCATCAATGATTTTTTTTTCTTCAACACTCCATTTCCCCAGAACATAGTTGATCTGCGAACCTTTCCTGAACCCATTTCCGATACCTATTCTTATTCTTGCATATTCGGTAGTAGAAAGAATTGTATTTATATGTGCCAGTCCGTTATGTCCACCATCGCTTCCCTTGGGCTTCATACGAATACTTCCAAGGGGCAGCGCAATGTCATCAACTATAACAAGAAGATTTTCAAGCGGTATCTTTTCTTTTTTAAGCCAGTAACTTACGGAGTTGCCGCTCAGATTCATAAAAGTCGATGGCTTAAGAAGCACAAAGCTTCTCCCTTTGTATTTTATTTCACAGACTGAACCATAACGTCTGTCAGAAAAAAAGGTTTTTGATTCTTCAGCAAAGGCATTCAGAATAGTAAAACCGATATTGTGCCGGGTATTAGCATACTCTTCACCAATATTTCCCAGGCCAACTATCAGATATTTCATCGTGCCTGATTAATGAAACAAAGTCCTGTTTATTTGTTTTTACCCTCTTTACCGGGTTTCCCTTCGGCCGGAGCAGTGGCAGCAGCAGTACCTTCTGCAGCCTCGCCTTCAGGTTTAACAGCACCCGCTGCTCCTTCTTCCTCCTCTTTCTGGACAACCCGCGATGTTGCAACAGTAAGAATCGTGGTAATCTTCGGGTCGATAAGTTCAATTTTATCAAATGAAAGATCACCTACCTTAACAGAATGGTGAATCTTGACATCAGTTATGTCAATCTGAAGGTTTTCAGGTATGTCTTTTGCAAAGCCTTTGACCTTCAGATGCCTTTTCTTGATCCTTAATTTACCTCCGGCTTTTACACCGACAGAATCACCAGTCACTTTTATCGGAAGGCTGGTAATGATAGGTTTATCATCAAAAATCTCAATAAAATCAGCATGTGTGATTTTGTCATTAACGGGATGGAACTGGATATCCTGAAGAACGACCTTGTATTTTTTCCCGTCAAGGTCAAGATTTACTATATGTGCATCGGGTGTATAAACTAGGTTTTTAAAGCTGTTTTCATGAACCTGAAAATGAACATTCTGTTCTTGTCCATAGATCACACATGGAACATTGCCTTCTTTCCTTGTTTTTTTTGAGCTTTTCTTTCCAAGCTCAGTTCTGTACGAACCTTTGATCTCAAGTGTCTTCATCTTGTTTAAGTTATTGTGCTACTCAGAGTTATCCCTTAAATAACTCCCCATTACACGTTCGACGTAAAAAACGGAGTGCAAATATATTACAAAGGAATCAGAATACAAAATTTGTACTTATTGACTCGTTGTGATTTACTGCCTGGATTGTGGTGGCAAAAATCTCGGCAATTGACAGAACTTTGATCTTTTCTGATTTATTTACGAAAGGAACCGAATCAGTAACAACGAGTTCGGTTATAGGTGATTCTTCTATTCTTTGAACTGCATTTCCAGAAAGTATCGGGTGTGTCGCAAAAGCCCTGATACTTGCAGCACCTTTCTCATGCATCTTCTGTGCAGCCAGGACAAGTGTTCCGGCGGTGTCGACCATATCATCAATGATTATAACATTTCTTCCTTCCACGTCACCAAGGACCGACATCTCCTCAATCACATTCGGCTTCTTCCGCAGTTTATAACACAATACCATTTCAGACTGCAGATGTCTGGAATATGCATTTGCCCTCTTCGAGCCACCCATGTCGGGAGCAGATACAGTAAGGTTGGAGAGTTTTAGCTTTTCAATGTATGGAGCGAAAATTGCCGACCCGTAAAGATGATCGACCGGGACGTTAAAAAAGCCCTGTATCTGGTCAGCGTGAAGGTCCATTGTTATAATCCTGTCAACTCCTGCGGTGCCAAGAAGATCAGATGATAATTTTGCACCTATTGACACTCTTGGCCTGTCTTTCCTGTCTTGCCGTGCAAACCCATAGTAAGGAATAACCGCTATAACCTTGTATGCTGAGGCTCTTTTTGCGGCGTCAATCATAAGAAGGAGTTCGAACAGGTTATCAGCGGGAGGATTTGTTGATTGAACGATAAAAACCATGTCGCCTCTTACTGATTCGTTAAAACAGGGCTGAAATTCACCATCGCTGAATTCAGTAACTGTACTTTTTCCGAGCTCCACTCCCAGTTTCTCTGCAATTCTTTGTGCGAGATGGCTTGAAGCCCTGCAGGAAAAAATCTTCATTGGTGCATTACCGTACATTATCCTGTGATTTTGCTGTTTTATAAAATGGAATACAGATTACAAAATTATAAATTCCAAAGGATATCAGACCGTGTTTGAAAAATTGTTAATAGTTTCCCCGATGAAACTCAGGATTTCTTCCCTTCCGGTCATTTTTACAACTGATGTTGCAAAGGAGGGAGGTAGTGATTCCCAAATTTTGAGCATCTCAAGGTCGTAAGTTCGTATCGATTTCTCAAGATCACCCGGGGAGAGCTTATCCGTTTTTGTAAATACCCTGGCAAACGGGACGTTGTTATGACCAAGGAACTCCATGAACATCAGATCTGATTTCTGCGGCCTATGTCTTGAATCGAGCAGCACAAAGAGACAAACCAGGTTCTCTCTTTTCAGTATGTATTCCTCAACCGATTTTACCCATTTCTCCCTCATCCTGACCGGAACCTTTGCAAATCCATAACCCGGGAGATCGACAAGATACCAGCTCCTGTTAATGAGAAAGTGGTTGATAGTCCTGGTTTTTCCGGGATTACCTGAGATTTTGGCAAGGTGTGAATTTCCTGTAATCAGGTTAATAAGAGATGATTTTCCGACATTTGAACGGCCAATAAATCCGAATTCAGGCATCACCGGATCGGGACAAAGTTTTATTGAAGGACTGCTCCGGATGAATGAAGCTGACTGGATGATCATAGTGAATATCCTTAATTAATATCCTTGTAAGGGAGGTCTATCTTTTTGTAGGTCAGATATCTGTTTCCAAAATCAGTTATAATGGCACCAATAATTCCTACGGAACCTGTTCCGGGGTTTCCTGATTTCTTAAGTTCAAGATAAGTTTTCCCCCTGATAGCCGGTAAAAGAACGCATTTTGTTGTATCAAAAACCCCGTTTGTGAATTCACCCCTGTAAAACCTGGCTTTCCGGGTTGTGTCAGAAAGAGTCAGATTAATCCTGATTTTTCCGGTTTTATTGTAATTATCATCTATCGTAAACTGAATTGAAGGATATTCCCCGATAAGCTTGCCATCCCTTTTATATTCTTCAAGAAATGGGGTTCTCACTCCTTTTATAAATTTAAGCCGGGCCTTTACCCGACCATTACGGTAATACTGAATCTGTGTACCATCAATTGTATCATGCTTAAATGGAGTTGAACGAAAGACCTGCCCCTCGAGGTAATACTTCTTTGCAGAATCTTCACGAAGTCCGTTCTCGTACCAGATCGTCTGATTCAGCTGTCCATCCTGATAATATGTCCTCATTTCACCCTGCATGACACCATTCTTAAAAGTAACTTCTTTTATCAGATAGTCATTGCTGTAGTATTTTGTGATTCCGGTATACCCTGTGTCGCTTACTGATAGGGTATCAGCTGCAGTATCTGATTCTGGTTTTGATGATCTTTGTCCGGAACATCCTGAAGCCAGAATCAGAATAAGAAACACCAAAATTGAATTGTTGATTGTTTTCATCGAGGGTTTTTCTGATTTCTATCTGAGTCCAATATTACTTATGTATGTTTCAAGTAGTGTTGCCTCCTGCTCCGGCACCAGCACAACATCGCTTATCATTGCCGGCAGAAGCACTGTTTCTCCTTTTGTGACGCTCTCTGACCCTGAATCCCAGCTGATCACAAACCTGCCTTCTGTACAAATGTACACAACAAAAGAGTCAATCAAATTATAGTCCCTGGCAATTTGTTCATTAATCTGAATAATGTTTGTATCGAAATATTTGCAGCTGACAAGATTTTCGGACCTGTTTTTATGATGTTCTTTTATTATTTTTGATCTGCCATACTGGTTGAAGTCAATGGCATCCAGTGCCAGATCGGTATGAAGCTGGCGGGATTTTCCGTTTTTATCCTTTCGTCCCCAGTCATATATCCGGTATGTAATATCGGAGGTCTGCTGAATTTCAGCAAGTACAATCCCGGCTCCGATTGCATGTATTCTTCCGGCAGGAGTAAAAAATGTATCTCCCGGCGCTGCACTTTCTGTATTTAAAAGGTCCCCTATTGAATTATTTTTAACAGCTTCGATATAAGTATTACGGGAAACCGGTCGTGAAAAGCCTGTAAATATCTTCGCGTTGTTTTCACTTCTAAGAATATGCCACATTTCTGTTTTCCCGTATGCCTGATGTCTTTCCTTTGCCAGTTCATCATCTGGATGAACCTGCACTGACAGATCATGCCTGGCCTCAATAAGTTTAATCAGCAATGGAAACTCATTTCCGAATTTTTCAAATACTGAATCGCCGGTAATATCTCCCATATAGACCTCGATAATCTCTTCTATGTTATTGCCGGCAAGGAATCCGTTACTTATCACCGAAAGGTTATCTGAAACTGCAGATAATTCCCAGCTTTCTCCGATATTTTTCAGATTTCCTGGTCTTTTTCCGTAAAAATCTGCAAGTGAACTCCCACCCCAGATCTTTTCCTTTAATATCGGTTCAAATTTTAAAGGATATAATTCTGACATTCAAAGATAATTATAGGTTAACAGTTTAATTTCAAGTGCTTGAGTGCCTAGAGTGCCTAAAGTACTTAAAGTTATTTGGATTTCTGACTTAAGGCACTCCAAACTTTAGCTCACTTTAGGCACTTCTTCAGGACAAAATATTATTTTTGACAATAATAAAAAAAATAAAAATAGTAATAAATGCTGATTGTAGGAATTGCAGGAGGAACAGGATCGGGTAAAACTACTGTTGTGAAGAGGGTAATGCAGAGGTTTCCCAATGATGAAGTCATTGTCATTCCTCAGGATGCATATTATAAGGATAACGGACATATTCCTCTCGAAGAGAGGCAGAAAATAAATTTTGATCATCCCGATTCACTTGAATTCAGTCTGCTTATCGAGCATCTTGAAAAGCTTAAACGAGGAGAGAGTATCGAAATGCCAATATATTCATATCTGACATGTCTCAGGTCGAAAGAGACAATAACAGTGAAACCCGCCAGGGTAGTGCTCGTTGAAGGAATCATGATCCTTGTTGACAGCAATCTGAGGAACATGCTGGATATTAAGGTTTTTGTGGATGCCGATGCTGACGATCGTCTTGGCAGGGTTATCCAGCGTGACATTGTTGAAAGAGGCCGTTCAGTCCTCATGGTCCTGAACAGGTATCACGACACTGTTAAACCATCTCATCTTCAGTTTATTGAGCCTTCAAAGCGATATGCCGATATCATTATTCCAGGAGGCGGTGAGAACCAGGTTGGTATCGAAGTACTGATTTCAATAATTGAAAAACACTTAAAGGAGGAACTATAATTATGTTACCTAATGTCAGACCTGAGGATATTTTATTCCTTGATATAGAAACAGTACCGTTGGCAGCTTCCTGCAAAATGCTTGATCAGGCATCGCAGGTTCTTTGGGATAAGAAATCAAAGCAATTCAGAAATGAGAGCCAGTCGGCTGAAGATGTATATGAAAGAGCAGGCATATATGCTGAATTCGGGAAGATAATCTGTATCTCTGTTGGGCTTATAAAAGAGAAGGAACCCTTTTTTTTCAGGCTAAAATCTTTTTTCGGTGATGATGAGAAAGTGCTCCTTGCCGAATTTTCGTCAATGCTGAACAAATTTTCAAAGAACAGGGAAGCCTTGCTTTGCGCACATAACGGAAAGGAATTCGACTATCCTTATATTGCACGCAGGATGATTATTAACAGGATGATCATACCGGATATACTTGATAATGCAGGCAGAAAACCATGGGAAGTTAAGCTGCTCGATACTCTGGATCTGTGGAAGTTTGGTGATTATAAAAGCTATACTTCACTGGATCTTCTTACCACAACCCTTAATATTCCTACACCTAAGGATGATATCGATGGGAGCATGGTTGCCGGGATATATTATAAAGAACATGATATCAGACGGATTGCAAGGTATTGTGAAAAGGATGTCCTGGCTGTTGCCAGGGTTCTAATGAGATTTATGAACCTTGCTGATATTGAGGAAGACAAAATAGAATCAGTTACACAATTCTGATCATTGGGAATCGAGGAACTTCAGCAGGCTTTTTTTGACCTCTTCCGGATTGTCTGAATGAACCCAGTGTCCCGATCGCGGAATAGTAGTAAACTCAGCAGCAGGGAAAATTCTCTTTATCTGTACATAATCTTTTTCGGGAAGATATTCCGAGAATTCACCTTTCAGGAAATATACAGGGAACCCTGTGACTCCTCTTAACTCCATATTGCCGGGTTCAATCCCTTCCATTATCCTGTGAAGGTTCTCCCTGAGGGCACGAGCATTTAGTTTCCAGGAGAACAAATTATCAGATTCCCTTTTCAGGTCTTTCATAATGAATCCCCTGGTTGCCTCAGAAACAATTCTTGTTTTAAGAAATGATTCAACTTCCTTACGTGATTTTATTCCGGAAAGATCGAGCGACAGAATTGAATCCAGTATTTCTGAATGCTGATTAAACGTCATTGAATTACTCCCTTCCTGTAACAATGGTGAAATATCAGCTACCAGTAAACCATAAAGTCTTTCCGGCCAGGTAAGGGCAAAATTCACTGCAGTTTTACCACCCATACTATGACCCGCAAGGAAGAATTTCTGAAGCTTCAGATCATTGACCAGTTCCAGCAGATCATCTGTCATCGATTTATAGTCATGGACAGGATTGTGAGGTGAATTCCCATGGTTTCTCTGGTCAGGGAGAAAAACCGTAAACCGGTCGCTTATGCTTTTTGCTATTGAAATCCAGTTATCCGAAGAGCCGTAAAGACCATGGAGTATAATCAATGGAGGTCCGGAACCGTATTTTCTATAAAAAAGTTTCATGGCAGTCTCAGTCTGCCAGTTGCCTTTTGTACATCTGGATCGAATTTTCAAGCCCGAGGTAGAGAGCATCTGCGATCAGAGCATGGCCGATTGAGACTTCGTCGACCCACGGTATGTTCTGATGGAAATATCTTAAATTATCCAGATTCAGGTCGTGACCTGCATTTATACCCAACCCTGCATCGCGTGCAATAATGGCTGCATTTACGAACGGTTCAACAGCCCTTGGGGCATCTGTGTTAAAAAGTGCGGCAAAAGGTTCAGTGTATAATTCAATTCTGTCGGTCCCGGTTAAAGGAGCATTTTCAATGTTGGAACGCTGGGTATCAATGAAAAGTGAGGTTCTGATTCCTGCTTTTTTAAAAGTTGAGATCACATCTGTCAGGAAAAGCCTGTATCTTATTATATCCCAGCCGGCATTTGATGTTATAGCATCATGAGCATCAGGAACAAGAGTAACCTGATCTGGTTTAACTGAAACTACAAGATCAATAAAACTGTCGGACGGATAACCCTCAATATTGAATTCAGTAGTTATAATCGGACGGATTTCAAGAACATCCCTGTACCTTATATGACGTTCATCAGGCCGCGGATGAACTGTAATTCCGTCGGCACCGAAAAGTTCACAGTTTATAGCTGCAGTTTTGACATTGGGGATATTACCGCCTCTTGCATTCCTTAGCGTGGCAATCTTATTGATGTTAACACTGAGCTTTGTCATAATAAAAAAGATGATTGTACGTATTGTTATGTGATGCAAAAATACAACAACTCTCTTTTTTTTTCTTATTTTAGGTGAAATTTAAACGGAGAGTCCTTTTTATGGTAGCTAAAGATTTGATATCTGAAGTGGTTCCTTCGCTGAAAACATCTGATTCAGGACAGACGGCGCTGAACTGGATGGAGATTTTCCGGATATCTCATCTGCCGATAGTGAATAACCTCGATTTTCTGGGGCTTATTTCGGATACAGATATATATGACATGAATCAGCCTGAAGAACCTATTGGCAATCATACGCTTACATTGTTAAAGCCTTTCGTTACAATTGACCAGCATCTCTTTGAAGTAATAGGCATAGCTTCACGGCTTAACCTCAGTGTTATACCCGTACTCGATGAAAAGTCACATTATAAGGGAGTCATTACCACGACTGACCTGGTTAGGTATCTCGCCGGTATTTCATCAATGGATCAACCGGGTGGGATAATTGTTCTGGAACTTATCGAAAGGGATTATTCGCTTTCTCAGATCGCACAGATAGTCGAGGGGAATAATGTCAAGGTATTAAGCATGTATGTTACATCACCACCCGATTCAACAAAGCTTGAGTTGACAATTAAAGTAAATACCAATGACCTGGTTTCAGTAATCAGAACCTTCGAACGGTATAACTATGAAGTTAAAACCTGGGTCACATCAGACGATTCAATGGATAAGTTCTACTCCGAACGGTTTGATCTTCTCATGAAATATATGAATATCTGACAGGTTATGCTGAAAACAGTAGTAATTTACAGCAAGGGAAGCAAGCCAAAAACTGCTGAAGGAGTCATCAGGCTAATCAGTGAATTCTGCAAAAGAGGCATTAAACTATACATCAATAAGGAATCTGCTGCTCTTTTATCATGTCCTGGCGGGGAGCTTATTGAAAATTTCAGTGAACTGAAAGATCTCCGGGAGACTCCTGATCTGGTACTTAGCGTTGGCGGCGATGGTACTTTTCTTGAAACCATGCTTAAAGTCAGAGGTTCAGGAATTCCGATAGCTGGCGTAAATACCGGAAGGATGGGATTTCTCGCAAATATTTCGGAGGAAGAGATTGGGCATTCAATAGATCTCTTATGCAGGGGTGAATATCTTGTCATTGAAAGATCGCTTATTGAAATAAAAAACCCCGGTGGCTTATTTGATTCAGGATCATCAACAGCTCTGAATGAAGTTACAATTCAGAAATCAGATCCCAGCATGATAACTATAAATGTTTTTGTGGATGGTGCTTATCTAAATACTTATTGGTGCGACGGATTGATTATTTCAACTGCAACCGGTTCAACAGCATATAACCTGAGTGTCGGTGGGCCGATACTATCGCCTGAAGATGAGAGTATTATAATATCACCAATTTCGCCTCATAATCTTACAATACGTCCGATTATCCTTTCAGGAGAGAGTAACCTCAGAATGACGGTTGAAGGCCGTACAGATGAGTATATTGCAACATGTGATTTCAGGTCAAGGAGACTGCCGTTCAGTGAGGAATTGTTTATTTCAAGATCACCGGGGAAATTAAAAACTGTAATGCTGAACGGAATGGATTTTTACAGTACACTGAGGAATAAGCTGATGTGGGGTGCTGACAGGAGAAACTAAATATGTTGTTCTAAACCATGCTGATTAATTTTAGATTATTATATTTGTATCTGCAATTTAATTCAAACTGAAATGAAACGATCACTTTTAGTCGTTATAATACTGTGTTTTGCAGTTCAGTTATCCGATGCGCAGCTCTGGAAATTGAGACGGTGGGAAGCTCAATTTGGTATAGGCCCATCGTTCGCATTCCCTGATATTGGCGGCTATACCCAGGGTGATAATATTCTTGGATTTAAGGATTTAAGCTACAGACAGACAAGATTTGACTTAAACGGAAGCCTGAGATACCGTCTGGGACGAACAGCAAACATGAAATTAAGCTTCACTTATGCGATGCTTCATGCAACTGATGTAAGAGGGTCCAACGAGGGGAGGGAATATGAATCAGTGACAAGCTTGTTTGAACCCGCAGTGATTTTTGAGTATTATTTTGTTAAAAATAAGTATGAAAGCAGTTATCTTTTTCTGAAAGGTAAAGGTCTGTGGGCACTTCTCTCTTCACTCGACTTCTATGCTTTTACAGGACTTGGAGGAGCTTCTTTCTCAGTCAGTCCGAACGATGCCCTGGTTCAAAGAGGCATTACTGAACCCGGAAGCACAGAAAATAAAGGGTTTTCACTTGTTGTCCCAGGAGGTATCGGAGCAACATTAATATACAATCCAAATATTAATTTCGGTGTTGAATTTGGCGGCCGCTGGGCCAATACAGATTTTATCGACGGTTTCAATCCCGATATTCCAGCCAACAAGGCCAACGACAAGTACTATTTCTTAAACTTTACCGTTACATATAAACTGAAAACAACTGCCAAAGGTTGGCCATCTTTAAGGTAACAGGCTGGAAAAGTTTGGATGAAAAAAATAACGGGAATTCTTCTTTTAATTCTGTTGTCATTATCAGTTTCCGGACAGAGAAGTGCTGATTATGGTATCTATGGCGGTGCTACATCATATCTTGGTGATATAAATACAAGCCGGTTGTTCTATCGTCCGCTGCCGGCTGGCGGTCTTTTCTATCGGTATAATCTGAATCCGAGACAATCAATCAGGGCAAATCTGTTAATAGGCGGCCTGCAGGCTAATGATCTTGATTTCAATAATAATTTCCAGCAAACACGTAATTCATCTTTTTCGGGTCCGGTTTTTGAGGGAGCTGTACAATTTGAATTCAATTTTCTTCCATATTCAACCCAGGGTAAAAGATGGAACTATACTCCCTATATAGCAACTGGTGTTGGGGCTGCATATTTGAATACAGGTTCCAGTACTACCCTTCCAAACGACAAACCCTTACAACCAATCATACCTATTTCGCTTGGTTTTAAGGTAAATATCTATAAAAACCTGGGAATTGAAGCGGAATATGGTTTTCGTAAGACTTTTTATGATAAATTTGACGGCTTAAAAGATAATGTCGATCCGCACCATGAAGCATGGCTGCACAACAACGACTGGTATTCATTTGCAGGTATAGCTTTTACCTGGAAGATTTACAACAAACTGGTGGGTTGTCCGGCCTTCAAAGATGTGGACGAATCAAGAAGACGCTGAAAAATGTCCTTAGTAAAACAGATCGATACTGCCCGGCTCCCGTCACACATAGCGATAATTATGGATGGCAACGGAAGATGGGCCAGGCAGAGAGGTATGGACAGGATATTCGGCCACCAGCAGGGGGTCAGGGCACTAAGAGAAGTAATTGAGGCATCTGCTGAATTAAAAATCAGATTTCTTACCGTTTATGCTTTTTCAACCGAAAACTGGGGAAGACCAGATGAGGAGGTTTCTGCATTGATGGGGATTATGGTTCAGTCGCTCAATAAGGAGACTGATACGTTAGTGAAAAACAATATCAGGCTGACTGCAATCGGCGATACGGAACGGCTCGCATCCGACGTAAAGGAAAGACTGATGGAAACGATCAATGTAACATCAGGTGCAACAGGGTTAAACCTGATTGTAGCCATGAGCTACAGCTCGAGATGGGAAATAACAGAGGCTGCAAAGCGACTCTCGGCGGAGCTTGCCGGCCGATCAGTTAATCCGGACTCAGTTAATGAATTCAATTTTGAAAAGTACCTGACAACACATGGAGTCCCTGATCCTGAATTAATGATAAGGACAAGCGGAGAGATGAGGATCAGTAACTTCCTGCTTTGGCAGCTTGCATATACCGAATTATATTTTACTGAAATACTTTGGCCCGATTTTAGTAAGGAGGAACTTTACAAGGCTATAATTGACTTCCAGAAGAGAGAAAGAAGATTTGGAAAGACTAGTGAACAACTTTTGGACAAATGATGATATGATGGCAATTGAAAGACTAAAACGATTTTTTCTGGCATTAGCCCTGATTTTAATAAACGTTACATTGTTTTCGCAGGAGAAGGCAGGAATTATTGACTACTCAAATACAGATGATTATGTAATCGGAGGGGTCTCGGTTTCGGGTGTCAGATTTCTTGATACAAATGCACTGATAGGAATATCCGGACTCAGGGCCAACCAGGAAGTTACAATACCCGGAGATGCCATAACGAATGCCGTGAAAAAATTATGGCAGCAAGGCCTTTTCTCCGATGTCAGAATAAATATTATTAAAACTGTTTCCGATACTGTCTATCTGGATATTGCCCTTCAGGAGAGGCCAAGAATATCATCAGTCAGGTATAACGGTTTAAAAAAATCCGAGGAAACTGATCTTGCGGAAAAGATAAACATGCCGGTAGGATCACAGCTTACTTCATACCAGTTAAACAATACGAGAAAGATCATAACTGATCATTTTGTCGAGAAAGGTTATCTTAATACAACAGTTGAATTTATTCAGAAAGATGATCCGGACAGGCCTAATAACATAATACTCACTGTTGATGTCAATAAAAAGGAAAAGGTTAAGATAGAAGAATTAGCATTTGTCGGAAATGAAAACTTCAGTACCAAACAGCTCCGGCATAAAATGAAAAATACGAAGAAAAAGAACCTTAACTTTTTCAAATCTTCCAAGTTCATTTCGGAAAAATATGATGAGGATAAGGAGAAACTTTACAAATTGTATAATGATAACGGCTACAAGGATTTCAAGATAATTGGTGATTCCCTTTATCCGGTCTCTGAGGACAGAGTGGGACTGTTGATAAAGGTTGACGAAGGGAAACAGTACTTTTTAAGAAATATAACTTGGGTCGGGAACAGCGTCTACAGAAAAGAAGATCTTGAGAGGATACTCAATATCCAAAAAGGCTCTGTTTATAACCAGTCGAATCTGGAAGACAGGCTTAATGGAGCATCAGGTGCTCAGGATGCCGTAAGCAATGTATATCAGGATAATGGTTATCTTTTTTCACGGCTGACCCCTATAGAATCAAAGATCGAGAATGATTCAGTCGATCTGGAAGTCAGGATATTCGAGGGCGACCAGGCATACCTTAATAATATTATTATTTCGGGAAATACAAGAACAAATGAACATATAGCCCGGCGCGAACTATTCACGCTTCCAGGTGATCTTTTCAGCAAGAGCAAGATAATGAGGTCGATCCGCCAGTTGGGTGTTATCGGGCATTTTGACCCTGAGAAAATAGCTCCAAATGTGGTACCAGATCCCACAAACGGAACCGTGGACCTTCTCTATAAGCTTGAGGAAAGGGCAAATGACCAGTTTGAGATTTCAGGAGGATGGGGAGCAGGAATGCTTGTAGGATCAGTTGGGGTCCGTTTTAATAATTTCGCCATGCGAAATTTCTTTAATCTGAAGGAGTGGAGACCATACCCCTCCGGCGACGGTCAATCGCTGAGTATAAGGGCTCAGTCTAACGGACGTCTGTATCAGTCCTATAATATATCATTTATGGAACCCTGGCTTGGAGGAAATAAACCCAATTCCTTTTCAGTATCCTTTTACAGATCATTAATGACCAACGGCAGGAAAAAGAGTAGCAGCAACTACCAGTCAATGTTAACTAACGGAGCCTCCATCGGACTTGGAAAAAGACTGGAATGGCCCGATGACTTCTTTTCGATTTATGGTGAGATAAACTATCAGAGATACAATCTTAACGATTTCACCTACTATCATTTCCTCTTCTCTGACGGAACATCCAACATGTTGACGTTCACCACAAGGCTTTCAAGGTATTCAACAGGTCCCAACCTGATTTATCCGACTAACGGATCAACTTTCACGCTGTCGCTGCAGGCAACACCTCCATATTCACTTATCAGTGGGGTAAACATGGTGGGGGCCACTGACCAGGAGAAATACAAATGGATAGAGTTTCACAAATGGGTTTTCAAAGCGGACTATTTCTATCCTGTCACAATGAATGAGAAGCTGGTTCTTAACGCCCGATTTGCATTCGGCTACCTTGGACACTATAACAAGGCAATCGGGCCTTCACCGTTTGAGAATTTTTATCTGGGGGGAAGCGGTATGACCGGATATAGCCTTTACGGCCGCGAAATAATTGCCCTGAGAGGATATACCGATGGATCAGTAACCCCCACAGATCCAAAGTCAGGATCGCCGACAGGTAATGTGTACTCTAAATTCACTCTTGAATTAAGATACCCTGTTTCACTAAATCAGCAGGCTACAATATACGGTCTTGCTTTTCTTGAGGCCGGAAAAGCCTGGAATAAATTGAATCAGTATAGTCCGTTCAGAATGAATCGTGCCGCAGGTATCGGAGTCAGGGCTAACCTGCCAATGTTCGGTCTGCTCGGTGTTGACTGGGGTTACGGGTTTGATCCGGTCGACGATCCTGTTGCATTCCCTGACGCTAACAAAGGACAATTTAGTTTCACTATAGGTCAGCAGTTTTAATATTTAAATTTAAAATCAATTTTATGAAAAGAATAGGCGTACTATTAATTTTAGCAGTTTTGACAACGGCTTTTGCCGCAGCTCAGAAATATGCATTTGTCGATTCTGAATATATAAGGAAGAATATTCCTGCTTTTACCAA
>DOTV01000126.1:3612-8186 GCA_003520925.1 Bacteroidales bacterium | reverse complement strand
GTATCAGTATAGAAGACTTTTTCGCCCAGGGTAACAAATACAGGTTTTTTCTTCAGAATCTAACTGATGCCCATCTTGATCCGTCAATACAGCAGGAGTTTAAAGCTGCGAGCGATCCTAAATACCTTATAATATTCGGAAGTGTAGCGATACTTATCGTTCTGATTGCTGCTGTAAATTTTATGAACCTTTCCACTGCACAGGCTACAAGACGGGCAAAGGAGGTAGGTATTAAAAAGATCTCCGGATCGACCAGAAGAATGCTCATTTTTCAATTTCTTTCTGAATCATTTATGCTCTCGCTTATTGCATTATTGATAGCTCTTGTTTTAATAAGAATCACTCTTCCATATTTTAATGATCTTCTTGGTGCTAACCTTACCCTGGGACTATTCAGAAACTGGTATACAATACCTGGTCTAATCCTATTCACTGTTTTTGTAGGATTTCTTTCCGGCAGCTATCCTGCTCTTTTTCTCTCATCTTTCAACCCATACGAAGTTCTTAAAGGAAGCGTGAGGAACAGTCAGAACAACGGAAGGCTCAGACGTGTCCTTGTTGTTTTTCAATTTGCAGTTTCAATACTGCTCATTATTGGTACAATGATAATGTACAGACAGATCAATTACATGATAAACAAAGATGTCGGATTCAATAAAGAACAGGTAATCGTTATTAACAGGGCTGAGGCAATTGGGGGGAAAATGAAATCATTTAAAGAGACAGTACATAATATTCCCGGGGTTGTCAATATCTCAAGTTCCACTGCGGTTCCTGGTCGTGTTAATAATAATAATGGCTATATGATTGAAGGCAGGAAGGATGAAACGTTTCTTGCAGTATCCAACTGGGCTGATTATAACTTTTTGGAAACCTATGGTATGACTCTTGTTTCGGGAAGAAATTTTGATGAATCATATTCTTCAGACAAACAGGCATGTTTAATTAATGAGACAGCCAAAAAAGATTTTAATATCACAGATATCGAAAAAGTCCGGTTTATGAATCCTGATGATTCAGGTAAAATTGGATATATACCTATTATAGGAGTGGTCAAAAACTTCAATTTCGAATCTCTTCGAAATCCCATTGGTCCTTATCTAATCAGGTTTCAGAATGAAGGTATGCTTTGGGGTTATATTTCGGTCAGGTTATCTGCGCAAAATATCTCAAAGACAATCAGCGAAATCGAAAAGGTTTGGAAGGGTTATGTATCAAACAATCCTTTACAATATTATTTTATTGATGAGGATTTTGAGCAGATGTATCTCCAGGAAAAACAGAATGCCCAGATGGCTGTAATCTTTTCAATACTTGCAATTTTTGTAGCGGCTATCGGGCTTTTCGGACTCACCTCTTTCACTGTTGAGCAGAGAACCAAGGAGATCGGAGTAAGAAAAGCAATGGGGTCATCTGTAGGTGGAATATACTTTGTGATTTCCAGGGAGGTTCTTATTCTGATTTCAATTTCGGCACTGATAGCATGGCCGCTAATTTATTACATTGCAGGGAAGTGGCTCGAAAACTTTTATTACAGGATCAACACTGGCATGGTGAGTCTTTTTGCAGGTTTGGCCATAGCCCTGGGCATAGCTTTGATAACAATAAGCTACAGGATTATGAAAGCAGCAAGTGTCAATCCTGCAAGGTCGCTTAAATATGAATAAAAATCGACTAGAGAATGTTCAAAAATTACCTTCTCATTACCTTCAGGAACCTGCTTAAGAACAAAATACATACGGTGATCAATATCCTTGGATTGGGGATTGCACTCTCGGTATGTATTGTTGCCTTCTTTAACAACATGTTCAATTATGAATTTGATCGCACTCACGAGAACTTCGACAAAATATACAGGATTACAAGTTTCAGGGATATGCAGGGCAGGGAGCAGGAATATGGATTGGTACCTGCTACCCTTGGACTGGAGATACAAAAAGATATCCCCGGAATAGAAAAATCTGCCAGGTTATTGAGAGCAGGCTTACCTGTAAAAAAAGGAGATGACCTGTTTCCAATGCAAATCTCCTTTGCAGATCCTGAATTTCTCGAAATATTCACATTCCATGTAATGCTTGGTGATCTTAAATCAATTGAGGATCACGGGAATGCATTGATAAGTCAAACTGCTGCCAATACACTATTTGGCTCGGAGTATCCCATTGGAAAAACTATTTCTTTGCTGGACGACAGGAGGAAAGAATTTACTTTTAGAGTGGGTGCAGTATATAAAGATTTCCCTGAGAATTCTAGCTTCAGAATCGACATTCTTTCACATTTCGACAATCTTATCTTGATCCGGGGATTAAATGATGCTGACTGGAAGATGTGGGCAACTGCTCATTTCATTATGGTTAAAGATAAAACTTTCCTTGCTTCAATAGCTCAAGCGTTAAAGAACTACCTGCCTGTCCAGAACAGGGCAAATGAAGCTTTCAGGATAAACAGATTTTCCCTTGTTCCACTGAAAGAGGTTGGTTCAAATACAAGAAATATATGGTCATCAGGACTTTTCCCTTCAATGCACCCTGCTGCACTGATAGCTCCACCTATAATGGCAATTTTTATTCTGCTCATCGCTTGTTTGAATTTTGCTAACACCTCAATAGCTACCTTCACCGGGAGGCTTAAAGAGATAGGGCTTAGAAGAACATTCGGAGGACAACGGAGACAGCTTGTGGTACAGTTTATGTCTGAAACTTATATAATCTGCTTTCTGGCATTGCTGGCAGGGATAGCATTTTCTTCAATACTGGTGCCAGCCTATAGCAACCTATGGGCGTACATGTCGATTGAACTTTCATTCGGCAGGTATGGTTTATTCTGGGTTTTCCTTCTGCTTCTTTTGCTTGTCACCGGATTCGTTGCAGGTGTATATCCTGCTTTACATGTAAGCTCCTACAGTCCTGTGAATATAATAAAAGGAAGCAACCTGTTCAGAAGTTCCGGGAAGCTGTCAGCAGTCCTCCTTGCATTGCAATTTACAATTTCGGTCATATCACTTGTAATGGGGATTGTATTTGCCAGGAATGCAGAATATCAGAGAACTCTCGATCTTGGGTATGACCGCAATAAATTGATTGTTGTTCCTCTGAGCAGTGATCTTTTCACCTCATTCAGAAATGAAATTGTTTCAAATCCTAAGATAATCTCAGCCGAAGGAACAATGAATCACCTTGGATGGGGAAGTTACAGAAGACCAATAAAAGATGCTGATAAGCGGCTTGAAGTGGATGTAATGGATGTCGGGCCTGAGTATGCACAAACCTTAGGATTAAGGCTGATTGAAGGACGTCTTTTTGACAGAAACAGAGTCACAGCCGATCGGGAAAATAACTCAATAGTTGTGAATCATAAACTTGTAAAGGATTTTGGATGGAATGAGGGTGTCGGAAGGACCATTACACTATATGACACAACTATCCTTAGAATTATCGGAGTTGTTGAGGATTTTTATATGAGCGGTGTCTGGCAGGCAATTGAGCCGGCAATGCTCAGGCTTTCAGACAGTGACCAGTATAGTGTACTTGCAGTACGGGCTGATCCTGAAAATTTACCGGGTGTACTGGATTACATCAGCCAGAAATGGAAGAATTTTGGCACTAACCAGATTTTTGGCGGCAGGCTCCAGGAAGATCTGATGCAGGAGGAAAAGGATATAAACGGAAGCATTCTAAAAGTAAATATCTTTCTTGCCATTGTGGCAACCCTTCTCTCGCTCATCGGAATGTTTAACCTGGTTTCTTTGGATATAATCAGAAGAACAAAGGAAGTAGGAATCAGAAAAATTCAGGGAGCATCCATACCAGTAATTATGCTTCTTATAAGTAAGAAATTTCTTTACGTTCTGCTTATTGCTTCACTTCTTGGATGTGCAGGAGGATATTTTATGTCTGTTTCTCTTATGGACAGTATTTGGGATTATTTTGTTAAGGTGAGACCATTTATTCTGATTTCTGCAGCAATGATAATGATTGTTGCCACAGTACTGACTTTAGCTTTCAGGATAACCAGGGCAGCGATGAAGAATCCTGTTGAGTCGCTGCGTTATGAATAGCCTCAGTCTTTTTTTTAAAAATAATTTAAAATCAAAGACGCCTGGATGGGCGTCTTTGATTTATAATATAATTGTTAATATATAATGTGGAAATAAATGCTCTAATACATCTTATTTATAAGCTGGCCAATTTCGTCCCGCTTCTTCAGAGGAAAAGAAAAGCTCCTGCCATCCCGGGTTATAATATTCAGTCCTTTCACAAGAAACATTCCCTTGTTATAGAAAATTACCTCAAGAATGTTTTCAAAAAGGATCTCCAGGTTAAAAAAACTGCCCTTCTCTTCAAGCGGCTTAAAGTAAATCCTCTGATTTGTTACAATCAGTTTACCTTCGATGGTTTTGTTCTCAATAATCTGGTTAGTGTCACCTGCCTTAAGAACAACCTCATTCGGATTTAGTTTTACTGTCATGGCTCTGGTAATTAAATGAATCTTCCAACAATCCTATCTTCTGTTTGAAATTCTGTAATAAAGACGGATATCAAATTAAAATGATGCATGAAAGCAAGAAATATTCT
>DOTV01000126.1:0-3210 GCA_003520925.1 Bacteroidales bacterium | reverse complement strand
TGATTAATATAGTTGGATTAGCAGCTGGTATTACCTCATTTATATTAATTCTTCTTTATGTTAGATACGAAAAAAGTTATGATACCATATATAAAAGAAGCAATCATATTTACCGGCTCAGGTATGAACGGTCAAGTGCAGAAGGTGAATCGGTCAAATTCGCATCCTGCTGTCCTCCTGCAGCATTAAGAATAAGGGAATTATATCCTGAAGTTGAAAAGATAGCAAGGATATTCAGATACAGGGCAACCGTAATATTCGGTGAGAGGAGATTTTATGAAGAAAGAATGTTTTTTGCTGAACCAGAAATATTTGAAGTTTTTGATATAAAATTCAAGGCAGGTGATCCATCACGAGGGATTTCAAATGCTAATTGCGCGTTTGTGTCCGAGGCTTATTCTAAAAAATATTTTGGCGAATTGGATCCACTGGGGCGAACCATTACTGTTGATAAAGAGATGAGTTTTGTTATTACCGGAATATTCAGGGATATTCCCGGGAACTCACATTTTAAATTCGATATATTATTGTCATGGCCAAATCTTATTACTCATTACGGACCGGATATTGAATCGTCCTGGGGAGATACCGGCTTCTATACATATTTCATTCTTAAATCCACAGCTGATAATGAAGAGTTTGAAGAGAAGCTTAAATTATTGGTAGAAAGAGACTTTGGCGAAGATCTTAAAATCTACAAGCTTACATGTGAACTGAAGGTTCAACCTCTTACTGATATACACCTGAAATCGCATTATATGCAGGAACTGGAAGTAAATGGAAATATTAACACAGTAATATTTCTGAACATAATTGCTTTTTTCATTCTGATAATTGCATGGATTAATTATATTAACATTACCACGTCAATTTCACTTACCAGGGCAACTGAGGTAGGTATAGGTAAGGTCTCCGGGGCTAGCAGAGGAGAGTTGATCGGGCAGTTCTTCGTCGAGACTTTTTTAGTGAATTTAGCAGCTTTTATTACATCACTGATTTTAATACTGCTGTTATTACCACTCTTCATTAACCTGACAGGTATCTCTTCAGACTATATCCTGTGGAAAAAGGATTGGTTCTGGTTGATATTTTTAGTTCTTTTTTTTTCAAGTGTTTTTCTTTCAGGGATTTACCCGGCTTTTGTATTCTCGTCAATAAAAACTTCAGAAGTACTGAAAGGGAAATATGTTCATTCACGTGGTGGAATTATTGTAAGAAAAGCTCTGGTATTATTCCAGCTAGTTATAGCTATTTCCCTTATTACATGCACTGTAGTTGTTTCTAAACAGTTAAAGTTCCTGCAGAACCAAGATAAGGGCATCATAATTTCAGATATCCTGGCTGTCAGAGCTCCGCGTATCAGGGATGCTTCATTCGGTAGTAAACTGATAACATTCAAGGAAGAGTTGATTAAAAATCAGATCATTACAAAATTCAGTGTTGGGACCGAAGTGCCTGGAAGACAAATATTGTGGGATGCAGGTGGAATTTTCCGGGTAGGATCCGACCAGAGCAAGAATTACCAGATTATAGGTATTGATTACGATTACCTTGGTCTGCTGGAAGCAAAAATAATTGCCGGAAGAAATTTTGACAGGTCTTTCTCATCAGATTCGGCATCAATTATACTTAATGAGAAAGCCACAAAATGGATGGACTTTGAATCGCCGGAAGAAGCAGTAAATCAGATGGTTAACTATTGGGACAAAATTTATACAATTGTTGGAGTGGTAAATAACTATTGTCAGCAATCTCCTAAAGAGGCATATGAACCTAATATTTACCGATTTATGCCCCATGGCCGTGACATAAGAGGATTTTTTATGATGAAAACTTTTTCAGGCAGTGAAAACAGTATTTTAAGTCTTGTTGGCGAAAAATATGAAGAATTTTTCCCCGATAATCCATTTGATTATTTTTTTCTTGAAGATTATTACGAACAACAATATAGAAATGAGAAGCTTCTTGGAACTGTATTCGCAGCATTTGCCCTGCTTTCAATAATTATTACCTGTTTAGGAATTTTCGGACTAACATCCTACCTTATGCTTCAAAAAACCAAAGAAATAAGTATAAGAAGGGTGGCAGGTTCAAATTTATCAGAAATTTTATTGCTATTCTCCAGAGATTTTATCTGGATCAATTCTGTTGCATTTATTATCGCTGTTCCTTTATGCTACTATTGGCTATCTGGATGGTTGAAAACCTTTGAATCAAAAATGGATCTAACTGTGTGGAATTTCATCTTACCGTTGGTAATAACACTGTTTCTTACCCTTCTTACGATAGGACTCATAGTAATTAAAATAGCTTCAGTAAATCCTGCGGATAATTTAAGAAGCGAATGACCTCCCTATAAAGAGTTGTCGTTGTCAGGGAAAATTAGTCCCGGGAAAGAAGTTGCGAAACATTCCCTTTTATAACTATTGAAGGCAAATAAATGGCTTAATTAAACCAGGATCTGCAATTTTTAATAATTTGTCTATTTTTTTGACACACTCCGGATATAATTACGTCTTTTATAAAAATCATTTATTATGATAAACGGGACTCTTCTGGTTGTTGACGAAAACAAGAGCATACTTAATGCCCTTGAAAATATAATGAGAAGTGAGTTTAAAAAGGTAATTACCATTGCAAATCCAAACAGGATAAAAGAGATTTTAAGAAAGAATGAGATTGATATTGTAATGCTTGATATGAATTTCACATCAGGTGTTCACAACGGCAACGAAGGACTTTTCTGGATGAGGGAGATATTTAATTACGACGGAAATATCAGTGTTGTTATAGTTACTGCATCAGGTGATATTGAGCTGGCAGTAAAAGCAATAAGAGAAGGTGCTGTTGACTTTATTCTGAAACCATGGGACAATTCAAGACTTCTGGCAACAATTAATGTGGCATGGCAACTAAGACTTTCCCGGCTTGAAGCATCAACTCTGAAAAGAGCCAATCAGCAACTGAAGAAAGAGATTAACATGGGAGGGGAGAAGATTGTTCTGGGTGCTTCTCCCACAATGATCAACGTTATGAATATTGTGCGAAAAGTGGCCGGGACCGATGCCAATATCCTTATCACTGGTGAGAACGGTACCGGGAAGGAGCTTGTGGCCAGGGAACTCCATAACCTCTCCGGAAGGGCAGGGGAATTGATGGTCAGTGTTGATATGGGCTCAATAACTGAAACACTTTTCGAAAGCGAATTAT
>DOTV01000065.1:23362-26508 GCA_003520925.1 Bacteroidales bacterium | reverse complement strand
GGTATTATTATCTTCGCAAGGGGCTGGCGCACTTTGATGCTGACCTTTCTTCTGAGTCCAAGAATCATCGAAGATATCTTCTGGGCAATATCCATTCTTTCTTCCAGATCCTTGTCGATAAGATCCGGATCATATTCCGGGAAAACAGCCAGGTGGACCGAATCTTCGTTATGCCTTCCCGTGGTAATATTAAGATCACGGAATAACTGATCCATATAGAATGGTGCTATCGGAGCTGCAAGTCTGCTTACTGTTTCGAGACACTGGAAAAGTGTCTGGTAAGCAGACAGCTTATCATTATCATAATCGCCGCCCCAGTAGCGTTTTCTGTTCAGGCGAACGTACCAGTTGCTGAGATTTTCAGTAACAAACTCCTGTATAGCCCTTCCGGCGCGTGTGAGGTCATAATCATCATAACATTTCCCGACCTCCTTAACAAGTGAATTCAGTAAAGATATTATCCAGCGGTCAATTTCCGGCCTCATATTCACCAGGATGTCCCTCTCAGTAAATCTGAAATTATCAATATTCGCATAGAGGGCAAAGAAGGAATAGGTATTATAAAGGGTACCGAAGAATTTTCTCTTGACTTCGTCAATACCGGCAGCGTCAAATTTAAGGTTATCCCAGGGCTGTGCATTTGTAAGAAGATACCACCGTAATGGATCAGATCCGTACTCTTCAATAGTCGTAAAAGGATCAACAGCATTGCCAAGCCGTTTCGACATCTTGTTCCCGTTCTTATCGAGAACCAGTCCGTTAGAGATGATATTCCTGAAAGCCACTGAATCAGATATCATTGTGGCGATTGCATGAAGCGTAAAAAACCATCCCCTTGTCTGATCGACACCCTCGGCAATAAAATCGGCCGGGAACATATCGCAGAAATTGCTCTTATTCTCAAAAGGATAATGAGCCTGTGCATAGGGCATTGCTCCCGAATCGAACCAGACATCAATCAGATCAGGTTCGCGAAGCATCTTTCTCCCCGAAGAACTTACAAGGATAATATCATCAACGAAAGGTCTGTGAAGATCGAACTTCTCATAATTCTCTGAGGAATTATCACCCTCAACATATTTCTCAAGGGGATTTTTTTTCATGAATCCGGCTGATATTGATTTCTCAATTTCAGCTTTCAGCTCTGCTGCCGAACCAATACATTTTTCTTCTTTCCTGTCTTCAGTGACCCAGATCGGAAGAGGTGTTCCCCAGAATCTTGAACGTGAAAGGTTCCAGTCGACAAGATTCTCGAGCCATTTACCGAACCTTCCGGTCCCGGTTGACTGCGGCTTCCAGTTTATTGTGTTGTTTAATTCAATAAGACGCTCACGGAATGCAGTAGTGCGGATGAACCAGGCATCAAGGGGATAATAAAGTACAGGTTTGTCTGTCCTCCAGCAGTGAGGATAGCTGTGCACCTGCTTCTCAATTCTGAATACTTTCCCCTGCTGTTTCAGGTTGACCGCTATATCAACATCGAGGGTATCGGCATCAGGAGAAAGGGTATCATCGTATTCATTCTTTACCGGTCTGCCTTCAAACCCGGTGTAAGAGCCGGTATTGACCCTCTCCCTTACAAAAGCAATGTCGAGATCCATGATCGGAACCATGTATCCTTTTTTGTCGACCATCGGTCCGATGGTCCCGTCTTTTCTTTTAACAAGCATTCCCGGAATGCCGAACTCTTTGCCAACACGGTAATCGTCGGCACCAAATGTAGGGGCAATATGTACAATTCCGGTTCCGTCTTCAGTAGTAACAAAATCACCCGTCACAACCCTGAAAGCACCCGGATCGGGTTTAATCCAGCTTATAAGCTGTTCGTAGTTTATGCCCTCAAGAGAACTTCCCGGAAACTCGTCCAGCACTTTAAACGGGATCTTTTTATCACCCGGATTAAATTCTGAGATCTCAAGCGATGCATTAGCCTCAGGGAACATCGAATTAAGAAGATCCTTCGCAATTATTACGGTTATAGGATTTCCCGAGTAAGGGTTGAAACTGCGGACTTTAATATATTTTATACCTTTTCCGACGGCAAGGGCAGTGTTTGAAGGAAGTGTCCATGGCGTGGTCGTCCAGGCCATAATGTGAACATCAGACGTGTCAATGTCCTTATAAAGGAATTCTGATTTTGCATCCCTGGTAAGCCTGAACTGTGCGATGCATGTCGTATCCTTAACATCCCTGTAACAACCCGGCAGATTCAGTTCATGCGAACTTAATCCTGTTCCGGCAGCAGGGGAGTACGGCTGAATTGTATATCCCTGGTAAAGATATCCTTTTGAATAGAGCTGCTTAAGCAGCCACCAGAGAGTCTCGATATAACGGTTGTCGTATGTAACGTACGGGTGATCCATGTTTACCCAGTAGCCCATTTTCCTGGTAAGCTCTTCCCAGCTGTCGGTGTACTTCATCACATCGATCTTGCAGGCTTTATTATAATCTTCGATAGAGATCTTTGTTCCGATATCCTCCTTTGTGATTCCGAGTGTTTTTTCGACACCAAGCTCAACTGGCAGGCCATGGGTGTCCCAGCCGGCTTTCCGTTTTACCTCGTAACCGCATTGGGCTTTATAGCGGCAGATGGCATCTTTAATGGTGCGGGCCATAACATGATGAATACCGGGCATACCGTTGGCTGAAGGAGGACCCTCATAAAATATATACTCGCCTTTGCCATTTAATTCACGGACACTTCTGTGAAAAGTGCCGTTATCATCCCAGATTTTCAGAATATCCTTGTTAACCTGCGAGAGGTCAAGATTTTTATATTCCGGAAAGCGTTTCCCCATCGAATCAATAAGTTAGAAATTTCAGAAATTTTTAGAAAAATCGCACAAAGATAGTAAAAAAGGCTGGAAGAATGTATTATGTATTACAGGCGATGTATTATGTGTCTTCCTGTGGGAGGAAAATTGTGGGGGGGTGTAAATCATTTCCCCCTTTGAAGAGCCTGCCCCGCTTCGGCAGCGGACTGGTGTTGGGTTGGTTCCGGAGCTACCCTCCTGGGAGGGGTGGGGGTGGGTTGGATTTCCTTAAGATTAAAGACTACTCCTTACTCCGAGTAAATCCTATTAAACTTCGTGTAACTCCGTGAAAACTCAGTGAATCTCCGTGGTAAAAAAGGTTTAAGGGTTGAA
>DOTV01000065.1:21825-23073 GCA_003520925.1 Bacteroidales bacterium | reverse complement strand
AAGGTTGAAGAGTTGAAAGGTTGAAAGGTTTAATGGAAAAGAGTTTTTTAGTTACTTTGCAGATAAAATTGTTTTAAAATGAAATCCCTCGCATTATTTCTGCTTTTCTGTTTGGGAACTCTTTTTCAGCTTGACGGACAGGTACCGGATTCGGTAAAATACAGGTCTCTCAGGCCCCATGAATTTTATGATACATATCTCAAAACCGATTCCGCAGTTCTTCTGGACGTCAGGGAGTATTTTGAATTCAGGAAGTCGCGGTTAAAAGATGCTGTCAATATCCCCTCTTCGCGAAATATTGAACTGGCAGCAGATTCGCTGGATAAAAACACTTCTTATTTCCTTTACTGCTATTCGGGAGGCAGGAGCAGCAAAGCTGCCAAAATCTTATATAACAAAGGTTTCAGAAAAGTTTATAACCTGGAAGGCGGGATTACCGCCTGGAGGAAAGACCGGATGCCAGTCATCAAAGGCGCAGGGCGCAGGGCGGAGGACAAAGGGCGGAGAGCGAAGGGCAGAGGGCAAAACCGTGTAACTCCGTGAAGACTCAGCGTGCCTCCGTGGTTAAAAAAGACCCATTCATTGATTTAAATTAATTAGGTTTGCAGTAATCAAAATTAAAAACCATGTTTTCAGGTATAATCGAAGAAGCTGCACAAATTGTAATGCTCGAAAAGGATAAGGACAATCTTCACATAACAATGAAGTGTTCCTTTACAGATGAGCTGAAGATCGATCAGAGCATTTCACACAATGGCGTTTGCCTAACTGTTGTAAGAAAAGATAAGGACACATATACTGTAACCGCGATCAGGGAGACTCTTGAAAAATCAAACCTCGGATTGCTAAAACCCGGCGATAAGGTCAACCTTGAGAGAAGCTCCCGTCTCGACGGCCGTCTCGACGGACACATGGTGCAGGGACACGTCGATCAGACTGCAGTGTGCACCGAAGTCAGAGAAGCAGGAGGAAGCTGGTACTATACTTTTGAATATGAGCCTTTGCAGGATGATTATATGACTGTTGAAAAAGGATCAGTATCAGTGAACGGGGTAAGCCTGACCGTCGTAAATTCTCAGCCAAAATCATTCCAGGTTGCGATTATTCCTTTTACCTGGGAAGTGACTAATTTCCACCAGATCAAAGAGGGAACAGTGGTTAACATCGAGTTTGATATTCTGGGGAAGTATATTGCAAAGATTGTGAAACAGATGTTCAGCCCCTCTGCCCCACTGAAGGGGGGTTGAA
>DOTV01000065.1:17209-21521 GCA_003520925.1 Bacteroidales bacterium | reverse complement strand
ACCTCATACCAATTTCTTCGTCCAAATTAACTTCTTCCCGAACCCCAGCCTGTTATCAGTCATTTTGATATGGGTGAGTTCGACAATCCAGAGGTGGGTGTCCATCAGCATGGCAACAGGAAACCTTTTTAGATAGGATCGTTCTCCAATCTCTGAAAATTCTCCCACGGGTTCAGTAACTATTCCCTGGAACTGAATACCCCTTATTTTACCGATTACCGGGGTCTCAAGCACAACCGAACCAGCAACAAAGTTATTCTTCAGGAATTCTTCACCGTGCCTGGTCGCGGGATCAGTTGTAAATACCAGGGCATTTTCATTCTCAAGATATACATAAAAGCAGTTTGCACACCATGGTTTATCATTCACACTTGTAGCAATTGTGAGAACATGATGTTTTTTGAAAAACCTGACTATCCTTTCGTCAATCATTCTCCATCCAGTGGTATGAATCGCTTTCGAATCCTGCGAGAGAGACGATCCTCTCAACGACGGTCATCACCAGATCGTCAATCGTTACCGGTTTACGATAAAAAGATGGTGTGGCAGGGCAAATAATTGCCCCGGCACGTGTAAGGATTTCCATATTCCTGATATGGATAAGACTGTAAGGTGTCTCCCTCGGAACAACAATCAGTTGGCGTCTCTCTTTTAACATTACATCTGCTGCCCTGCAGATGAGGTCATCAGAAACCCCGCTGGCGATGCGTCCCAGGGTTCCCATCGATGCAGGACATACAATCATGGTGCTGAAGGTGGAAGATCCTGATGCGAATGGTGCAAAAAAATTGTTGTTTTCAAAAACCTTCGCAGGTGGCACAGGAATGAATTTCTGTCCGGTTTCAAATTCCCATATCTCCTTTGCAGTGTCAGAAAATACAACTGCAATCTCAGCCGGAGGTGATTTAATGACGCTTAATCTCTCCAGCAGCTTAAGTGCATAGATCGATCCGCTGGCACCGGTAACGGCGAGGATTATTTTTCTTTTTGTATCAGTCATTTACAACTATCAATGAAATGCAAAAATAGTAAATAACTTGCTTCACTTTTCACTAAAGACCCGGCAACCAGCAACAAGGAACAAGCAACCTTAAATAATTTTATTAATTTTAATTCAACCAATCTTGAAACCATGCAGAACCTTGTTATCCTTACCGGTGCGGGCATCAGTGCTGAAAGCGGCATCAGGACATTTCGGGAATCGGGAGGTCTTTGGGAAGAGTACGACGTTTATGAAGTTGCTTCCCCAATGGGCTGGGCTCTAAACCGTGAGCTTGTTCTGAGATTTTATAATGAAAGAAGAAAGCAGCTTTCTGTAAGCAAGCCAAATGCAGGTCATTTTGGAATCGCCGCACTTGAGAAATTCTTTAACGTTCATATCATTACACAAAACATTGATAATTTGCATGAACAGGCAGGAAGTACAAAAATCCTCCATTTGCATGGTGAACTTACAAAAGCAAGAAGTACGATAGATCCGTCATTGATATATGATATCGGATTTAAGGATATTAACCCGGGTGATAAATGTGAAAAAGGCAGCCAGCTAAGACCACATATAGTTTGGTTTGGAGAAGCTGTTCCAATGATGGATGAGGCAATTAAGATAACATCTGCTGCAGATATTTTTGCAGTGATTGGTTCTTCGCTTAACGTTTATCCTGCAGCCGGATTAATCGGATATGCACCGGAGAAAATTTCTTTGTGGCTTATTGACCCAAATGAGGTCTTTGTGCCTGTCGGCAGGAAAGTTGAAGTAATAAAGGAACCGGCGGGCAAAGGTGTTGAGATACTCACTGCAAGATTATTGGAACTTCAGTGAATTGAAAGGTTTAGTTTACATATTGACGAATAAAAACAATTCGGTCCTTTATACCGGGGTAACAAGCGATTTGAAGGATCGTATAAAACAACATAAACTTAAAAAACATCCGGATAGCTTCTCTGCAAAGTACAACCTTAATAAGCTTGTTTACTTCGAAGAGTTTGATACAATTGGTGAAGCAATTAAGAAGGAGAAAGCAATAAAGGGAGGAAGCCGGAAAAGGAAAATGGACCTTATAAACAGCACTAATCCGGGATGGCGGGACCTAAGTGAGTTTCTGTAAGCTTATAAGGATTGCTTCGTCCCCGCCGGCTGGCGGGTCCTCGCAATGACTCAGTCCCAATTGCAGGCTTGCCATAAGTCCACTGTCATTGCGAGCCATGCGTCAGCATGGCGAAGCAACCCTTATCCCATATTACCAACCAACCATAAGTCCACCGTCATTGCGAGTCTGACGAAGGAGGACGAAGCAATCTTTTTCATGTTAATATCTAATCCTCCATACTATTCCCGTTTCACCATAATCCTGATATCTTTGACCTGTGATTGACCGTCAGACCATAGACAGGATACTCGATGCGGCCCAGATTGTCGACGTTATCCAGGAGTTTGTTCCCCTGAAGAAGAGAGGCGTTAACTATCTTGGACTCTGTCCGTTTCATAATGAAAAGACACCGTCATTCACTGTTTCACCGTCAAAAGAGATATTCAAATGCTTCGGCTGCGGAAAGGTAGGGAATTCGGTCAACTTTATCATGGAACATGAACATCTGACCTATCCGGAAGCCCTTAAATATCTCGCAAATAAATACCATATTGAGGTTGTAGAAAAGGAACGGAGTCCTGAAGAAATTGAGAAACAAAATGAACGGGAGAGTCTCCTTGTCATCACAACCTATGCTGCCCGCCAGTTCACCGAAAACCTTTTTCAGTCGGATGAAGGCATGAGTGTCGGACTTGCCTATTTCAAGGAAAGAGGTTTCAGGCAAAACACACTAAAGAAATTTGAAGTCGGTTACAGTTTCGAACAGCGTGATGCCTTTTCCAGAAAAGCTCTTGAAAACGGCTACAGGCAGGATCTTCTTGTAAAAACAGGCCTTACAATTCAGCACGAAGAGCGTATTTTCGACAGGTTCAGCGGCAGAGTGATGTTCCCGATCCATTCGCTTTCGGGGCAGGTTCTCGGATTTGGCGGAAGAGTTCTTAAAGCCGACCCAAAAAGCGCCAAATACCTTAATTCGCCTGAATCGGAAATCTACCATAAAAGCAGGATCGTCTACGGAATTTACCAGGCCCGCAAGGCAATAACCCAGGAAGACAAATGCTATCTTGTTGAAGGATACACTGATGTCATGTCGCTTCACGAAGCAGACATAGAGAATGTGGTAGCTTCATCAGGTACTTCACTTACACAGGAACAGGTCAGGCTTATTAAGAGATTTACCCAGAACATTACTATCCTTTATGACGGTGACCCTGCTGGCATAAAGGCCTCTGTAAGAGGGATCGACCTGGTTCTTGAAGAGGGAATGAATGTTAAGATTGTACTGCTTCCTGATGGTGAAGATCCCGATTCTTATTCGAAAAAAGTTAGTAACGAGGAGTTCAAAAAATATATAAAGGAAAAAGAGACTGATTTCATCAGGTTCAAAACCCAGCTTTTGCTTTCGGAATCGAACAATGATCCGACCATGAAAGCTAACCTCATTAAGGATGTTGTAAAGTCGATCGCGGTAATACCTGAAGCAATAACGAGGACTGTTTATATAAAGGAGTGCAGCATCGTTCTTGAGGTCTCTGAACCAGTCCTTTACCATGAGGTCAATAAGCTTCGACAGCAGAAGAGTTTTCAGGAAAGGAATAAATATCCGGGTCCTGAGGATCTTCCGGTTCCACCTGTTCAGCAAATAAAACAGGTTCAGTACAAAACCATCTCATCCTATTCCGAGAAGGAGATCATCAGGCTGCTTTTAAAATACGGCAGCAATGAACTTGACCGGCGTGTCAGAACGGAAGACGGCAAGGAAGAAATAATAGCCGTCTCAGATTATATTGTCGGCGAAATAACTTCCGATGATCTCTCTTTCGATGACAGAATTTGTGCCAAGATCTTTGCGGATTTCAGGTTTTATTCAGAGCAGGGTCTCTTCCCGGGAGATAAGCATTTTGTAAAACATGAAGATCCTGATATTTCAAGGTTATCAGCCGATCTCCTTTCCGATTCCCATGAGCTGAGCCAGATATGGAAGAACAAACAAACGTTTGTTGAGACAGAAGAGATGAAGCTTCGGGAGATAGTGCCGGATGCTGTCCTTAAATTTAAAAGCGATAAGATAATCGCTGCCCGTAAAGAGATAATGATACTTCTTGAAGAGGCAGTCAAAGATGGAGATAAAGATCAGATACTCGCTCTTCAGAAAAGATACAACACACTTAGCTCCGCGCTGGGATTAATTTCGAAGCAACTGGGCAACAGGATTTTACTAT
>DOTV01000065.1:16360-16840 GCA_003520925.1 Bacteroidales bacterium | reverse complement strand
ATTTCATGAAGAATGCGTTTTTTAACAGACTCAATGTCTTTGAAAACTTCTTTGTTTGTGAATCTTAAAATTTTAACTCCGAGCTTTTCAATTTCAAATTCCCTTCCATCATCATGTTCCAGGATCTCTTCATCAAGATGAATTTCTCCATCAACCTCAATTGCCAATTTAAATTTGTGACAATAAAAGTCAACAATAAAAATATCAATAGGATGTTGGCGTTTCCACCTTGCCTTAAATATTTCTTTCTTTTTAAGTTTTTCCCACAATATCTTTTCAGCTTTTGTCATATTATTTCTTAGATCAATAGCTCTCAAAAAGATATTCTTTTTTGCACCATAAAACATATTACGTTCTATAACTCTTCTGTTCATAATATTTTTACAATTAGCAAAGCAGCGATATTCCAAATTTATAAATATCTTCTTTTATAAACAAATTTAATAGCCCCCTTTAGGGGGTTGGGGGCGGGAAAAACGA
>DOTV01000065.1:7765-16073 GCA_003520925.1 Bacteroidales bacterium | reverse complement strand
AAAACGATCAGGGGGTTGGGGGCGGAAAAAAAGAAAAGGGGCTTGGAGGCAACCTGGGATTGGGGTTTGATTTCTTTTTCGTAATTTTATTATCTGTTTACTTCCGATTCCCGTATAAATGATATAGCCTTTAATTGAATTGCTAACTTCATCAACATGATCCTATGAAATTATCCAGGCTTTTTCTTCCGGCATTATTCGCAATTCTGGTTTCTTCCTGCGGAAAAACTGAAAAGCAGCCAGTCAAGCTGGCCCTTAAGAAATCAAGGGATCTCTCTGAAATAATCGTTCCCATCGATAAAGGATTCAGCGAATATATTACCGGATATACATCGGGCATCATTTCAGTGAATTCAACTGTGGAGATACGGTTTACTCCTGAATTTGCTGCAAAAGCAAACAGACAGACACCCGGAGGACTCTTCATGTTCGAGCCTGTCATAAGAGGCAAAGCAGAATGGACCGACGATGTAACACTCACATTCAGGCCGGCCAGGACACTTGATCCCGGAACTGTTTACTCCGGGAAGCTGAACCTTGACAGGCTCTTTGAAATTAAAGAAGCACTTAAAACATTTCCAATAAGATTCCAGACAATCAGGAAAGATTTCATTGTCACAACCGGGGCACTTGAAAGCTCGGAAGACGGTAATAAATACACGCTTCAGGGACAGATCACAGCAAGCGATTATATTGCTTCAAGTGAAGTCGAAGCTTATCTTCAGGCTAAACTTGGCAGAAAAAAGATGGCTGTGACGTGGGACCATTCCGATGCACTTATTCATAAATTCAGCGTTCCGGATATCTACAGGTCCGAAAAATCCCAGAAACTGGAACTGTTATGGGATGGGACGCAGGCAAAAGTAAAACAGAAAGGTAGTGCATCGATCAATATTCCATCGTCGGGCGATTTCTCTGTCATAGATATAATTACCGGATCGGGTGAGAATCAGAATATTGAAATTGTTTTCTCTGATCCCCTCGATGCATCCCAGGAAACCGAAGGGATCATATGGCTCTCCCCTGCAAATGAGATGTCTGTAAGTATTAATTCAAATGTTGTAAGCGTCTTCCCGGCATCCCGTCCTGAAGGTAAAACTGACCTTAATATAGAACCTTCGCTGAAGAATAAAAAGGGTAATTCTCTCTCTGCACCATTCAGAACCCAGCTGGATTTTTCCCCTCTTCTGCCTTCTATTCAACTTATTGGCAACGGAGTCATTCTCCCGGCATCGCAGAACCTTATTTTCCCTTTTAAAGCTGCCAATCTTAAAGCTGTCGATCTAAAGATCGTAAAGATCTTTGAGAAAAATCTTCCCTATTTCCTCCAGGAAAATGAAATAAGTGCCGGCTATTCAATAAAAAGGTTCGGCAGGCCGGTCTATACCGGAAAAGTCGATCTTTTAAGTCCAACAGGAAGTAATTCGTCGGGATGGAATCTATATACTATCGATCTTTCTGAATATATAGATGTTGAGCCGGGCATACTTTACAAGGTTGAATTATCAATGCGACCCTCATATTCTCTCTATCCCTGCTCTGATACAGAGGATATGAAGAAATATGATGAGATGCTGAAGGCCGCTGAAGAAACCAGCAGGGATTTCTGGGATGATCCCGAGAATTATTATTCGGAAAGTGATGATTATATTTATTATTCATCCGGTTTCAGCTGGCGCGACCGTGACAATCCCTGCAAAGCTGCCTATTTCAATCCCGACAGGAAAATAACGAGGAATGTACTTGCTTCAAATTTCGGGATTATCGCGAAGAGGGGACCTGACAATACCCTTCATGTAATTGTGAATGACCTTCTTACAGCATTGCCGCTTAGTGAAGTTGTTATCAGTGTGTATGATTTCCAGCTCCAGGAAATCATCTCCGGAAATACCGATCAGAACGGATCAGTTAATCTTGCCTGCGAAAGAAAGCCCTTTCTGATAATTGCCAAAAAGGATAAGGATCGCAACTACCTCAGGATAAATGACGGATCATCTCTCTCCCTGAGCTCTTTTGATGTATCAGGAGTTCAGCCTGAGAAAGGCATCAAGGCATTCATTTATGGTGAAAGGGATGTCTGGCGCCCGGGCGATTCAATTTATCTCTCAGTCTTTATAAAAGATAATCTTAAGTCTGTCCCTGCTGACCATCCTGTCATTTTCAGTCTGATCAACCCGATGGAGCAGAAGATCGATAACCAGGTCCGGAAATCAGGCGGTAAGAATCTGATGGTTTTCAGGACCGCTACTGACGCAGAGGCGGTGACAGGTGATTATAAAGCTCAGCTCAGTATTGGGGGAGCTGTATTTACAAAGAGGATCAGAGTTGAGACCATCAAACCGAACAGGCTGAAAATTGACCTTAGTTTTCCGGGGGAGATCCTCGGGGGATCAGGTGCTGATTCAAAGGGAACACTAAATGTAAAGTGGCTTAACGGATCTGTTGCAGGCAACCTTAAATCTTCTGTCGAGTATATTCTGAAACCCGTTAAAACAGAATTTGCAAAATACCGGCAGTTCAATTTTGATGATCCGGCAATTCAGTTTTATTCGGAGACATCAAAAATGTTTGAAGGGTCGGTTGACGAAAATGGAAATGCTGACATGATTTTCAATCCGGGAAATGATGTGAAGGCACCCGGTATGCTTAATGCCGTTTTTACTGCAAAAGTCGCTGAGAAGGGCGGAGACGAGAGCATTACGCAGGCGGTGTACAAATACTCTCCCTACAGGGTATATGCAGGCATTGAACTGCCCGGTTTAAAAGGCAGGGATAGAATTTTATTTACCGATAAAGAGAATAAGGTTAATATTGTCACTGTCGATCCTGAAGGTAATCCAGTTAATTCTGAAACTGTGATAACTGTTTATAAGATCTCCTACAGATGGTGGTGGGAATCCGATCGCGAGGATCTTGCAGAATATATATCAACTAATTCCTATAAACCTGTCATCTCAAAAAAGATAGAGACATCAGGAGGTGAAGGCTCTTTTTCATTCAATATCGGAAGAAATGATTGGGGCAGGTACCTGATAAGGGTTTCGACACCCGATGGTCATTCAACTGGAAAAATAATTCTGGTCGACTGGCCCTATGAATACGGTATGAAGGGAAATAGTGAAGGTGCCACACTTCTGGCAATAAATACGGATAAGGAAAAATATAACCCGGGTGATGAGGTAAAACTCAGCTTCCCGGCTCCCGAGAATTCAAGGATAATAGTTACACTCGAGAATTCCGCATCGGTCCTTGAAGAGATCCGTTCAATAAGCACAAAGGGAAACAGTGTTGTAACCTTCAGGGCAAAGCCTGAAATGGCTCCGAATGTTTATGCTTATGTAACTGTAATCCAGCCCCATGCCCAGACTTTAAACGATATGCCAATGCGGCTCTACGGGATTGTACCGGTAATGGTCGAAGATCCCGGTACACGCCTGGAACCAAAAATCTCGATGGACGGTCAGATAAGGTCTCAGCAGAAATTCGAGATCAAAATCAGTGAGGCGAAAAGAAAACCTATGACTTATACTGTAGCCGTTGTTGATGAAGGGTTGCTTAACATAACCGGATTCAAAACCCCTGATCCCTGGAAATATTTCTATGCACGTGAAGCCCTTGGCGTACAGACCTGGGATCTTTATGACATGGTACTTGGGGCATTCGGCGGAACGCTTGACAGGATTTTTGCAACCGGCGGTGACGAAACCGTTATCGACAGGGCGGCAAATAAAGCACAGCGGTTTATACCTGTTGTCAGATTTCTGGGACCATTTACCCTGGCACCCGGAAAGACAGCGGTTCATACAGTTGAGCTGCCTCAATATACAGGTTCCGTAAGAGTAATGGTAATAGCAGGAAGCGATAAGGCGTTCGGATATGCTGAAAAAAGCATCACTGTAAAGGATCCTGTTATGATCCTCGCAACGGCCCCGAGGGTGGTAAGTCCGGGAGAAAAAGTAGCCTTGCCTGTAACTCTGTTCATCCAGAAAGAGAGTATCCGAAGTATCGACCTCATAGCAGAAGGGAATGATCTGGTTAGCTTTTCTGAGAAAGTTAAAACCATACCGGTTGCCGGCCCGGGTGAAAAGGATGTAGATTTAACTTTTACGGCAGGCAGCAGGATGGGTATTGCAAAGATCAGACTGACAGGATCGGGAGGCGGAGAAACGGCAGTTTATGATATTCAGCTGGATGTCAGGAGCCCGAATCCTCCAGAAACAAGAGGTGAACTCAGACTGCTGAAACCAGGAGAAAAATGGGAAACATCATTTGCACCCTTCGGGATCGAAGGGTCTAATTCAGCAACTCTTGAAGCTTCATTACTTCCGTCAGTTAATCTCGAAAAACGGCTTGGATATCTCCTTGATTTTCCTCACGGCTGCAGCGAACAGATCACTTCAGCTGCATTTCCCCAGCTCTGGCTTAAGGAACTTTCAGCAACCGATTCCGGAAGTACTGAGACAGCTTCAGCAAATATCAGGGAAGCAGTTTCAAAACTCATTACACGTCAGATGAGCAGCGGAGGAATTGCGCTCTGGCCCGGCAACTATCAGCCGGATAACTGGATCACTTCATATGCCGGACATTTCATGACCGAAGCCGAAAAGAAAGGCTACAGCATCCCGGCGGATTTCAGGAGAAAATGGATTAACTATCAGAAAAAAACAGCACAGGAATGGCGTTTTGATCCAAAATTCAAACAATCGGCCAATGACCAGGCCTACAGGCTTTTTACACTATCGCTTGCAGGTTCTCCTGAAAGGGGCGCCATGAACAGACTCCGCGAATCGACCGGACTCCCTCAACTGTCACGATGGTTCCTTGCGGCGGCATTTGCCTCATCCGGAAGGCCTGAGGTTGCAGGCGATCTCCTCGACATGAGAAACCTTGAAACTGAAACAGAATATTCAGATTACTATTACGGCAGCCCGATGCGCGATAAGGCAATCATCCTTTACACGCTCTCAATACTTAAAAAACAGGAAGAGGCCCTTCCTCTGCTTAAAGCAATTTGCGATGATCTAAGCACCGAAAGCTGGTACAGCACTCAGTCGGTCGCCTGGGGTCTCTTCTCATATATGAAATTTTCGGAGATGGTTTCACCTGATAATTCAGGCCCGGCGAAGTTCAGTATCACTTTTAATGAATCAAGATCTGAACAAAGCGTTGAGCCAAAGAATATCCTGATAAGAAATCTGAATTTGAAAAATGGTACTAACAGACTTGTTGCCGAAAATACCTCCGGAAAACCAATGTATTTAAACCTTGTCAGAAAAGGGATACCTCTGGTATCTGATTTAACAATACCGCAGAAGGGCATGAGCATGCAGGTGGAATATGTGAATATGGGAATGAAGCCTGTCGACCACAGGATTCTTGTACAGGGAACCGACTTTATGATGGTAACAAGAGTCAAAAATATAACCTTCAGCCGGATTGAAAATATTGCACTTACAGAGATGGTCCCTTCAGGTTGGGAGATCCTGAATACCCGCCTGTTTGAAGCTGACTATGGAATTAAGGAAAGCTCTTTCGATTACCGCGATATCAGGGACGACAGGGTCAATACATATTTCAGCCTCAACCAGGGCGAGACAAAAACATTTGTGCTAATACTGAATGCAGCCTACAAGGGTGAATTTTATCAGCCATCGGTATGGTGCGAGGCTATGTACACCGAAAACTGCTATTCAGGAGTCCCCGGAAACAAAGTAATTGTCACCGGACAGTGAATTGAAAAGGAAGTTTAAAATACTACTGATCATAACCGGGGTAATTATTATCCCGGTTTTGGTTTCGCCGTTACCTGAGTTCAAGACTCCGCTGTCAACTGTTGTGGAAGCACGCAACGGCAGCCTTCTGGGGGCAAGAATAGCCGATGACGGGCAGTGGAGATTTCCTTCATCAGGAGTGGTGCCCGACAAATTCAGAAAAGCACTGCTGACATTCGAGGACAGGTATTTCTTCTTTCACCCCGGAATAAATCCGGTAGCTATTGTGAGAGCCTTCAGGGACAACTTCAAGGCGAATGAAATTGTAAGCGGCGGAAGTACTTTGACCATGCAGGTTGCAAGGCTTTCAAGGGGAAACAGGTCCCGTACGTATTGTGAGAAGTTCATTGAAATGCTTCAGGCGCTAAAACTTGAGGTTTTCAAGTCGAAAAAAGAGATCCTCAGGATATATACTGCAAATGCTCCTTTCGGAGGAAACATTGTGGGACTTGATGCCGCCGCCTGGCGGTACACGGGGAAATCCCCGGCCGACATTACATGGGCTGAAGCTGCTGCCCTGGCTGTTCTTCCGAATTCCCCGTCTCTTGTATATCCGGGGAGAAAGCCGGAAACTCTCAGAACCAGGAGAAATAAGCTTCTTGAAAAACTGTTTGAAAGAGAGTACTTTGATTCGCTGACCCTTGTTCTCGCCCTCGATGAGCCCCTCCCGGGCGAGCCCAGACCATTGCCATCAACTGCACCTCATCTGACTGATATGTTTTTTTTAAAAAACCGTGGAGAGAGGATCAGGACGACTATTGATCCCGTGCTGCAGGAAAGAACAGCGGGTATTATCAATTTGCATCAGAAAGAGCTTGCCGGCAATTTTATTTTCAATTCTGCTGCATTGATCATCGACGTTCCGACGGGTGAAGTGCTTGCCTACGTCGGCAACTCAACGATCGAAGGGTCAGCTGAACACGGTGAAGATGTTGATATTATCAGGTCGCTTCGAAGCACCGGAAGTATTCTTAAACCAATCTTGTATGCAGGCATGCAGGAATCCGGAGCAATTCTTCCCAACACTCTTGTCCAGGATATTCCGACTCGTTTTCCCGGATTTTCCCCGAAAAACTTCGATCAGAGTTTCAGCGGAGCGGTTCCGGCAGGATATGCTCTCTCACAGTCGCTCAACATACCTGCAGTCGGCATGCTTCAGAAATATACTCCCGAAAAGTTCCTTGAACTGCTTGGAAAGACCGGATTCACAACTTTCAATAAAAATGCTGATTTTTACGGGCTTTCCCTGATCCTGGGAGGCGGTGAAACATCATTATGGGAACTTGCAGGAGTTTATGCTTCTCTTTCCAGGGTACTTGGAAGATATAATAAGGAAAAGAAGCATTTCAGAGGGGATTATCGTCAGCCAGTACTTCTCAAAAATGAAATTCAACCGGAAGAATTTGCTGTGGAGCCAAATCCGCCTCTTTCAGCAGGAGCCATCTGGCTCACCTATGAAGCACTGAGAAAGGTTAACCGTCCGGAGACAGAGACGGGCTGGCAGTATTTTGCTTCAGCACCTGAAATTGCATGGAAGACCGGTACCAGCTTCGGGTTCAGGGATGCATGGGCAGTCGGTACTACACCTGGTTATGTAATTGGTGTATGGGCTGGTAATGCTGATGGCGAAGGGAGACCTGGATTGACAGGTATCACAGCAGCTGCTCCCATCTTATTTGAAATTGTCGGAATCATTAACCCTGTCCCATGGTTCACCGCTCCTTATGAAGAGCTGACCAATGTCACTGTCTGCCCTCAGAGCGGCTTCAGGGCCGGCCCCGATTGTCCCGAAAGTGAAGAAATATCCGCTTGTATCAACGGGCTGAGAAGTGAAGCCTGTCCATACCACAGCATAATTCACCTTGATAAAACACGTACAAGACAAGTCAATGCTGATTGCGTACCTGTTTCGGATATTATTAATGAGTCCTGGTTCGTCCTCCCTCCCGCAATGGAATACTTCTACAGGCAGAAACATGCGGAATATAACCCCCTGCCGCCTTTTGCACCCGGTTGTGCAACAGGCAAAAGCCTGCCGGTTATGGAGTTTATTTATCCAACCCCGGAAATCAGGATCTTTATTCCCAGGGATAATACCGGTGAGCTTACAAGAGTAATTGCAGAAGTTGTCCACAGGAATCCTTCGAAAAAGATATTCTGGCATCTTGATGAAAAATATCTTGCAACGACCAGGTTTATCCACCAGACTGAATTAGAGGCAGAAGCAGGGGATCATGTTCTTACAGTTGTAGATGAGGATGGGAATATGGTGAAATGTTTATTTAATATTGTATTATGAATTTCTCCGATTCAAATGAATTGTTCCCGATTGTGGATGAAGAGGGTAATGAAATTTCGCTGGCTCCAAGGCATGTCTGCCATGACGGTAAAAGCAAACTTCTTCACCCTGTTGTTCATTTGCATCTCTTCAACAGGAAGGGAGATCTGTTTTTACAGAAACGTGCCCTGACAAAGGATCTTCTTCCAGGCTACTGGGATACTTCAGTTGGCGGACATATGAGTCCGGGAGAGACTCC
>DOTV01000065.1:0-7435 GCA_003520925.1 Bacteroidales bacterium | reverse complement strand
GTAAAGAAATATATCTGGGAGTCGCTGCGGGAGAAAGAGCTTGTCTATTCATTCATAGGAACTTCAGAAAACCAGCCTGTCATAAACAGGAATGAGATTGATGACGGGAGATTCTGGACAATAGAAGAGATCCGGAGAAATCTTGATAAGAATGTCTTCACTCCAAACTTTGAATACGAATTCAGGATGCTAAATATCACTACGCCGGATATAATAATCTGGCAGGAATAGAGTATTAATTAATAATATGAGTATCGGCTATCCATTACAAATATTATACAGAAGTGGGAGATTACCTTCGGTGAGCTCGTCCACCGAATGGTGGACTCGGTTCCTCGCTAACGCTCGGAATGACATTCCGAATCCCGAGGAGTCGGGATGAGGAATCTTTGACAAAAAGAGTCTGAATTAATGGATAATAATAATTGGATTCAATATGCATCATTAATGATACTCATTTATAAATAAAGTTCGCTTGTCGAATAATTTTGTGAACTATGAAAATTAATAAGATTTATCTTTTTCTTTTTACAGTTTTGCTGATCATTACTGTTTCCTGGGTTATTTCCTGCACTCATACAGCTGATATTTCAAATCTTCCTGAGGTCTGTTTTGAAGGCGATGTACTCCCTGTCTTTAAAAACAGCTGTTCAATCTCCGGTTGTCACGATGGAAGTGGAGAATCCGGAATGGTCCTCAATAACTATCTTGATATCAGCCATTCAGTTGTTCCCGGAAATCCTCTTGCCAGCAAGGTTTATAAGGCAATTATCGCAACTACCGGGGAAAATAAGATGCCTCCCGACAGGCCTCTTTCAATTGAAAACAGGATAATGATAAGGTTATGGATCGAGCAGGGTGCCCGGCTGACTGTCTGCCCCGATGGAACCGGGAATGGCACCGGGGGTGATCCTTACGTAAATCCCCGTGCCTGTTTCACTCGCGACATTCTTCCGGTCCTGGTATCACGTTGTGCTTCAACCGGATGCCATGATGCAATAACTCATAAGGAAGGATACATTTTTGCAAGCTATACAACTGCCATGAAAGCCGTGACTCCGGGAAATCCTGGCGGCAGCAAGTTGTATAAAGTAATTAAACTAACGTCGGGAGAGGAAAAGATGCCTCCAGCCGGCAGCAGCCAGCTGACTACAGCTGAGATAGATTCAATTGGAAGGTGGATAAGCTATGGAGCTTTAAATGAGAATTGCGGAGAGATTTGCGATACAATTAATCCGGTGACATTTTCAGGAACTATATGGCCTGTGATTCAGTCTTCATGTACGGGGTGCCACAGCGGAACGGCTCCATCAGGCAATATTTCTCTCACTTCATACAACAACGTTGCGGCAGTGGCATCAAACGGATTACTTATAAAATCGCTGAACGGTACCGGTGTTCCCAGGATGCCTCCTGCCGGTTTTTTCTCGGCATGCAGGATCAGACAGTTTGAGATCTGGATCAGGAACGGCTTTTTAAACAATTAGCAATTATTATAATATGAAGCGATTATATACACCTCTTTTATTTGTTGCCTTCGTTATGTTTCTTTTGGGATCATGTTACTACGACAGTGAGGAAGCGTTATATCCTTCCTTAAGTTCTGCCTGTGATACAACCAATGTAACTTTCAGCGGCAAAATTGCGCCACTTCTAGCAAATAATTGTCTGTCGTGCCACTCAAATGCTACAGCAGCAAGCTCAGGCAATGGAATCCGTCTTGAAAACTATGCGGATGTCCAGGCCAGGGCAGCAGCAATAGCAGGTTCTGTAAAACAAACCGGAACATATTCGCCAATGCCTAAGAATGGCGGTAAACTTAAACCCTGCCTTATAACGCAATTTGATATATGGGTAAGTAAGGGGATGCTTAATAACTGACTTCAAAATTCAAAGTCCATATGAGAAAATTATATGTTTCTATTCTTTTTTCTCTGTTCAGTTTAATAATGTTTGGCCAGGAAGACCTCATGGATCTCCTAAATAAAGATTCCAAACCTGAAATAAGTTATGCGACTGCTACTTTTAAGTCGACCAGAATAATGAACGGACATTCAATTGAGAAAATGCCTCCCGGACAACTGGATTTCAGGATATCGCACAGGTTTGGCCGGGTCAATTCTGGTGCCTATGAGTTTTTTGGACTCGATCAGGCAAATATTCATTTCGGGCTTGAATATGGAATCATGAAGTGGCTCATGATCGGAATAGGAAGGGGAACCTATGAAAAGACTTTTGATGGATTTGCGAAATTTACCCTGCTGAGACAATCATCAGGAGGACGTTCCATGCCTGTGTCCCTTTCATTGTTTTCCTCCGCAGCATTGAAATCTGTCAGGTGGGCTGATCCGACACGAACAAATTACTTTTCATCAAGATTGTCATACGTCGGACAGGTACTGATTGCGAGGAAAATCAGCCAGGGCCTCTCTCTTCAGATTACACCATCATATGTACACCGCAATCTGGTGGCAACGGAGATTGATCCTAATGATCTTTTCGCAATTGGAGCCGGAGGAAGATTGAAGCTGACAAAAAGGATAAGCCTGAATGCAGAATATTACTATATTGGAAATCCTAAAAAATATATGAGCCAGCAGGTTTACGATCCTTTATCGGTCGGATTTGACATTGAAACTGGCGGACATGTGTTCCAGCTTATCTTTACAAATTCTCTTGCCATGATCGAAAAGGGATTCATAGGAGAAACGACAGGAAACTGGTTAAAAGGAGATATTCATTTCGGTTTTAATATATCAAGGGTCTTTACACTGAAGCATTAAGGGATACGGCTTGATTTTTGCAAGGTTGAATTTTTGTTACAATTTAAATTAATATCATCATAATTATGAAGCGCTTAATCTTTTCAATAATCATCTTAAATCTGGTTTTTTCTGTTAATGCCCAGAAGTACATGACTAAAAACGGATTCATAAGCTTTTATGGTCATACACCAATGGAAGACATCAAGGCTGACAATAACCAGGTTGCAAGTGTCCTTGATATTTCAACCGGCGACCTTGTTTTCCAGGTCCTGATCAAATCTTTCCATTTTGACAGAGCCCTTATGGAAGAGCATTTCAATGAAAATTATTTGGAATCGGATAAATTCCCCAAAGCAACTTTCAAGGGAAAAATCACAAATCTTCAGTCAGTAAATTTTGCAAAGAACGGGACTTATGATGTCACTGTTGATGGAGATCTTACAATCCGTGATGCAACAAATAAAGTTAGTGCAAAAGGGAGCATCGAGGTCATTTCAGGTGGGATCAATGCAAACTCAAAATTCAATATAAGTCCTGAAGATTATAAGATAAACATCCCGGGGGTGGTAAGAGAAAAAATTGCTAAGAATCTTGAAGTTACGGTGACAATGAAATATTCACCACTTTAATACTTTAAATAATTTAAATTGTTCTTAACCACGGAGTCACACAGAGTTAATACACGAAGTTTCACCGAGATATAATATGTAATTACAATGTAATTACGTTATAAAATACAAATTATCAATACTTTACTCCCCCGATTTATGGGGGCAGGCTGTGTAACTCCGTCTTAACTCCGTGAAACTCCGTGTTTAAAAAAAGGATATTATGAAAAAATCTTACAAATTAGCCTTGGCTGTCTTTTCAGTAATTGCTGTTGCAGGTGTATTATATGGTTTGTATAAGTATAATTTAAAACCTAAAGATCTTCAGAAAGTGAAGCCCGATTTCGTATTAACAGCAACAGATCTGTTAAAGGCTTTTGAAAGCGATGAAAACGGAGCCGCTGCCAAATTCGTCGACAAAGTCGTTGAAGTCAGCGGGACAATACAGTCAGTAAAGCCTGGTGAAAACGGTGCCCTTACAATTTCTCTGAATACTGGCAATGATATCTCTTCTGTTTTATGCACTCTGCAGGGAAATGCTGAGCCTGTAAATTTCAAAACCGGCGAACAGATCACAATCAGGGGTAACTGCTCAGGTTTTCTAATGGATGTTCTTCTGAATAACTGTTCGGTCATTCAAAAATGAATGAAAAAAATTCTGGTTGCATCCTTTCTGATATATAATTGCATCTCAGGTCTGTCACAGAAACCTATTGATCCGCAGGTTGTTCAGGATCAGGACAGTATGACCTGGAGCGATTACAAACCTATACCCGGGAAGAACTGGGCTGATCCATCTCTTTCCCCGGTAAGAAAGTTTCGTATGGCTCTCATTGCTGTTGATTTTCCCGATCAGCCGTTTGTCATAACCCGGCCTGAAAACTCAGATCTCTTTGGAAATCCGCAGATCAGCCCTGTAAAAAGAGAAGATGTTCCCGTTTTTTATTCGGATTTCTGGCTCAAACCGTCCGCTGTAAACCACTGGCAGACTATCAATGGTTACTGGATGGAGCAATCGCGGGGAAAATTCGGGATAACCATTCTCGATCCCTTTGGTCCGTACAGGATGCCCAAAAATCTCTGGGAGTATGGGCTTAATGAATATAACCAGAATAATTCAACTCCCGATGGGAGCCGGGCAAAAAGCCGTATGGAACCGGATATAGATTCACTTTGGAAAGACGATGCCGGTGACATTAAAGAAAAGTATGATGCAATCCTCAGAATTTATGCAGGCTATGACGAGACTGGTGTCTGGCAGGAGTTCGGGGAAATGAAGTTTCTTTCAAAAGATGAAATACCTGCTGAATGGGGTAACCCTGATACGTCAAAGCCAGCCTGGGTGCCTACACGCTATGTTCCTTGGACATCGTGGAAAGCCGGACAGATGCAGTGGGGCCTCTCTTCAATAAGACAGGGTGAAAACTCAGGCACAATAACCCACGAGCTTGGCCATTATGCATTCGATATCGGCGACAATAACAATAATCCTTATGCAGAACCCTACAGACGGGTAGGTTCAGGACCGTGGGATATGATGGACCGTGGTTCCTTCAATGGTCCGGGTGGTCCCCATATGCGCTGGGTTGTTCCCGCAAATATGGGAGCCGCAATGCCCGCCGGATTAATGTTAAGGAACAGGATGATAAATGGTTTCATACCGGAAAAACAGGTTCTTTCACTGAGTCGTGAAGACCTGGCGAAATCCGGTCCGGTAGTAACAAAAATTACAGCAAGAGCAGTTGAACCGTTACCTGGTACTTTCGCTGGAATAATTGTAAGGCTCGACGGTGCAGAACCCCGCGACCGGACTCCGGCTGATGATCCTGCAACAAATCCGCTTTCACCTGGTATCCCCAATTTTGATTATTATTCCCTGGAGGTGGTACAGCGGATCGGATATGACTCCTTTTGTCCCGATAACGGGGTTCTTCTGGCAAAGAACAAAGATAAGGAGAGCCGTAACGGAGGGCCTAACGGTTTTAATTGTTTCAATTGGGTTATTGATGCTCACCCCGAAGACATCAATATGATTGATTACATAAAGCCCGACGGCAGAAAAGTAATGAGAACAGTTGCCGATTACAGACAACTGAACGATGCACTGTTCCATGCAGGATTGAATTCGGGCAGCCTTTTTGAATGGGAAGATGAAGCCAATCGTCTCCATTTCTATATTATTGATGTTAATAAAAATGATGAAGGGATATTATCATATGAAGTTGGCGTAAGGTCGCTTGACGGGGTGACAGTTCGGAAAAGGGATGTCAGTGTCAGTAAGCCTTCGGTCAGAAAAATAAAGGGAAATAATGGATATGTAACCTTTACAGTTAAAAACACAGGCGAGTCTTCAGCAGCTGATACTTCTATGCATCATCAGAATACATTGCCATGGCTGAACAGTGATATTTACAGATTATCTGTTAATTGCGAAGGTAAAGGATGCTCTGCAAGCTTGTTGAACGAAATTATTTCCCTTAAACCCGGGGAGACAGGTGAGATCCCCGTTTATGTTTCTTTTGATAAGGTAACCCGTAAAGAAAAAATTTCTTTAACTGTCACGCCGGAATCTGAGCCGGGTGTAAGAGTTTTTTGTTCATCAGTAATTAAGTTCCATTAACCACTGAGTTATACAGAGTTAAAACGGAGTTACACTATTTGTTACTCTGTGTTACTCCGTGGAAACTCAGAGTGACTCCGTGGTTAGATCCCTTTAAATAGTGAAAAAATATTATTTTTAGATATTATTTATAATCCCTTATGAATAAAACTATTAAAATACTGGTACTTAATAACGAGATCGAAGCTAATCTGATCGACGGGCTTTTAAAAGAGAGGGATATTCCCCATCTGATAAGGTCATATCACGACTCTGCTTATGACGGATTATGGCAATTTCACACAGGTTGGGGCCAGCTTGACGCACCGGAAGAATTCAAAGATGAAATATTGAAGATTTTCAATGAAATGACCTGGGAACAGGAGCCATTGGATTAATCCTTCAGGTCTTCCTGCTCATTATTTTCCCCCAAAGCATCTTTCTTACGTGAAAAGATCCCCTTTTCAAGACCTTTTATAAGGAAATAATTTATACCGCCTATAATTACCAGGCCTAATATAAACAGTGTGTAGGAGGTTTTCCATTTTTCCTCTCCTCCTGTCATCATTGTCCATTCCGACATCCCTCCTATACTGGCAAGCAAAGTAAGAGGCATGAACACAGTAGTTATCAGTGTTAATCTCTTGACAGATGCGTTGGTTTCATTCGACATCCGGGTCATCTTGTTATTGAGAAGTGATGTGTAGAGCTCCATCAGGCTTGTTTCAGTTTCCCGATAGGTCTCGGTAAGCTCAAAGAACTTGGCCAGATGGTCATAGATATCACGATAAGCTATTACTGCTTTTTCGGGAATAAAAGGACAATCGAGCCTGTTTATTTTAACAAGGATCTCACGTTCGTGGTAAAGACTTTTTCTTAACATCACCAGATTCCTCCTTAAATGAAGCAGCTTAACCGGCTGAAATTCCGTAACGTGATCGATCAGGAAATCTTCAGCTTCATCAAGTTCATCTTCCATAGTGTCGAAGGCAGTATATTTCTGATCAACAATAAAGTCAAGAACTTTGTGCATAAGCATTGCCGGACTTGTTTTTGCACTAATAATATCATGCTCAATAATCTCCTCGATATTTTTTAAGGGTCTTCTGTCGTCGGAATTATGTCCGCTTACAGTTATCAGAAAATTTTTGCCGATAAATAGATTTACTTCATCAGTATAAAGGTTCTGGTCTTTATAGCAGAATGCATTGAACAATATAAATGTGTTGTTCTGGAAATGTTCGATTTTCGGGACCTGTTTATCATCAAAGCAGTCTTCCACTGATAATGGGTGTATTCCGATAAGGTCGATAAGCACATTCAGATCCTGTTTCTCCGGCTTATAATAATTCAGCCATATGAATCCTCCTTCCCGTAAGGCAGTAACTGCTTCAGCAAGAGATTCAACCCCGTAAAACAGTCCGGAGGAGGAAAAATGATAAAATTTTGATTCTGCCATGATC
>DOTV01000113.1:1897-6906 GCA_003520925.1 Bacteroidales bacterium | reverse complement strand
GCACTTACCGAACAAGCTTTTATTACATGATTATACCCGCGCCGAACCACAAACGATGCATTTTTTTGTTCAATAAAATATTCAAATGGATCCTCAATAAAGTGGTATAAGCCCTGGGTATGACCATTAAGCTTTACTTCAGTATAAAAATCGTAAACCGGCCATAAATCGACTTCTTTGAAAAAGCCAACAGCAATACTATTTTCAATATAGGTGTAGTCGAATACCAATGCCAGAAGTTTGAATTCTTCATATTTCCTTTCTGCAGGCTCCCCAGGGTTATGGAGAGTGATTTTGGAATCCATGTTAACGCCAAATCCTTTACGGGAAAAGTTAAGAGTTCCATCGCCCCGGATCTCGAACCGGTCGATCGTATATGTTTCCCCTGCAAACTTCAATTCCGGGATCGGATCGGTAACGTCATACTGTTCACCCCGGCTTGCATTAATATATTCCCTCTGCGGTTCTGTAACAATAAAGTTGAATACTTCTTTTTCAGGATCAAATGCAGGAGGATCATCCTTAGTACACCCGGGAAGAAATGATGCAATAATGAGAATAAAAATCAGAGGATGATTCATTTTGAATTTCATAAGCAACCTGATCCGGCAAGAGATATAATTATCATGCAAAGATAAACTAAATGAGAATAGGCTGAATTATTGCGAAATTGCATTCTTTTCTTTCTTATCCTTTGTGTTACTTTGTGTTGACCTTTGAGTCCTTAGTGCTAAAAAAATCCTTAACCACCAAGGATACAAAGGGATTCACAAAAGACCCCGGGGTTTCTAAAAAAAGACATTGTATTACAACAAATAATATATGTATTACAGCAATTATTTTACCCGAAACAAGATCTGGTTTCTTCTATTAACGGAATTTCTCGCTTCTCCTTAAATTAAAGTTGTTCCTTATACACGGTTTTATTTTTAATAATTTGATTAATAATTTTTTAACCACGGAGTAACACAAAGTTGACACTGAGTTACACAGTTTTTCCTTTAGATAGATTTACACCGGGATCTCCTCCGTGTGACCCCGTGTGACCCCGTGGTTAAATGCATTTTTTTTTTATCTTTAAACCATCATTTAAAAGAAGATATTTAAGCACTTAACCAGAAATATCACAGGTATGAAATCAAAATCCTCACGCAGAAAATTTATCAGGCAGATTGGAACCTCTTCCGTGTTGCTTGCAGCAGGTACTCTTCAGACGATGGCCATTAATGAGACCAGAACAATTACGATCCCGTTTGCACCACGGATAAGTCAGAATGACAAGATCAGGATTGCAACAATTGGGATGGGAATCATGGGGAATGCCGATACTGACACTGCCCTCAAGGTGCCAGGTGTTGAACTTGTTGCCGCCTGCGACCTTTACAACGGCAGGCTGACGCGGGTAAAGGAAAAATACGGCATAAATGTCTTAACCACGCGTGATTACCGCGAACTGCTTAACAGGAAAGATATTGATGCTATTATAATTGCCACCAGCGACCAATGGCATGCAAGGATTGCAATCGATGCAATGAACAGCGGCAAGGCTGTATACTGTGAAAAGCCGGTAGTTCAGAAGATCAGCGACGGCCTTAATGTCATTGCAGCTCAGAAAAAAACAGGAAAACCGATGCAGGTGGGAAGTCAGAGGGTTAGCAGCATCGTTTACGGCAAGGCTAAGGAATTATATAAAGCCGGTGCGATCGGAAAGTTAAATTGTGTTGAGGCTTCGTTCGACAGACAGGATGCACTGGGCGCATGGGAATATACGATGCCCACCGACGGATCGCCACAGACTGTTGACTGGGACCGTTATACCGAGGGAATGGCAAAAATGCCCTATGATGCCAGGAAATTTTTCTGGTGGAGAAATTACCGTGATTTCGGCACCGGCGTTGCGGGAGACCTGTTTGTCCACCTTCTTTCAGGAATTCATTTACTGACCGATTCAAAGGGTCCTGATACTGTTTTTGCTTCCGGGCAGCTCTGTTACTGGAAAGACGGCCGCGATGTTCCGGATGTTATGGTCGGTATTATGCACTATCCCGAAACGAAGGAGCATCCTGAATTTCAGGTAACCCTGAGGGTCAATTTTGTGAGCGGACAGGGTGACAAAGGTATGACAAGGTTTATCGGAAGCGAAGGAGTTATGGAAATGCTCGACAGCGGATTCAGCCTCACCAACAGCATAATGTCGAAAGCTCCCGGCATTGGTGGATGGGATTCCTTTGATACTTATCCCAAGGCAATGCAAGAAGAGCTGATGAAACAGTATAACCTGAAATATAGTGCCGAAGAGCAGAAGAGACCAACGAAGCCTGGTGTCAAATATGTGGCACCTGAAGGATATGATGAGCACCTTGAACATTTCAAAAATTTCTTCGATGGTGTCCGCAGCAACAAGCCTCTTGTTGAGGGTCCGGAATTTGGATTCAGGGCTGCAGCACCCACCCTGGCATGCAACGACAGCTATTTCCAGAAGAAGATCATCAAATGGGATCCGGTGAATATGAAGGTAGTGTAAAGTTAAACCTATTATATTGCTATTATGATTATTTCGGATTTCGAATTTTCGATTTCGGATTTTCAAATCCGAAATCCGAAATCCATAATCCGCAATCCGCAATATTTTGAACGATTAGACTAATTGTCAAAAGCAATTTTAAAAGAATAATCTGTTCCCGGCTCCACAGTCAGGAAAGCATAGTCATATCCCCTTACTGATCTTTTTGTATATGCGACCTCATTTCCGTTGCATCTGATACTCTTTAATAGATTGTGCCTGTAATTGAAGGGGATCATAACAGTCAAACTGCTATTATGTTTTAATGACGAATGAAGATCAAAGGAAATTTTATTGCCAGAAAAGGATATGCTGCTGAAACTGGCTTCATCCCGCATTCTGGTAAATTCAGACAGTTCTGACACAGTCCATACCGGAATCCCATTATTGGCAGCATAAGCTAACATTTTAATAAGCGGACCGCGGGAAAAATAGTATTCGTCATTATGTGATTTAATGCTTATTAATGAATAAACTTCATTGTTCAGGCTCCTGTCCATCAAACCTTTAAAGCAGTTGTAAAATCCTTCGGAATCATGGTTTTCATTGTACTGCTGATCATATACATTGTTGAGGTGCTGATAGATGTCGATTATCTTTCCGGAGCTTCCTGCAAATCTCATTGGCAATCCGCTTCCGGTAAAATTTCCCTGGCGGCTGCCCTGCGGACCCAGGAAATGTCCCTGGCCGGAATTATTATCATAATGTGCATAGTTTACGTCCATCGACAGGCCTTTCTTTGCCTCAATCTCAGCCTGGGCAGAAAACTCCTTGTCTCCCGATTCATTGTTCCCGCACCATACAAACCAGTGATTCACGACGGTTGACATCCGTAATCCATAGATGTCATTTATTTCACTGATTTTAGCTGATACCGTCCTGTCCATGTTGCTCCAGACAGGAGCTTTTGCCTCTCTAGTATCATCGGGGTGGCCCGAAATTTCAAATCCCCGGGCAGTCCATTTCTCAGCCCATAACTTTGATACCCTGGCTGTCTCCATGATGTAGAGAGACATTATAGCTCCCATAGAATCTATATCCCTGAATTGCCGTTCAAAGTCATTTTCATTATTGAATTCACCATCATTCGTAAGTGTTACAAGACATTTCAGTGAATCAGGATAATACCACAGCCTTGGCAATGGTTTCATATCTCCGTTCATTTGCTCAATGCAATGGGTCAGGAGGATCATCTGCTCATCAGCCTGGTTGATTACGTTGTTTGAAGTATCAACCCATCCGTCTGTGAAAAGGTCCATGGCCCTGATTCCGGGAATAGAGTCCTTTTCAATTCCCGCAGATTCAGGATTACCCTGCCTTGTATATGCAATATTCCGTGGCAGGTCATAAAGAAATGCTGTTGCTTGACCTTTTCCAAAACTGTTTGTCACAACGGCAGGGAATTCATAAACTGAATCTGTTTTATTGCAGAACCAAGCGACTGCTTTTCCGGTTTTAAGAGAAAATCCCTCAGCAGTTACATGAATCTGAATCTTTTTACCAGTAAGAGATCTTCCTTCCGCTGAGGAAGTATCAATTGCAATATAGGTCTTTCCTGTTTTTCCGGTCATCTTTTCAAGGCCAAACAGGTCTGCGTTAGCCTTATCGGGCTGAAAGACTATAAGATTACCTCCTCCCCGGACATATTTTCTTAACATGTTGCTTGTTTGCCGGTCATCTGTTTTTTCAGCAAGAATTATCAGGTCAAACTGAGCAAGGAAAGATCCGCTGATTTTTTTACTCTCAATGGAATCGGTTATAAACTCATTGAAACCTTCAGCTTTCAGGATTTCACCGGTATAGGCACCGAAATCCTTGTTGCCGGTCAGAAGCAATATCGGCTCTCCTGTTTTATCCTCTGAACAACCCGTTGCTGGAAACAGCAAAAAAATGCAGTAAAACAGAATTATGGGAGGGAAAGATTTTTGCATCACTTTTTCTTTGAAGCTTCAACCGCAATTTTTTCATAAATATCACGTGCTGTCTGGTATCTCTTACGGACACTGTCCAGGTCATGTGAAAAATATTGATTCCACGATCCTCCGGTGGCTATGTTGAACAGGATATTATCAATCCATTTCACAAAATACCTGGCATCTTCGGCACTTGCCCTTACTGGGGCGTCATTCAGAGTAATATAAACAGGAGAGGTTTGCAACCGGTGGCCTGAATTATCCATTCTCCGGGCACTGATCCAGCTGCTCTCGCCGATTTTATGGCGGGTTTTCAGACTGACCGGTTCACCCGGACTCGCGGTTCCATCCAGTTTTCCAATGATCTTTCCATTGCAGATAATCTCTACTTGTCCGGTTAAAATCCTGTCGGCAGTCCAGATTACATCTATTTCAACAGATTTCCTCCCTCTCAGTTTGATCTCATCACCCGGACCATAGCCACCGTTGATTTTCAGATCAAGGAATTCAGCATGGCCGTTTGTTGATACAAC
>DOTV01000113.1:0-1564 GCA_003520925.1 Bacteroidales bacterium | reverse complement strand
CATAAGTTAGCAATGAACCGAAAGGCCTGCTTTCGTTGCATGGAAAATCAGTTCCTGCAGTCCAGGCAAGTCTGAAGCCACAGTTTAAAAGCCTGTACCATGCATTTATGGCTGCATCATTCAGCCAGACATCCTCTGAAAGGAAATCAATTGTCCCCAGCGCTGCCTCAACGGGGTAATCAACTGGTATGCAGCATGTCAGATCATTCTGTATAGTGTCATTCAGGTATTGCATATGACAAAATCCCATTACAGCATCCTGTGCTTTTCCCCATTCAAGGATTTTAGACGATGATTCATCCCAAATCTGGTGTGCCTCATTTAAGCCCAGGAGGACTATGTGTCCTCCCAGTGCCTTGTTTTCAAATGTGACGCCTGCCGGGTCAAAATGCCATTCTGCATCCCAGTGTACGATCCGTCCGGGTTTTGAATAAGCTGCATCAGAGCCATTGACTTTAGGAAGATCTGTTTTGCTGTCCTTTACCTCACCGTTTCCCATGTCGGCAAGAACTGAAATAACATCCAGATCGTTGGTTTTCATCATCGAAGTCAGTTCCGTCTCGGATATTATTGAAGTTGTTTCCCCGCAATTCCGGTGAATATGAATATCTCCGGCATACCAGTCTGAAGGCTCCGGTTTCGTAATCTTCGTTGATGATAGTTCATCGGAAACCCCGATTATAGTAAAAACGGATTCCGGAGGTATGGAAACCGTGAAACCAGCACCGGACAAAGTAATATCTCGCCCTTCAGTTAAATTGTCTGTTGAATTGGTGCAGATTAACTTCATTTTTTTCTGAACCGGCAGACCTGAAAGTATTCCGCTAACAGCAATTGTCTGGCCGGAATTATTCCTGCCCACAATAACCAGGTTACCATCGGGGTTGAGCCAGTCATAAGCCGACAGACTGCTGTCCTGACCGGTAACGCCGATCCGTACGGCACCTGGTCTGACAAACTTCATTATCTGGGCATGTTCAAAAAACTGTTTGCGAGGCTTCCAGCTCTCTGTAGATCCAATGTATTCGATCAAAGGTTTGCCTTCATCACCGGCCAGCCAGAAAACCCAGTCGTTGGGCGGCACGCTTCCGTAGCCATTTCTCCTGCCATGCTGGTAAACGCAGTCGAATCCGTCCCAGAAAATAAAAGCGCTGGCATTGTCATCGAGCTGGCCGAGCATGTTCCTGATACCTGCTGTTTCGGTCACCCAGAATGGCCTTGTGGGGTAAGAAGATTTGTATATTCTGTTCCGGTAATTTTCCGCATCGTTACCATATTGATGCACGCCCCACCATTTCAGTTTACCCATAAGATAATCGTCCTTAACCATTTCGTCAAGGCAATCACCAAAAAGGCGGTCTCCGCCGGAGTCTGGAGCCACGAATCTGATATCACTCATTCCGATGGCATCGAGTTTTTCGGCAAGTTTCCTGATAATGCGCACATACTGGACCGCTTCCGGTATATTGGGCCCTTCCACTATTCCATCAGGATGGTCAGCACTTTTAGTCATAGCCATTATATCTGTTTCATTCATCGGAGAAACAAGAGAAAACAGAATTCC
>DOTV01000236.1:2463-7256 GCA_003520925.1 Bacteroidales bacterium | reverse complement strand
AAAAGAAGACCAAAGAAAAGAAACCAGCTGTCAAGAAACCTGTTGAGAAGAAAGAAGAAGCAGCTCCTAAAGTAAAAAAGACAGCTGTGAAAAAAGAAGCTGAAAAGAAGCCGGCGGCAAAGAAAGCATCAAAAAAGAAGGAATAATATAATTCAGAAGACTAAAATATAATACTATGGCACACAAGAAAGGGGCAGGAAGTTCACGTAATGGCCGCGATTCAGAAAGCAAGCGGCTCGGAGTGAAGCTCTTTGGCGGCCAGGCAGCCAAAGCAGGCAACATAATTGTCCGTCAGAGAGGAACCAAACATAATCCAGGCCTTAATGTAGGCGTTGGCAGAGACCACACTCTTTTTGCACTTGCAGACGGTGAGGTTGAATTTAAAAAGAAAAAAGACAACAAGGTATTCGTTTCGGTCAAGCCGGTTACTGAATAACAGGAATTTAACCATACAAGGCTCCCGAAATTCTTTCTCATGGAGGAAAGCATTCCCGGGAGTTTTTATATTTTTACAGCGGGCTTACGGCCTGCTTTTTTTATTTAATAGTTATTGAAAATGCTTACAATTAACCTCATCAGGGAAAAGAAAGAACTCATTATCGAACGTCTGAAGATAAAGAATTTTGATGCTGAAGAAATTATCACCAGAATTCTCGCACTTGATCTGTCGCGTCGTGAAATTCAGTCCAAAGCAGAATCCCTGCAAAGTGACATGAATCGGATGTCGAAAGAGATAGGAGCCCTGATGAAGGAAGGAAAAAAGGCTGAGGCCGATTCTACCCGCGAAAAGACATCCTGGCTCAAGGAAGAGGTTAGATCTCTGAATGACAAGATTTTACCAATCGAAGAAGACCTTAAGAAAGAAATCATAAGACTGCCCAACCTTCCTCATATTTCTGTTGCACCAGGATATGGTGCCGACAATAATGTTAAAGTCAGGGAAGGAGGTACTATTCCAATCCTTCCTGATTCAGCTCTTCCTCACTGGGATCTGATTAAGAAATATGACATTATTGATTTTGATCTTGGAATTAAGCTGACCGGGGCCGGTTTCCCTGTTTACAAAGGCAAGGGTGCAAAACTGGAAAGAGCATTGATAAGCTTCTTTCTTGATAAGGCTGTATTCGCAGGTTATACAGAGATGATGCCGCCGATTATGGTTAACGAAGATTCAGGATTTGGTACAGGCCAGCTTCCCGACAAAGAGGGTCAGATGTACAATGTCGGTCTTGACGGTTTTTACCTCATCCCCACTGCTGAGGTCCCTGTTACAAATATTTACAGGGATGTAATTTTAAGCTCTGACCAGCTTCCGGTTAAGAATGTTGCCTATACTCCCTGTTTCAGAAGGGAAGCAGGTTCATGGGGTGCCCATGTAAGGGGCCTCAACAGGCTTCATCAGTTTGATAAGGTCGAAATAGTTCAGATCGCGCATCCCGACAATTCATACATAGCCCTTGAGGATATGGTAAGACATGTCGAAAGCCTCGTCTCCGAACTTGGGCTCCCTTACCGTATTATGAGACTGTGCGGCGGCGACATGTCGTTCACTTCATCACTGACTTACGACTTTGAGGTGTGGTCGGCAGCTCAGAAAAGGTGGCTTGAAGTGAGCTCGGTTTCAAATTTCGAATCATTCCAGGCCAACCGGCTTAAATGCAGGTTTAAAGAGAAAGGCGAGAAACAGACCAGGCTTGTACATACTCTTAACGGAAGTGCTCTTGCACTTCCGAGGATTGTTGCTGCCATTCTTGAGAATTATCAGACAGAAAACGGAATTAAGATACCTGCAGTGCTTGTGCCGTATACGGGATTTGATATAATAACTTAAATCCGCCTCCCATCCCCCCAGGGGGTTGGGGGCAGATCAAACATGGATAAAACCCGTAAATCATATATCTATGCCGGACTGGCAATATTTTTCTGGTCGACAATCCCGACGGTTTTTAAGATATGCCTGGGTGAGCTTTCAATCCTTTCGATGCTTACAATATCCTCCGTTACTTCTGCCCTAGCACTTTTTATTATTCTCATTTCAGAAAGGAAAACCGGACTGCTGAAAGCTAATTCCACGCGTGATCTTTTAAATTCAGCATTGCTGGGACTTATAAATCCGTTCCTTTATTACCTGATCCTCCTTAAGGCATATCAGATTCTTCCGGCACAGGTAGCCCAACCGCTTAACATGATCTGGCCCATAATTCTGGTTTTTTTGTCAGTCCCGATATTAAAGCAGAAGATTAAAGGAAGAAGCTTTGTTGCATTGTTTATATCATTCATTGGTGTCTATGTGATCTCCTCCCAGGGTAATCTTTTTAAGCCGGGGCATGCTGATCTGAAAGGAGTTCTGCTTGCTACCGGCAGCTCTGTTTTCTGGGCCTTTTACTTCATTCTGAATGTTAAGGATAAAAGAGACGAGGCAGTGAAGCTGTTCCTGAATTTCTTATTTGGATCTGCTTATCTTATTACTACAATGATCGTTACAGGAACATGGCCCGAGAATACCGGATTTAAAGGAATTGCCACTTCAGTATATATAGGATTATTTGAGATGGGGATAACATTTTTCTTCTGGCTTAAAGCTCTTCAGATGTCGGAAACAACCGATAAAGTGAGTAATCTTGTATATCTCGCCCCGTTTCTTTCTCTTATTTTCGTACACTTTATACTGCATGAACCCGTTTTTTATACAACTCCGGCAGGATTATTGCTGATAATTTCCGGGATACTGATTCAGAACCGGAAAGTTAAACAACCATAATCCGTTTTTTTTGTTATATGGAAAGTTCAATTTAAATCATATGAAAAAGCTAATCTATATTGCATTTATTATACCACTTCTCTTTTCTTCATGCAGGAAAGATCCTGAACTTGTTGTCAATCCTGGCCTTACAGACGCAATGGCCAGGGATAGCCTTTATTATCTGATGAGGCAGTGGTACTACTGGTACAACCAGATGCCTGCTGTAAAAAAAGAGAATTATGCCGATCCATATCAGCTCCTTGAGGCTATGAAGTATAAGACCCTGGATAAATGGAGTTTTGTAGCTGATTATGATGAATTTGTTGCAGAAATGCAGGGCGAATTTGTGGGACACGGAATCCGGGTTGGTCTTGATGATTCAAAAAAGGCAAGGATTGCAATGATTTACTCGGGATCGCCACTGTATAAGGTTAACGGTGTGCGGCGTGGATGGATTGTTAAAAGCGTTAACGGGTTCGATATTGCCAAAATACTTTCCGACCACGATGCGACAGCCTATAATAATGCATTTGGAGAAAGTGTTGCAGGTGTCACAAACAAATTTGTCTTTACAAAGCCGGATGAAACAGATATTGAAATATCATCAACGAAAACTTCTTTTACAATAAATTCAGTATTACTGTATGATACCCTGCACCTTTCAACCGGAGTGACAGGACACCTTGTTTTCGAGTCATTCATTTCTCCCTCACCTTCTGAACTTGCCGTTGCATTCAAGTTCTTTGAAGAGAATAATATAAAGGACCTGATACTTGATCTGAGATATAATTCGGGAGGTTACCTGTCTGTAGCCCAAACCCTTGCAACTGAGATTGGAGGTAAGACACTTGCCAATTCCGGTTCGACATTTGGGGTACTCAGCTATAATGATAAGAACCAGGATCAAAACTATACCTATAAATTTGACAAGAGTGTTCAGGTAAATATTTCGCTGACAAGGCTGATAGTTATTTCTTCAAGGCTTACTGCCTCGGCAAGCGAAGCGGTTATGAATGGCCTGAAACCGTTTATGAATGTCGTAAGCATAGGAGACACAACCAGCGGAAAACCAGTAGGAATGAACGGATGGGAGGTTGGGAAGAAGTATTTCTTCTGGCCGATAACTTTTAAAATAGTAAATAAGGATAATGAAGGCGACTATTTTAATGGCATTATCCCCGGTAAATTAGTTTCGGATGATATCACTCACGATTTTAATGACAGAAATGAACTGTGCCTGAAGGAGGCCATAAAATACATTGAGACCGGTACCTTCTCTGCTAAGGGTTCTGAATCCTTTTATCGTCATAAGCAGTATTCAGAAAAGCCTCAGTGGAGAAACCAGGGTCTATTGATCAGATAATTTTCAGTCTATAATAAAACTCCTTGAAAAAACAGATTAAAGAGAGGATTATACTGGGAATTGATCCCGGGACAAACATAACAGGATACGGATTAATAAAAGTATCAGGACAGGATCCCGAGCTGATAGCAATTGGTTCGATTGACCTCTCTAAATATGATGATCACTATATTAAGCTGAAGCAGATCTTCGACCGCACAACCGGTATAATTGATGAGTATCATCCCGACGAGCTGGCCATTGAAGCCCCCTTTTATGGTAAAAACGTGCAGTCGATGCTGAAACTTGGCCGGGCACAGGGAGCTGCAATTGCCGCAGCCCTCAGCCGTTCCCTTCCAATATTCGAATACGCCCCCCGAAAGATCAAAATGTCGATTACCGGAAGAGGAGCTGCATCGAAGGAACAGGTAGCTTCAATGCTGATGAGAATTCTTAATTTCAGCAAAATCGAAATCAAACTCGATGCCACCGACGGGCTGGCTGCAGCTCTCTGCCATTTTTATCAGACAAACACTCCGATGCAGGAAAAGAACTATAACAGCTGGAAAGATTTCATTAACAAGAATCCAAAAAGAATCAAACAGAAGTAGTTTATCAGATTACTGAAAAAGCAAGTGCCACAACACTGACTTTTGTCTTCTCTGCTTTTAATACCTCATTTGCGCATGCTTCAATTGTCGACCCTGT
>DOTV01000236.1:0-2095 GCA_003520925.1 Bacteroidales bacterium | reverse complement strand
CGGGTTTGCGTCTTTGTAACTGTTTTTCTGATTAGCAGACCTGTGTCGACCGGTATACCGGAGACTTCAGATATTCCCAGTGAAATAATATCACTCTGGTTAAATCCTCTCTGCCTTTTTTTTGAAGGATGCAAAGGTACCGGAACAATAATGTCAATATCATCCAGGAATCCGGAAGACTTTAGTGAACGGGCATAAATCCGGCCAAGCTCAGAACCAATCTCTTTAACTCCCTTATATTTAAGCTGATGTATCAGTCTCCGTATCCTGCTGTCCCGGGTATAAAATGAGAAAGCGGCTGCTTTTGATATCATGCACCTGCCCCAGAAAATCTTTTCAACCGGATTATCGGGTATCAGATGATAACCCGATCGCGGAATAGTAACAAAACACTCTGTGCAGATAAGAGTTTCATTTCTCATCAGGTGGTTGCCGCAGCCATGGCAGAGCCTGGGGAACAGGAGACTTATGAAATCGTCCCACAAATCATATAAGTAACTCATGCAGCGAGCAGAATTATCCTTATAAAGGTATGAAATGTAAAGGAATGAAATGAAATTGAAAGAAGAAAGATCCTGAAATCAGTTACAGGATAACTTTTTCACTGATACGTTTAGCGATTTTACTGAATTCTTCCGGTGTGAAACTTAGTTTTGGGTTTTTAAAGTTAAGGTCTGCCATTTGATTCATTGGAACCAGATGAATATGAACATGAGGGATTTCAAGGCCAATAACAGCAACTCCTATGCGGGCGCATGGAATAGCTTTCTCAATCGCCATTGCAACTTTCCTTGAAAAAAGTACCAGGCCTGACAGTTCATCATCGGGAAGGTCGAAAATGTAATCAGTTTCAACTTTTGGCACTACCAGGGTGTGTCCGGCCATTAAAGGATTTATATCGAGAAAAGCAAAGTACCTTTCATCCTCAGCTATTTTGTAGCACGGAATCTCTCCCTTAATGATCTTTGTAAACAGAGTTGCCATTGAACATGATATTTATTGAGTTGATATTGACAATATTTCGAATGGGATTATTCCTGAAGGAACCTTTATCTGAACAGTGTCACCCACTTTTTTGCCAATTAAACCCATGGCAATAGGGGAACTTATAGCAATTTTGCCAAGCTTAAAATTCGCTTCGCTTTCAGGAACAATCTGGTATTCCATTACACTGTTATTTGTCTTGTTCTTGATCTTTACCCTGTTAAGAATCCTGACAGTAGAGGTGTCTATCTTCGATTCATCGATCACCCTTGAGCGGTTGATAATATCCTCAATCCTAGAGATTTTCATCTCAAGCATTCCCTGTGCCTCCTTAGCGGCCGAGTATTCAGCATTTTCAGTAAGATCACCCTTGTCTCTGGCATCTGCAATAAGTCTCGATATTGAGGGTCGTTCAACCAATCGCAGCTGATCCAGTTCCTCTTTCAGTTTCTGAAGGCCCTCTTCCGTTATGTAAATGACGTCTGACATCTTTTGCTCTTCTATTTAAAAAAATAAGAAGAATTCCGGGGTGCCCCGGAACTCTTCAGTAACAAATATATTAAATCTTCGCCTAATTACCAAATATAATTACTGAAAAAGGGTACAGTACAGGTATTTATCCTGTATGTTCAGCAGCTACTTGTATTTTCTGGCTACTTTTTTTGACCTTTCCGTTCTGTTTTTTTTCTTCTCCTTATATTTTAAGTCAGCCTCCTTCCGGTTTTCCAGCATACGGGCTTTTACTTCAGGAGATTGTATTTCAACTGAACGTTTCCTTGATTCTTTTACATATGCCTCATACTCTTTATCCAGCTTTTTTTCATTTGCAGCCTGTTTCTTCTTTGCCCTGACAATACTTGGTGACTCTCTGTATTTAACGGTTTTGTTATTCAACGATTTTTTAAACACCTCCCTTTCAGGATTTCTGATACTGCGTTTGTATCTCTGAGCTTCGCAAAATGAAAAAGTACAAAACAATATGAAAATAAAAATGACAATCTTTTTAAAGCAAAAGTCCTTCATATCCATGCTGTAATTAATATTACCTGACAAAGTTGCTGAATTCGCAGCCGTAATACTATTTTTGTCCTGTTATTTAATAACGTGGATT
>DOTV01000125.1 GCA_003520925.1 Bacteroidales bacterium | reverse complement strand
ATCTATCCGAATCCTTCAAAAGATGCAATTACTATCAATTATGAGATTGCCGAAAGTGATAAGGGTTCTGAAAAAGTTATGATCCAGGTTTACGATGTAATAGGCAGACTGGTGAGCAATCTGGTTACGAAGGATCAGGCACCGGGACGCTATAATGTAACATGGAATGGATATTCTGATGCCGGAGAAGTGGCTTCGCGGGGATTCTACTTTGTACGTTTTTCAGTGGGTAATATAAAAGAAGTAAGACAAATAATGCTCATCAGGTAGATTAGTTTTGGATTTTGCGCAATTCTGCGGGATCAGAGGGGGTAAATGTCTCTCGCTGATCTCGCTGATTGTCGCAGATTCAGGCCTTTAGCTTAGTTCTTAATGATTTCCTGAAGTCTTTTTACAGCCAACTCTTTCATCCTTTTTTTGGCTTCACCTGCTTTTATAGTGTCTGTCTCCAGGTTTATATATTTTTGCCAGGACTCAATGCTTTTTGTGGTCTGTCCAGAGGCCTCATAAGCTCTTGCCAGAAAAAGATTTGTTTCAGGTTCCAGCTTATTGATGTTATAGGATAGCTCAAGATATTTCAAAGCTGAATCAGTCTGATGTTGAAGCAGATATGCATTACCAAGGTTTTTATGAATAAGGTAAATGTATTTTGATTCAGGATGCAGTTTCTTAGCTCTGGAAAAAATTACAATCGCAGCTGCCGGCTGTTCAAAGGTATTGTACAATCTCCCAAGAGCACTCGAGGCAATAGTGTAAACAGAGTCAGTATTGAATGTGGAATCTATCCTTATGGCTTCTTTATACCACCTGACCGCCTGTTTATAATCTTTCCTGTCATCGAGAGCATAAGCAAGATTATACGGGGCTTTGCTGTTTCTCGGATCCAGACTTACAGCTTTAATAATTTCATTTATAGCTTTATCCAGATCACCCTGCAAATAGCTTATCACACCCTTGTTGCTCCATGCATAGGAGTACTCAGGATCACTTTCCAGGGCCAGTTCAACTTCATGGCTTGCAGATTCAATATCACCGTTTTTAATGTAACCAGCAGCATTGGCATTGTGTGTCATTGCAACCTCCCGTTTTTCATCACCGAATCCCAGCATTTCTGAAATTTTCTGTTTGTAAATAACAAACAGACCTAAAGCCACTATGACAATTACTGGTAAAGCAAGTTTTTTTACAAACAATGGCAATACTTTACTGAGTGATAGAGAATTTGCTTCATGCAACTGAGCTTCAAGGTCAGAGACTTTTTTCTCAAGCTCACTTTGAGATGGAACCGGCTTCTGATATGCATCAGGTGCACCTTGTTTTCTGCTCTTCGCTGATTTTTTCCCTTTTTCCTGATTCGATCCGGATCCGATATCCTCTGTGACTTTGATCCCTTCAGGCGTTATATCATAAACCCATGTAAGTACAATGACCAGAATAAAAATAATTATCAGAAGGATCAGGACAAACGTAACAGTCCAGTCGGGTAATCCAAGCCTGGGAAAAACTATATCAGCAGCCTGAATAATTGCGTATGCGACAGCTATATAGACAAATGAGGCTTTTATGACTTTCCGTCTTTTAAGCTCATTCCAGAAAATGAACAGGTTGGGAGGTTTTTTTGGCATAGGTAGCAATTATGAAAAGTGATATAAACAAATTTACAGCTAATTGCTGATAAGAGCTTTACTATGTAATTAAAAAATCTTTTACCACGGAGTCTCGCGGAGTTTATTACGGAGTCATATGGTTCTTAAATCCGTGGTCAAAAAGTTTGAATATTAAAAATGCAAAATATATCTCTGATTTTTTTTAATTTTAATGAATTAAAGTATTCATCATGAAGCGAAGAAAATTCATTGAAATGGCAGCCTATGGTTCAGCAGCCGCTGCATCCTCTATCTATTTTCCGAAAGCGTTCCAGGAGAGGAAGCTTAAGATTGGTCTTATCGGCTCCGGATGGTATGGAATGGTTGATGCAAAAGCCGCATTGAAAATCGGCGGAGTTGATGTAATAGGAATCTGCGATGTGGATTCAGAACATCTGTCAGCTAGTGCGGATGAAATTGAAAAACTTCAGGGGACAAGGCCAAAGACTTTCAAGTACTATGGTGATCTTCTTGATATGAAAGGGCTGGAGGCTGTGGTAATTGGTACTATTCCTCACTGGCATGCACTGCAATTTATCGCTGCCTGCAACAAAGGTTTAGATATATACTGCGAAAAGCCTTTGGCTTATGATGTTATGGAAGGACTTGCAATGGTAAATGCAGCCAGAAAAGCTGAAAATATTGTCCAGGTCGGATTTCAGCGTCGTCAGGCAGAATCCTTTAAGAAAACAAAGGAGCTTATTGAAGGCGGTAAGATAGGAGTTGTTCATCAGATCGTAGCTCAGATACACTATAATCCTGGTCCGCAGGATACGAAAATCCAGCCTCCTCCCGCTTCTCTCGACTGGGAAGAATGGTGCGGTCCTGCGCCAAAGCTTGAATACCGGCCAAGTATCGGACATAAATCATGGAGACTCGAAAAGGAGTATGGAAATGGTCATCTTGTTGACTGGGGAATCCATCATATTGATAT
>DOTV01000061.1 GCA_003520925.1 Bacteroidales bacterium | reverse complement strand
CCTACAAAAAAGAGTGCATGTTAAATGGGCTTGATGACATAGACTACCTTCTGAGTAAAAAAGATCTGATAACTTCGTTTGAAACAGGAAAAAAAGCTTAAGATGAGAATTGAAATAATGGATACTACCCTCAGGGATGGCGAACAAATGCAGGGTATTTCTTATTCTCCGGTGGAAAAACTGCACATAGCAGCATTCTTATTGAAAGAGGTGAAAGTCGATCGCATCGAGGTTGCATCGGCACGGGTTTCCACCGGTGAAATTGAAGCGCTTAAAATGATCACCAGGTGGGCACGGCGTAACAATTTACTGGACAAAGTCGAAGTTCTTGGATTTATTGACGGGGATATCTCAATCAACTGGATCCACGACGCAGGAGGAAACGTTATAAATCTTTTGTGCAAAGGATCATTGCGTCACCTCGAAAAACAACTGCGCAAAACCCCTGAACAGCATGTAAATGACATTAAGGGAATTATTAATCGGGCTGGAGAAAACGGTATGAATGTCAACATTTATCTGGAGGACTGGTCAAATGGGATGATCAGCTCTGAGGAGTATGTTTTTTACCTGCTCGACAGCCTCAGGGATGAAAAAATAGCAAGGTTTATGCTTCCGGATACACTTGGAATACTGAATCCGGACCAGACATATTCATTCTGTAAAAAAGTGGTTGACAGATACCCGTCACTGCATTTTGATTTCCATCCGCATAACGACTATGATCTGGCAGTTGCCAATATCTATTCTGCAGTCAGAGCAGGTATAAAGGGAGTTCATACAACAATAAACGGGTTGGGAGAAAGGGCAGGGAATGCCCCTCTTTCAAGTGTCATAGGTGTTTTGCATGACCAGTTGCAGGCTGAGACAGGTGTTGTTGAATCTGAAATAACAAAAGCCAGCAAGATAGTTGAAACATTCAGCGGGATAAGGATTCCTGTAAACAAGCCAGTAATTGGTGAAAATGTGTTTACTCAGACTTCCGGTGTACATGCCGATGGAGACACCAAAGACAACCTGTATTATAATAACCTCCTTCCTGAAAGATTCGGAAGAAAAAGAAAATATGCACTGGGGAAACAATCCGGCAAAGCCACGATTAAAAAAAATCTTGAAGAATTCGGACTCGATCTGAACCCAGAATCGCTTGCAAAGGTGACTCAGCGGGTAATTGAACTTGGAGATAAAAAGGAAAATGTAACTCCCGAGGACCTGCCGTTTATAATATCTGATGTACTTGGAAATGACAGGGCTGACTATAAGATTTTTATAAAGAACTATTCACTTTCCCTTTCTTTTGGTTTGAAACCGTTTGCAAGTGTACAGATAGAGATTGACGGAAGCCTTTACCAGGAGACCTCATCGGGTGACGGACAGTATGATGCTTTTATGAAAGCTGTCAGGATCATATATGACAGGCTTGGAAAAGAACTTCCAACACTCACCGATTATGAAGTCTCAATTCCTCCGGGGGGCAAAACTGATGCTCTGGTTGAGACTGTAATTACCTGGAATTTTAAAAACAGGGAGTTCAGGACAAAGGGGCTCGATGCGGATCAGACTGAATCGGCTATAAAAGCTACTGAAAAAATGCTGAATATTGTCGAAAACAGCGAGATCAGGATAGGTGATACGATAATTCCTAATAATCATAATGAATAATAATCTGAAAAATTACACAATGAACAAAACTTACAATATTGCAGCGATCCCCGGTGACGGAACAGGCCCGGAGGTGGTAAGAGAGGGAAAAAAGGTCCTGATTACCGCTGCTTCAAAATACGGTTTCAAGCTCAATTTTGAGGAATTTGATTTCGGAGGAGACCGCTATCTGAGGACCGGTGAAGTGTTACCGGAATCGGCACCGGAACAGCTAAGGAAGTTTGATTCAATTTTTCTTGGAGCAATCGGGCATCCCGATGTGAAACCTGGAATCCTGGAGAAGGGAATTCTCCTGAAGCTGCGGTTTGAACTCGATCAGTATATTAATCTCCGTCCCATAAAGCTTTATCCGGGAGTTACCACACCTCTGAGGGACAAGGGTCCGGAACATATTGACTATGTGGTTGTCAGAGAAAATACAGGTGATGTTTATACAGGAAGCGGAGGAGTGACAATGAAGGGCACGCCTCATGAGGTTGCAATTCAGAATATGGTTTATAACCGCTTTCTGGTGGACCGGTGTTTAAGATATGCTTTTGAATACACCAGGAAAAGGAACAGAAAAAAGACACTGGCTCTTTGCGGTAAAACTAATGTCCTGACATATGTTTTTGACCTCTGGGAAAGAGCATTTCATGAAATGGGACGAGCTGAATATCCGGATATTAAAAGGGAATACTATCATGTTGATGCAACCTGCATGTGGATGGTTAAAAACCCGGAATGGTTTGATGTTATTGTCACAACCAACATGTTCGGAGATATAATCACTGATCTTGGTGCTATAACCCAGGGAGGAATGGGGATCGCTGCAGGCGGGAACATCAATCCAGAGGGTGTATCAATGTTCGAGCCGATAGGAGGCTCTGCCCCGAAATATACAGGTAAAAATGTAATAAATCCACTTGCAGCCATCGCATGCGGCGCAATGATGCTCGAGCATCTCGGAGAAACAAAAGCTGCACTAGCAGTCGAGAATGCTATAATGGATATTACTGCAAATAAACTGAAAGATCTTGGAGCGGGAAAGATGGGATTCACAACCACTGAGGTAGGCGATCTTGTGGCGGAGAGGTTATAACCAGGACCGATTCCGCCCCGTACGGACATAATAGTTTTTTTGCCCTAATATTGAAACCTATTAAAAAAACCTTATCTTTGCCCTAATATTTTAAAGCAATGACATCATTTCAATTACATCATCACCATTTTCATACTTGCTCTCAGGCGAAATGAAAATGATATGTAGTTGTATCAAAATATCATAACCCGTCTGAGCAGATCTGACGGGTTTTTTATTCCCCTTGGGTTTGCCCGGATAAAATAAAATTAAAAATGAGCAAACTGAAAATTGCGATCCAGAAAAAAGGCCGGTTAAGCGAGAACTCCCATAGACTGCTTGAAGAGTGTGGGATAAAATTTTCAAATGGTACTGACGTCCTTAAAACCAGCGCTGTAAATTTCCCTGTCGAAATTCTTTTCCTCAGGGATGATGACATACCCCAGTACGTCGAACAGCAGGTTGCCGATATAGGCATCCTTGGTGAGAATATGGTTTTCGAGAAAAACAAGGATGTAACAGTACTCGAGCAACTGGGCTTCGCACATTGCCGTCTGAGCCTCGCAATACCCAAAGAATCAACCTTCACCGGTCCCGGATATTTTATGAACAAAAAAATCGCGACCAGTTATCCGAGACTTCTTTCTGAATACCTTAAAGAAAACAATATCACTGCTGAAATAGAAGAGATCAGCGGAAGTGTTGAAATAGCGCCTGGTATCGGTCTGGCAGATGCAGTGTGTGATATTGTAAGCTCAGGCAGTACATTGATGACCAATGGATTATGTGAAGTAAGCTCCATCCTGAAAAGTCAGGCAGTTATAATCTCAAATAAAAACCTTGATAACAATAAACAGGGTATTCTGGATAAACTTCTCTTCAGGATAAGAGCTGTAAAAAACGCAAAGGAAAACAAATACATACTTCTGAATGCTCCTCTCGAGGCGCTGCACGAAATCTGCAGGATCCTTCCCGGCGTGAAAAGTCCGACGATCCTTCCACTTGAGGAAAAAGGCTGGTGCAGCATTCACTCGGTTGTCAAGGAGGACGAATTCTGGGACAGGATAAACCAGCTTAAAAATGCTGGCGCTGAAGGAATACTTGTAATACCTATCGAGAAAATGATACTATAATGAAAATCTTCCGATACCCTGAGAGAGAAAAATGGGATTCCTTCTGTAAACGTCCATCCTTAGACAGGTCGGGACTCGAGGAGTCTGTTGCCTCTGTTCTCCGCCAGGTTAAAAGCTCAGGCGATAAAGCAATTTTTGAATTTTCGGTGAAATTTGACAGTGTCTCACTTAAAAGTCTGAGAGTAACAGGTTCTGAAATCGCAGAATCAGCTGATAAAGTCCCGGCTTCTCTGAAAGATGCAATCGATGTCGCAAAGTCCAATATTGAGAAATTTCACGGACCACAGCTCTTTAAAGAACGGGTAATTGAAACAACAAAAGGAGTATTTTGCTGGCGAAAGAATGTTCCGATAGGACGGGTCGGTTTATATATCCCCGGAGGTACGGCACCCCTGTTTTCAACAGTCCTTATGCTTGCAGTACCTGCAAAAATTGCAGGGTGCCCCGAGATTATCCTCTGCACACCACCTGACAGGAATGGCAATATTAATCCTTTCATTTTATACACAGCCCATATTGCCGGTGTTACGGATATCTTCAGGATCGGTGGTGCCCAGGCCATCGCCGCAATGGCCTATGGCACAGAAACAGTACCAAAAGCCGACAAGATTTTTGGACCCGGTAACCAATATGTCACAAAAGCCAAGGAGATGGTTCAACTCGACGGAACCCAGATTGACATACCAGCCGGACCAAGCGAAGTCCTTGTAATTGCTGATAAATATGCCAACCCGTCGTTTGTTGCCTCAGATCTACTGGCCCAGGCTGAACACGGAACCGACAGCCAGGTAATATTGCTGACAGAATCCTCGGACCTTTTAAATGCTGTTGAAGCTGAAACAAATAAACAGGTGGCTTTGCTGCCAAGAAAAAATATTGCTCTTAAGGCGCTGGAAAACAGCTCTCTGATTCTTCTGAACTCACTCAATGATTGTATTGAAATGTCCAACCTGTATGCTCCTGAACATCTTATAATATCAACATCCGAACCACAATTTATTTCAGAACAGGTCAGGAATGCCGGTTCGGTATTCATTGGTAAATACAGCTGTGAGAGTGCGGGCGACTACGCATCGGGCACTAACCATACTCTGCCAACATCCGGTTATGCAAAGAGCTTCAGCGGTGTTTCAGTCGATAGCTTTGTAAAAAAAATTACATTCCAGCAGATTTCTGCTGAAGGACTCAGGAATCTCGGACCGGTAATTGAAAAGATGGCTGAAGCCGAATTATTACACGGCCATAAAAGCGCAGTTACCCTACGCTTAAATTCACTTGGAAATGAATGATATCAGCAGACTTGTAAGAGAAAATGTAAAGACCCTTATCCCCTACTCCTGTGCACGGGATGAATTCAAGGGCAAGGATGGCATCTTTCTCGATGCTAACGAAAACCCGTACGGAGAACTGAACAGATACCCCGATCCATATCAGAGGGAACTAAAGACAGCAATAAGCCGGATAAAAGGTATACAGGAAGAAAGTATTTTCCTCGGAAACGGGAGTGACGAAGTTATTGACCTGTGCTTCAGGATATTCTGCAATCCGGGAACAGATAAAGCTCTGACATTTACCCCTACATACGGGATGTATGAGGTCTCTGCTGCAATAAATGATGTAGAGATAATTAAGATCCCTCTTTCGGAAGATTTCCAGGTTGAATATAAAAATGTACTCCCGGAACTTAAAGATCCGGCTCTGAAACTTATCTTTATCTGCTCACC
>DOTV01000010.1 GCA_003520925.1 Bacteroidales bacterium | reverse complement strand
TAAAATTTTGATTCTGCCATGATCCCTTTCTTTTTTAATGACAGTTTAGCTTATGAATTTATCAGTAAAAAACAGAATCCAAATTACGACAAAAAAAGAATATACCTGAAATATCTTTTCATTTCATTTGTTCAGACAATTTTAAATTATAAAGAACTTACACTGAGAGACACAGAGAAATCACAGAGAGCCACCGAGGGTTGTCTCAGGTAACTCCGTGTAGCTCTGTGAATCCTCTGTGCAACTCTGTGTAACTAAAATAATTTCAATTAGTGCAGTAATCAATTTTTATTAAATTTACACTCTAATGCCTCAACTATCTTATGCCTGCACCTACAAGCAACAAAGCATTGTTCATTCTTAATCCCTATGCAGGCATCCCTCCTGTGAAATTTATTATTTCAAAAGAGCTTCAGCGCCGAAGGGATGAGCTCTCTTATTATAAGTCACTGAGCATTGACGAATCAGGTACCCTGATAAGAAAGAATTTTGATAATTATGATGTTTTTGTAGCTGCTGGTGGCGACGGCACTGTACATACGGTTGCAGATCAGCTGGTAGGAACAGGGAAACGGCTGGGGGTACTGCCGATAGGATCGGGCAACGGCTTTGCAAAAGAACTTGGATTCAGACCCAATATCCGGTCGCTTCTGAAGGATATTGAGAAGAACGAATGTTTTGATGTCGATGTAATTAATATTAATGATGGACTCTGCCTGAATGTTGCAGGAGTCGGACTCGACAGCTTTGTAGCGCACTCCTTCGATAAGCTGAAGACGCGGGGATTCTGGTCGTATGTCGGAGTTACAATGCTTAACTTTATCAGACTTCGTCCTTTTCATGCAGAAATTAAAATAGAGGGAGAAAAAACAATTTCTGAAGATCTCTTTGTGCTTACAATGGCCAATACAAGGCAATTCGGAAACAATGCATTCATAGCGCCCGACGCAGTACCAAATGATGGCATGCTGGACATAGTAATGATAAAACCTTTTCCCAAGTTCCTGTTCCCGATATTTATTTTTCGTCTTTTCGCAAAAAGGATGAACAGATCAAGGTATTTTTCTCATATCAAGACCAGTAAAATGGTTACCATCAGTACTGATGAAACAAGATTTCATGTTGATGGGGAACCGGTTACTTTTAAAGGGGAAGTGAGGATCGGGATACGGGAAAAAGCACTTAAGGTTCTTAAAACAAGATATAATAAATATAAATAGCCCGAAAATGAAAAAATATTTAATCTTTCTATTCCTTATTGCTTTTACATATCCTGTCGGAGCCCAGACTCCCGATGAAATTAGTACACGCCGCGTTATGCTTCCCAACGGATGGCAGCTGACACCAGTCGGAAAAATATTACCATTAGGTGATCTGCCTCTGAACATTGCGGTTTCGTCCGACAAAAAGCTGGCTGCCGTAACAAACAACGGCCAGAGCACCCAGACCATTCAGCTGATAGATCTTAAAAATAATATTGTAACTGATTCGGTAATAATAGGTAAATCATGGCTTGGTCTTACTTTCTCAGATGATGGAAAATACCTGTATGCATCGGGGGGAAATGACAATTTCATTATCAAATATGCCATAAGGAAAAAAGAACTTATAAACACAGATACAATAAGGCTTGGTAAACCATGGCCCGAAAAAATAGCCATTGCAGGAATTGCCCTCGACGACAGAAAGAAAATAATGTATGTTGTCACAAAGGAGAATAATTCCCTCTACGCAATTGACCTCATAACCAAAAGCATTGTCTCTGAAACGCCGCTTGGAGGTGAAGGATATACCTGCATTCTGTCGCCTGATAAGAAGACTCTTTATGCCACCTGCTGGGGTTGTGATAAAGTCGTGGTGTTTGATACCTATCAGCAAAAAATTACCGGAGAAATAGCAGTCGGGGATAATCCGAACGATATGTGCATTACCTCAGGCGGGCACTATTTATTTGTTGCAAATGCAAACGACAACAATGTTTCGGTAATTGACACAAAACAGGGGAAAGTGATTGAGACTCTCAATACTGCTCTTTATCCGGATTCACCTAGCGGATCAACCCCTAACAGCGTAGCGCTGAGCAGCGACGAAAAAACGCTCTATATAGCAAATGCCGATAATAATTGTCTTGCAGTATTCGATGTTTCAGTTCCGGGAAAAAGCAAAGGAAAAGGATTTATACCGACGGGCTGGTACCCGACATGCGTCAGGGTCGCAAAAAACAGGATACTTGTCAGCAACGGGAAGGGGATGACATCACTTGCCAATCCTTATGGTCCCAATCCGACACGACGAGGTGAAGAGGTGGTTTACCAGGAGGGAGGCCGGGAACAGAAGATCAAAGTACAGTATATCGGAGGCCTGTTCCAGGGAACAATGAGTATTATAGACATTCCGGATGAGGTTAAACTGGGTATCTGGTCAAAAGCTGTTTACAGCAACACTCCCTACACCAAGGAAAAGGAACTTAATTCGGAAAGCATTGCAGGCAATCCAGTACCTCAGATAGTCGGGGATCCATCTCCCATCAAATATGTATTTTACATTATCAAGGAGAACCGCACTTACGATCAGGTTCTGGGCGATATGCCCGAAGGGAATGGAGATCCGGGGCTTGTCCTTTTCGGGGAAAACATCACTCCCAATCACCACGCTATAGCGAGAGAATTCGTTCTGCTCGACAATTTTTATGTTAACGGCGAGGTCAGCGCCGATGGACATAACTGGACAATGGGAGCGTATGCCACCGATTACCTTGAAAAGGAGTGGCCCACAAGTTATGGTGACAGGGGCGGAACATATCCTGCAGAGGGAGCAAGGGAAATTGCAAACAACAAACTTTTTTTCTGGGATCTGTGCAAGCGTCATGGTGTAACATTCAGGACTTATGGAGAATTCGTTGGTACCGACGGCCCCAGTCTCCCCGTACTTGCCGGTAACTACTGCAGGTATTTTACTCCCTGGGTACAGTCGGTCCGAGATACCGTAAGATTTGGCCAATGGAAACGCGATTTTGATTCACTTCGTACTGTCAACTCAATACCCCGGTTTAATAGTCTGAGGTTTATCAACGACCACACAGAAGGGCTAAGCCTTAACAAGCCAACCCCCTTTGCTCATGTGGCTGATAACGACCTGGCTCTTGGAATGTTCATTGACTACCTGAGCCACAGCCCTGTCTGGAAAGAGAGCCTGGTTCTGGTTGTCGAAGACGATGCACAGAATGGCCCTGATCATGTTGATGCTCATAGAAGTGTGGCCCTGATTGCCGGTGGCTTTGTCAAACAGGGATTTGTCGATCATACCCCTTACACAACAACATCACTTCTCCGCACCATGGAACTGATACTCGGTCTGCCACCCATGACTCAGCACGATGCAGCTGCCAATTCATTATGGAGATGTTTTAACAATACTCCGGATCATCAGCCCTATAATGCCAGGCCAATCAGTGTTAATCTTAATGATAAGAACAAGGCTGAAAATAAATGGCAGGCTATGAGTGAGACCTTTGATTTCAGCGTTGAAGACAGGGTTAATGATTCCGATTTCAATGAAGTGATCTGGAGGGCGGTAAAGGGACTCAATTCGCCATGTCCTCCCTCGGTCAGGGCAGCATTTCTGTCAACTGAATCTGATGAAGAGTAAACCCCTTTTGACTCCCCCCTGGGGGAGATGCCTGCCAGTTGGCGGGCTGAGGGGGTCATAAATACACCAGTTTAAATATATAAGCTCAGTTTTTCTTTGTATATGGCAGACCAAAATTGATTGGTACCATGTACCATACATTTACTGCTTTACCCTCTTGCATACCGGGCTTGAATCCGGTTATTTTTTTCACGACTCTGATTGCCTCAGCATCAAGTAAAGGATGGACTCCTTTAAGAATATCTATCCCTTCCGTATTGCCTTCCTTGTTGACAATAAATCTTACTATAACCCTTCCCTGAATTGTATCAGCTTTTGCAGCTTCGGGATATATAATATTGTCGGCAATGAATTTAAGCAGGGCAGTTTCACCACCCGGGTAAACCGGCATATCCTGGACCACAACATAAGGCAATTGTTTTACTATCTGATCGGGGAGTTTAAATCCCACAGTAACCATTAAATTAAATGGCTCATTAATTTCATTGTTCTTTGGGCGATCCCATTTGGGAGAGGTTTTTATCGCTCTCATAACCTCATTGCTCAGGAGAGGATCTGTTGCACTGGCGGATTTGATATTGTTTATTGTACCATCCATTTCAACTGTAAAGCTGACACTAACATATCCTTCAGCATTTTTTGCTGTAGCCTCAGGCGGGTATTTTACCTGTGCTGTGACCCAATCATTGAAAAGCTTATGATCCTTTCCGCCGAAAGTTGGATAGTCCTGTGGAGCTAAACGGGGATAGGGCGGATTGAGCCCCATTTCCAGGGCTTTTTTCCTCGTAGTAATTTCAAAAACTCCATTTGCGCCTTTCTCCCCGTATTTGTCAGTGGCCTCTTTTCCGAACAGATTTTTAACCACTCCCCTGTTGTATCCAAGATCCTTAACTGCATCCTGGTAATTTTTGTCGATAATTACCCCGTCGATTACTACTAGCGGATTTGGTCTTTGAATTGAAGGCGGAGCCTTAAAGTCGGGATCCTTTTCCAATTTTATGTTCATCTCCTTACTGAAATCAGGCTTGACTGAAAGAAGCTTATATCCTCTGCAGTATAACTGAATTGAGGCATCTGCCTGAACGTAATTTAATACAAAACGTCCGTCTTTGCCTGTTGTAGCTGTATAGACATTTCCGGCAGTACCGGTTGTATTTATTGCAACTCCCTCAATTGGCTGCCCTTCTGCATCGACAACAACTCCTTTAACAATCTTTTGATATGTTGTTATTTCTATAACACCATCCTTTCCTTTATCACCATATTTATCAATAGCAGCCTTATCTTTCAGAACACTAATTGAAAGGATTGCCTCCGGATCTGTTTTCTTCAGTCCGTTTTCAATGATAACTCCGTCAACAACTATAAGTGCTTTGACCTCAGATCCGTCACCGGCCTTTACTGATAGTGTTTTCTGATAAAAGGAATCTACAGTTAACGATCCGGCATCACTCTTCTTTGTGGTTATTTCAATAACACCATCATTGCCATCTTCGCCATATTTTTCAGTTGCCGATTGGTCTTTCAGAATGGTCATTGAACCAATTGTATTTGGGTCGATTCCTTTCAAATCCTGTTTATCATTTATTAATCCATCAATAACGATGAGTGGTTTTGCTTCTGATCCGTCAGCATTCCTTATACGTATTTCTGCCTGTTCCCTGTAATCCGGATCTTTTACGAGCCTTATATATAGTGCAGAATTTGATGCCATAAGTGGTGGCATCGTATAGGTCTTATACCCCTTGCAGGAAAACATGAGAGAAGAGCCATCCGGTATCTTGCTGATAGCGAATCTGCCCCTGGCATCAGTTATTACACCAGCTACAGACTTAGCAACAATTATTTTGACACCCTGAAGCGGTTTTCCTTCTTCATTTACAACGATTCCCTTTGCATCTTTCTGTATTGCCAATGAGGTCAGCGAAGGATTCATCATTGGTTCTGAAATAGTTTTATAACTATAACTGGGACTGGCAAATGCATAAAAGACAATTGCAAATACCGGTAATACAAAAAGCAGCCTAAGCTTCCGGTAAGGCGAGGCAACTATTTTTTTCATCATGTCAAATCGTTTTTTATCAAGTGAATAACTAAAGGAATTCGAAAGGCTGAAAACCTTCGAACCGAAAAGCTGGTTCACAAGAACAGCTTTATAAACTGCCTGATCAGGTGTTTGCTGCATCGCCACCTGATCGGCAATGTATTCATGATTCTGCCGTATAAACCCGTTGTAGATCCATGCAAACGGGTTGATCCATTGAATCATCCGGAGTATCTCAACTAACATAAGATCAATCCAGTGTTTCTGGTTGACGTGCACGAGCTCGTGTTTCATTATAACTTCCTGTTCTTTTTCATCAACTGATGGATTGATGAAAACAAAATTGAAAAATGAAAATGAACCTGAGTATTCGGATACTCTCATCAGTTTTACCCTCTCAGAATTACTGGCTTTATTCCTGGAAATTGTTTGTGCAAGTTTCATCAACAGCCTGGCGTGATTGAGGGCAAAAAGCAGAATTCCTGACAGATATGCTAAAAGCAGCAAAGATCTGAGATCAGACTGTTTTGAACCCTCAACAGTCTGAATTGCGGGTGCAATTACAGCATCGGGAGGAAATGCACTTGTTACAGTTGCTTCAGGTGCCGGGATTTCAACCTGATAATGAAAGGTAAAGAGCGGGAAGATAAACGAAATAAGGATCCCTGCAACAAGATAAAACCTTTTCAGACGGAAGAAGCGTTCCTTTTTCAGAAACAGAAGATACACAATTGCAAACCCTGTAAGCCAGATCACCGACTTCAGCAGGTAAAAGGCAAATGCTTCCATTATTTCTTTCTTTTGTTCTTTTTCAGCTCTTTTTTTGTATCCTCAAGCAGTTCTTCAAGCTCGCTTATCGACATATCCTTCTCCTTTGCAAAAAAGGAGGCAAGTGCAGGAAATGAGTTGTTGAAATAACCATCGAGGAGCCTGAAAAGCTGGCTTTTCGAATATTCTTCCTTTGAGACAATCGGAAAATAAAGGTGAGTGTTCCCGTAGGCTTTATGACCTACGAATCCTTTCCTTTCAAGAACTCTTACAACAGTAGAGACGGTGTTTCTTGCAGGTTTCGGATCGCTGAATCTGAGACGGATATCCTTCACGATACCTTTTTTCATGTCCCATAATAGTTGCATGATCTGTTCTTCGGCTTTGGTCAGGTGCATGGCATTTTTGATTTTAGTTTTGAGGTATGTGTTACGTGGTTTGCGGCATGCGGTCTGAGGGATAATTTGTTACCGCGTACCGCTTACCTCAAGCCGTATACCGGTTTTTATTCTCAACGAATATACAACTATTTTAGTAGTCATGCAACAATTTTACAAAAAAAATGACTACTATTTTAGGCTTGTGGCGTATTGTAATGATACAACGAGACAAGAGCAAGGTAT
>DOTV01000089.1:5770-8539 GCA_003520925.1 Bacteroidales bacterium | reverse complement strand
AACAGCCTGGAAGCTGTACAGCGGGATTTCTGGAAACTTGTTCTTCCTCATAAAGGTCGGACCTACAGGGAAATGAAGCCTGGAACTGACGGATGGCCGGGACCTACAGGTACTGAAATCGTGAAGGAGCCTGAGCTTTATGATCTGCGGCGCGATCCGGGTGAATGGTATGATGTTGCCCAATACTATCCTGAGAAACTCAGGGAATTACAGGCACTGGCAGAGAAAGCAAGAAAAGATATCGGGGATGACCTTACAGACTCCTCCGGAGAGAACAGAAGAAAGGCAGGATCAATTTTGCCCCCAACCCCCTAAAGGGGGCTTAATTCGGAGCTGACATAAGCCCCCCTTCAGGGGGGATGGGGGGCAAACATATCATTGTAACTAACAATTAACCCATGATAAAAATTAAATCTCTTTTAGGTGTTGGGGCGGCCTCATTACTTGCTGCAAATGCTGTCGGTCAGCAACCTCAGAAGCAGCCTAACATACTCTGGATATCAACCGAGGATCTGAGTCCCCACTTTGGCTGTTACGGTGACAAAGTAGCCAGAACGCCCAATATTGATCGCCTTGCCTCGCAGGGAATTAGATACACTAATGTTTTTACTACTGCAGCTATCAGCGCTCCCTGCAGGGCTGGAATAATTACCGGGATGTACCAGACTTCAATAGGCTGCATGCATATGAGAACAACTTCCTACAGAAGGGGAGTGGAAAACCCGCTTGAATTTACTGCCGTGCCTCCTCATTATGTAAAAGCTTTCACTGAATATTTAAGAACTGCCGGGTATTATTGTACAAATAATAACAAAACCGACTACCAGTTCGCAAAGGATCCTGTCCCGGCAAGTATCTGGGATGAGTGCAGCAGAAATGCTAATTACAGGAACCGTTCCGATAAAAGTCAGCCATTTTTTGCTGTTTTTAATTATCTGGGCACTCACGAAAGTCAGGATTGGGATATTTCCAAAGTAGAAACGGATCCTGAATCCGTCCAGGTTCCCCCGTATTATCCTGATAATGAAATAATACGAAAGAACATCGCAAAAATGTATGATAATATCGCAAGTCTCGATTCTGTAGTTGGCGCTATATTAAAAGAGCTTGAAAAAGAAGGCGAACTGGATAATACAATAATCTTTTTCTGGGGTGACCACGGTGATGGACTTCCAAGAGCAAAAAGATGGCTTTACGATTCAGGACTCAATATACCGCTGATAATCAAATTCCCTGATAAATACAGAGCCGGAACGGTAGATGACAGGCTTATCAGCTCAATTGATTTGGGTCCTACGGTACTTTCACTTGCAGGTGTTTCGGTTCCTGCTCACATGCAGGGTATTCCCTTTCTTGGGAAGCAGACCGGATCACAGAGAGATGCTGTTTTCGCTGCCCGCGACAGGGTGGATGAATCATACGACATGATTCGTTCAGTACGTACAAGAAACTACCTGTATATACGGAACTATTATCCGAATGAACCCTTCCCTATCTGGGTACCTTACCTGAGCAACATGCCAATATACAAAGAGATGCTTCGTCTTGATGCTGAAGGTAAATTAACAGGTCAGCAGAAAAGCTGGATGGCATATACAAGGCCGCCGGAAGAGCTCTATGATGTTAAGGCTGATCCCTTCCAGGTAAAAAACCTTGTTAATGATCCTAAGCTTAAAGCAGTACTGGAAGATCTTCGGAAACGCCATAAAGAATGGACTATTGAGACATCAGATATGGGCCATCTGAATGAGCCTGAGATGATCGGGCAAATGTGGCCCGGAGGGAAACAGCCGGTAACGGATATTCCATATTTCATCATCAACTCTCCGGAAGAGCGTGCTTCAAAGAATTACAGAACTGGCGGAACATATTCAGCTCCGATGACCCTGGGATTTTATTGCCCGACACATGGAGCATCACTTGTATATACTGTTGAAGATAAAGAAAATCCTCACTGGCTGCTTTACTCAGGTCCTTTACATCTCAAGCCGGGAACTTATAATATTCGGGTAAAAGCTGTCAGATATGGCTATAAGGATAGTGAAGAATTAAAAGGTTCATTTCAGATAATTTGATTATATTTAACCACGGAGCATCACTGAGTTCGCACAGAGTAACACGGAGTATTCTGAATTCTAACATTCTTAAAACTCCGTGAAACACAGAGAAAACTCCGTGTCACTCCGTGTTAAAAAACTTCTAACCTCATACTTATTTTATGCTTTTCGATCTTAAATTCACAGCTTTGGTTGGTATGGGGGCACTGTTTTGCCAGAACGCCTCAGCTCAAAATACTTCCCGGCAAAGACCCAACATTGTCTACATAATGTCGGACGATCATGCTTTCCAGGCAATAAGCGCATACGGCGGAGCCCTGAAGGATTATGCCCCCACTCCAAATATCGACCGTATTGCAAAGGCCGGAATGAGACTCGACAGATGTCTTGTGACCAACTCCATATCAGGACCATGCCGTGCTGTAATACTTACAGGGAAATACAGCCACATAAACGGATTCGTAAAAAATGAAGGACAAGCTCCATTCGACGGATCCCAGCAGACATTTCCAAAACTTCTTCAGAAAGCAGGTTATTCAACTGCAATGATCGGGAAATGGCATCTCGGATCGGACCCAACAGGATTCGATTACTGGGAAATACTTCCGGGACAGGGAGTTTATTATAATCCCGAATTCATTAATAAAGACGGTCGTCATACTGAGAAAGGCTACGTCACGGAACTGATAACAGAGAAATGCATAAAATGGCT
>DOTV01000089.1:673-5699 GCA_003520925.1 Bacteroidales bacterium | reverse complement strand
GGCAGCCCGGACCAAATGAACTTTCCCTTTACAAGGATGTCGCATTCCCTGAACCGGCAACACTATTTGATGACTATTCAAACCGGGGTACTGCTGAAAAGACACAGGATATGACAATCACTAAAACAATGAGGATCGAAGAGGATCTTAAACTTTACAGGGATAAATCAAAAATGAAAACCACCGGACTTACACGTATGGATTCCCTGCAAATGGCAAAGTGGAACGAAGTATATGATCCGTTTGATAAAAGAGTTTTATAAAGCTGATATGACCGGTAAATGACCTCACAAGATATAAATATCAGCGTTATATGCAAGATTACCTTGCATGTATTGCCGCAGTTGATAAAAGCGTGGGAGAAGTACTTGACTTCCTCAAAGAAAACGGCCTGGATAAAAATACTGTGGTTATTTATGCCTCTGACCAGGGATTCTATCTTGGCGAGCATGGCTGGTTCGATAAACGTTGGATGTTTGAGGAATCGTACCGCACACCGCTCCTGATCCAATGGCCGGACGTAATAAAACCGGGAAGTGTGAATAATGATATGGTGTCGAATATCGATCTGCCGGAGACATTTCTCGAAATGGCCGGAGTCAAGGTACCGTCTGATATGCAGGGCAGGAGCATGGTTCCTGTATTGAAGGGAAAAACTCCTTCAAACTGGAGAAAGGAACACTATTATCATTATTACGAATACCCCGGATCACATATGGTTAAGCGCCATTACGGAATGAGCACTGATCGTTTTAAATTGATTCACTATTATTATGACATTGATGAATGGGAGTTATATGACAGGAAGACAGATCCAACGGAAATGAAGAATGTCTACGATGATCCCGCCTATACTTCAGTAAAAAAGAATCTTCATAAAAGGCTTCACAAACTGATGGTCAAATATGGCGATAGTGAAAAACTCGCAAAATCATTAATACCAAATTGATATGACTGTCGATAATTACATTAAATCATTCCCTGAGAATGTACAGGTTATCCTGGAGAAGATAAGAGCTGTTATTAAAGAAAATGCTCCTGATGCCGAAGAAAGCTTTGCTTATCAGATGCCTGCGTATAAAACTGACGGTAAACCTCTTGTTTATTTTGCAGCCTTCACAAATCATATCGGCTTTTATGCAACTCCTACAGGACATTCAGCCTTTGCAAAAGAACTCTCAAAGTACAGGCAGGGAAAGGGGTCAGTCCAGTTTCAGCTCACTAAACCGATTCCGTTTGAACTTATCGGACGCATTGTGAAATTCAGGGTTTATGAGAACATGACGAGAAAACGTAAGTGAAATCGTCTTAAAAGCTATTCCTGCCTTTATTACATTAATTAGAAATAAGGAAATAAAGAAATAGAAGAAATTTAAATAGTCACTAATACTTATGAAGATGGAAAACGACTCGGAAAAAGTCAGCAAATGCCCTGTTACAGGAGCAACCGGAAAGCATAATGTTGGCGCAGGCGGAACTAAGAACCGTGACTGGTGGCCTGATCAGTTAAAACTGAATACAATACGGCAGCATTCCTCTTTATCTGATCCAATGGGTGAAGGATTTAATTATGCAAAAGAATTCAACAGTCTGAATTATCAAGCTCTGAAAAAGGATCTCCATCATCTTATGACAGATTCGCAGGAATGGTGGCCTGCGGATTTCGGCCATTATGGTCCTTTCTTCATCCGTATGGCCTGGCACAGTGCAGGTACATACCGCACAGGAGATGGTCGTGGTGGTGCCGGAAGCGGTCAACAACGCTTTGCACCGCTCAACAGCTGGCCCGATAATGTCAACCTCGATAAGGCACGAAGGCTGCTTTGGCCCATTAAGCAAAAATATGGCCGAAAAATATCCTGGGCCGATCTTATGATCCTTACCGGGAATGTTGCACTGGAATCAATGGGTTTCAAAACCTTTGGGTTTGCTGGCGGACGTGCAGATGTCTGGGAACCCGAAGAAGATGTATTCTGGGGTTCCGAAACCAGGTGGCTCGATGACAATAAACGCTATGAGGGCGGTCGTGACCTCGACAATCCGCTTGCTGCCGTACAAATGGGGTTAATCTATGTTAATCCGGAAGGACCAAACGGTAATCCGGATCCTGTTGCAGCAGCCAGGGATATCCGTGAAACGTTTGCCCGGATGGCAATGAATGATGAAGAGACAGTAGCACTTATTGCCGGCGGACATACCTTCGGAAAAGCTCACGGGGCAGGCGATGTGAAACATGTCGGACCGGTACCCGAAGCCGCCGGAATAGAAGAACAGGGACTGGGATGGAAAAGTACATTTGGCTCGGGAAAAGGAGGAGACACAATTTCCAGCGGACTGGAGGTAATATGGACACAGACTCCCGCTAAGTGGAGCTATTATTTCTTCGAAAACCTATTCAAATATGATTGGGAATTGACGAAAAGCCCGGCAGGCGCACATCAGTGGGTCGCAAAAAATGCAGATAAGGTAATGCCTGATGCACACGATCCATCAAAAAAACATGTTCCGACGATGCTTACTACGGACCTATCCCTGCGTTTCGATCCTGTCTATGAGAAAATATCAAGACGTTTCTATGAACACCCGCTTGAATTCGCTGATGCTTTTGCACGTGCATGGTTCAAGCTGACTCACCGGGATATGGGACCGCGCTCCCGCTACCTTGGTCCGGAAGTGCCAAAAGAAGAACTGATCTGGCAGGATCCTGTACCCGCTGCAGATCATCCTTTGATTGATGAAAAAGATATCACTGACCTGAAAGCTAAAATACTGGCTTCCGGGCTAAAAGTATCTCAATTAGTTTCTACTGCATGGGCCTCTGCTTCGACCTTCCGCGGATCGGATAAACGCGGCGGTGGAAATGGTAGTCGCATCCGCCTCGCCCCTCAAAAGGAGTGGGTCGTAAATAATCCAGATCAATTAAAGAAAGTACTGGAGGTACTGGAAGGTTTACAGAAAGAATTCAACGGTGATCAGACAACCGGCAAAAAAGTTTCTCTTGCTGACCTTATAATTTTGGCAGGCAGCGCCGGTATTGAAAAAGCTGCAAAAGATGCAGGAATGACCGTCATAGTTCCATTTACGCCGGGTCGTACGGATGCCTCGCAGGAGCAAACCGATGTGGAATCATTCGCGTTTCTTGAACCGGCGGCTGATGGGTTTCGCAACTATCTGAAATCGAAATTTACAACATCAACTGAAGAATTGTTGGTTGATAAGGCCCAGTTGCTGAAACTTACGGCTCCTGAAATGACAGTGCTTGTTGGTGGTATGCGGGTGCTGAATACTAACTTTGACAATTCAAAGCATGGAGTCTTCACAGATCGTCCTGAAGTACTTACAAACGATTTCTTTGTAAATCTGCTCGATATGGGTACGGTATGGATGCCGGCATCTGATTTGAAGGAGACTTTCGAGGGACGTGACCGCAATTCGGGTGAACTGAAATGGACCGGAACCCGGGCAGATCTTATCTTTGGTTCTAATTCAGAACTCAGAGCACTTGCAGAAGTTTATGGAAGCAAAGATGGCCGGGAAAAGTTTGTTCACGATTTTATTGCTGCCTGGAGCAAAGTAATGAATCTTGACCGCTTTGATCTGGACTGATCTTTTGGAAGAACAAAATATCCGAAACAGAAAACCATATTAAATTAATATGAAAAGTTTATCTTTTTATGCCTTTATAATGCTTTGTCTTGTCATATCTTGCAGACCGAAACCCTTGACTATTAATCCATCCTTCAGACTCGAGCCCGCGGAAAAGTTCTTATTCAACTCATTTGTCGACTGCAATATGGCCGAGGCATGGATTGGTGACACATTCAGGATCTTTCCTGGGAAATATGGTGAAGATCCTTTATGGGGCGATGCCAAAGATCTTAAATTTGCTGACGGGATGAATGCTGATGAAGCATTCAGAAGCAGACCAGAGGATTTTACTGCTCCTGTAATGCCTGAAAATGTCCCTCCAGGGCAGGAAGGATTACATGGTGCAGTTTGGTTCGAAACTGTTTATCAGGATCCTTCTGACAATACCGGCAAGACTTTGTTTGCAATATACCACAATGAAAACTACCCTTCGACACTGCCTTACGATTCAATTACCGGGAAAGGTTATAAGAATGAGAAATGGCCACAGGGCCTGCGTGGTCCTGAGAGTCCTGCAGCAGTCTGCAGGATTGGTATCATGAAGTCGACTGATGGCGGAAGAAGCTGGGCAAACAAAGGTATTTTCATCGAGGACCTTAATGCGAGGTTAATACTTAAACCTCATAATACATCAAATACATTTGCAGGAGGGGTGGGAGATCCATCCGCTGTGGCAAGCGGCGATTACCTCTATCTGTTTTACGGTGAATACGGCTATCCGGGTGTATATGATGAAACGACCTATGACAGGAAAACAGAGTGGAGCGGACAATGTATTAGCATAGCCCGGATTGCGCTAAGAGATCTTGATAATCCGGTTGGAAGAGCCTTCAGATGGGACGGAAGCGGTTTTACAGTACCATATGATGATATTGGCAAACCGGTAGCATCCCTGCAGATACCCGTTGAAAATGGAGGAGGTCCGTCTTCATCGCCAGAGGGTGGATTTCACTGGGGACCATCGGTAAGCTGGAATACCTATCTGAATTGCTGGGTAATGCTTATGGGAAAAGTAACCGGACCATCATGGCTTGGAAACCAGGTATATATCTCATTTAACAGAAATCAGGATTTTAATACTCCTGAATCTGCACAGGAGTGGTCAAAACCAATTCTGCTTTACGAAAAGCCGGGATATACCCTATGGTACCCGTCGCTTCAGCCAATGAATACAAAGGAAGATATTGAAAACAGACACACATGCCTGAGCCTCGGAAAAAGGGCAAGATTCTTTGTGAAAAGCCTTAGACCCGGAGGTGATGAATACAGTTCAGAATTTATAATTGAATTTAAAAAGAACTAACAATAAAATTGCACTCTTATCAGCTCAGAGAGCAGAACATCAAATCCAGCCATGCTGTTTTTTGAATTCTGGCAG
>DOTV01000089.1:0-338 GCA_003520925.1 Bacteroidales bacterium | reverse complement strand
GGACATCTTTCCGCTCTTCTGAAAAACCCTCTCCCCTCCATTATCGCCTCTTTTGCTGATTGAAATATCCCCAGTGGTATCCTTTTACCGGGATCAGGTAAAAACGGGCATCCGTGCTTGTGAACAGTATGGCTACCGCTGATACGCGGACTTGTGCTAATAAAATATTCTTCAGTCATCTTCTGAATTAGAATTAGAATTCAGTATAATTTCAAAACTCTTGTTCACCTCACCTTAAACAAACACATAAAGAACTTTCACGTTGAGCTGTTTTATAGGAATAATTCCTGTTTTGTTACCTGACACATAACATTTCATGATTTAAGACTTGATCTTTC
>DOTV01000072.1:42968-49150 GCA_003520925.1 Bacteroidales bacterium | reverse complement strand
GTATTGACCTTTACTACATCATATTCTTCGTTGTTTCCCCCAAAATATGATTCTGCAAATCTTGCTTCCGATCTTTCCTGCGACTGATAGAGTCCCCAATACATTCCGTTAAGGTAAAGATTGTAATATCTGCTTCTTGTATAGGGTTGATTCATGTCGCGCTGGGTATCGCGCGAAAAAACCTCCCGTACCATTGAATTATACTGGTCACCTGTGCTCCAGGCATAGTTTTGTTCGCACCTAAGATCGATTTTGTCAAACTCACCGACGCCTTCATCACCGAAAAGTGGGTATCTCAGTTTGTCATTACCGTACTTCTCCCTGAAAAATAACCTGAATGCATGTTTTGGGAAATCAACACTGCGGCTCCATCCTCCCCTTATTCTCAGACCTGCATTTACGTTAAATCCGGGTACACCATCTGGATTTATGAGCTCGGCACTGCACTCCCTCTCCCATTCCAGGCCATGACCCTGCGCATTTACATATATTCCTGAGGCCGGGTCAAAAAGGTTCTTTATGTCAGTTATAATTGAAATTGAAGGTATCCCAAGAAGTGAGCTTACAATCTGTCCGGAATAAGCAGGATCATTAACAACCTCCGGATCCATTGCCAGGTCAATGTACTGCCCGTTAATATTCATTGAAGGCCAGTTTCCGCCCGGCCATGATTGCGATCTGACCTTCTCTGCAAAGATATACGTGCGGGAGGATGAAATTGCAGGTTTAAATCCGGGTTTACTGGCCGATGCCCTTACAATAACCGAAGGAGTAGCTGGTCTCCCGATTGTGCTTTCAGGATCGATTGGAATTATCACAGGCTGGTCGGCTGTGATCCCCGTAATCGAATTCTGAGGATTGCTGCCATCAAGGGTATAGGTTATCTGAACCGAAGGCTCAGTGCAGGAGAGTATAAGGTTAAAAGGATTTGTGTAGAAACCCGACTCGACTGAAAATTCAATTCCCGATGAATCTGTCAGAGGTGGCAGGTACTTTTCAGCATAAATTTGAATATCCAAATAAAAATCGGTACTTGGAAGGTTTACATTGAATCCCTGGACAGCAATATAATTTATCCCATCGGAAAGGGGAAGAGATCCGGTGCTAACAGTAAAAATAGCCCCGGTACCTGATTCATGATTGGTCGTTGCAACGCTGTTGTACAATGGATTTGAGGGAGCATTATTGCTAAGTACCAGGCTTCCGTTGATCCACAGGATAAAACCATCATCATAATCGGCAGTTATGGTTAATTCTTTGATAAGTTCTTTATTTGAGCATTCAAATGTCGACCGCATATATAATGTAGTATAGCTGTTCTGCATGTCTGAAAGCTCAGTTCCTCCTGCTCCGTCTCCATATCTGAAGGGCGCTTTTCCTTTTGCCCATCCTGAATAATCATATCCCGGATTCATCCAGGAAGCAGGCAACGACGCTGCATCTTTGCCTTTAACATAGGAATACTCCGACTGATAGGTAAAATCAATCTGGGCCGGAAGGTCAGAACATACCATAATAAATATAATCAATAATAGCGCTGCATGATTATTTCTCCCCTGCTGTGTCATAGTCGAATTTTACTTTTTGAATTGAGGGATTTCAGATAGCCTGAAAACTATGTAGCTTCCGGTAATACCCTTCTTCCTTATCCATAAGTTCTGAATGTGTACCGGTTTCCACTATTTTCCCTTCATCGATAACTACAATAAGGTCTGCATGTTGAATGGTTGAGAGGCGGTGTGCTATTACTACGGAAGTTCTGTTTTTCATAAGTTTCAGTATGGCATCCTGAACAAGCCTTTCCGATTCGGTGTCAAGAGCCGAGGTAGCTTCGTCAAGGATAAGCACAGGCGGGTTGGCCATTATAGCACGGGCAATGCTGATCCTCTGCCGCTGTCCACCGCTAAGCTTATTTCCAGCTTCTCCTACACTGTTTTCATACCCCTTTTCCGTCTCAATAATAAAATCGTGCGCATTTGCTATTCTTGCTGCTTCCGCAACTTTGTCCATATCCGGATTACTGACCCCGAATGCAATATTCTCTTTAAAAGTTGTATTGAACAGAATTGACTGCTGGCTTACAATTCCCATAATGCTTCTCAAATCCCTGATTTTAAGGTCCCTTATATCAATACCATCTATTGTGATCTGGCCCTCATCAACATCCATGAACCTTGGAAGAAGGTCAGCCAGAGTTGATTTACCGGCACCCGATTTGCCGACAATTGCTATCGTCTGACCTTTAAGTATCCTGAGATTTATATCCTTAAGTATCGGTTCATTGTTATATCCGTACCAGACTCCTTTAAATTCAATGCAATCTTTAAACTCGGAAACTGGTAAAGCATTTTCCTTTTCTGTCATCTTTTCCTCAGCATCAAGGATCTGATCAATTCTGTCGATCGATGCCATCCCCTTCTGAATATTGAACCAGCCGGTGGTAATATTCTTTGCAGGCTGAAGTATCTGTGAGAAAACAACAAGGAACGCTATCAGCTTCTCCTGACCCATATTTCCGGAACCCTTAAGAGCAAGGGCGCTTCCAAAATACATAAGTATCATCAGAACTATTGTTGAAAGGAATTCGCTTATAGGCGATGCGAGATAAGCTTTCCGGGTAACTCTTTTAAATACTTTTGAATAAAGCTCATTTACCTCCGAGAACTGCTTCTTCATTTTCTCTTCCGCATTGAATCCCTTTACAATCCTCAGCCCTGTAAGAGTCTCTTCTACTACTGAAAGAAGGCGTCCAAGATGTTGCTGGCCTATAAAAGATGAAGATCTCAGAGTACGGCTCGCCTTACCGATAAGCCAGCCGCTTACGGGTAGAAGGACAAGAGCAAAAAGTGTCAGCTGATAGCTTGTAATAAAAAGATATATTACAAATATCAGTATATATAGAGGATCCCGAAAAATCATTGTCAGCGATGACATTACCGATACCTCTATCTCCTGGACATCGTTTGATATCCGTGTCATTACATCCCCTTTCCGGGCATCAGTAAAAAATGAGATAGGAAGGCGCAGGACTTTGTGGTACATTTTTTCCCTCAGATCCCTTACGGTACAGGCTCTGATATAAGCCATGCTGTTATTGGCAAGAAAAATGAATCCGTTCTTAAGCATGCTGGCAACTACGACAATAAGGCAGACGAGTATCAAAGCATTGAATTCTCCGAACCTGTCTATAAAGGCATAGAGGTAATATTTACCGGCAGCTCCGAAGTAATCAAGGTTAAACTGAAAGCCGCCAGGGTCAGAAACTGTTTCAATTCGGTTGAAGAGTATTTTGAGGAATGGAATTACGAGGGTATAGGATACAAGTGCAAAAATTGCACTCAGGATATTATATGCAATATTCCTGGCAGCTGACCATTTATACGGTTCAATATATTTCAGAAGTAGCCTGGCTTTATTCATAAGTCCCGCAAGATGTTTAAAAACCTGTATAATTAAAAGGAGTGATCCTTTTAAGCTCCGATTTCACGGATTCACTTATATCCAGGTTTTCAATAAAGCCGGTGATTGATTCCTTCGTTATTTTCTGATTTGTACGGGTAAGATCCAGCAGAGCTTCGTACGGCTTATGAAATCCTTCACGCCGCAAAACTGTCTGCAATGCCTCTGCGATAACTGCCCAGTTATTTTCAAGGTCACTATTGATCTTATCCAGGTTCACTACGATTTTATTCAATCCTTTAAGCATTGAATTAAAAGCAATTACAGTATGTCCAACCGGTACTCCGATATTCCTTAGCACGGTTGAATCGGACAGGTCACGTTGCAGCCGCGAAACAGGAAGTTTCATCGACATGTGCTCGAAAATTGCGTTGGCATACCCCAGGTTACCTTCGCTGTTTTCGAAATCGATAGGATTCACTTTGTGTGGCATTGCTGAGGAACCTATTTCTCCTTTTTTGATTTTCTGTCTGAAATAATCTATCGAAATGTAATACCACATATCCCGTGCCAGATCTAAGAGAATTACATTAATCCTCCGCAGATTATCAAAAAGTGCCGCAAGGTTATCATAATGTTCGATCTGGGTTGTAGGGGAAGAACGCTGCAATCCGAGAACCTCACTGACAAAACTTCCGGCAAAGGAGACCCAGTCAATATCAGGGTAGGCAACTTTGTGAGCATTCAGGTTTCCTGTAGCACCTCCGAACTTTGCTGAATATGGTATCTGTCCGAAGTACTTGGATTGTTCATCTATCCTTGAAATGAAGACTGAAATCTCTTTTCCAAGCCTTGTAGGTGAAGCAGGTTGACCATGGGTTCTGGCAAGCATCGGAATTTCTTTCCACTCTTCAGCAAATCCTGCAAGCATTTCCCGCAATTCGAAAAGGAGCGGAAAATAGACATCAGTCAGGGCATCTTTAAGTGACAACGGAATTGCAGTGTTATTTATATCCTGTGATGTAAGCCCGAAATGAATGAACTCTGACCACTTTCCCCAGCCCGAACGGAAAAACTTCTCTTTCAAATAGTATTCAACGGCTTTGACATCATGATTCGTTGTTTTTTCAGTTTCCTTAACCTTTTCGGCTTCCTTCAGGTCAAAGTCTTCATAAATTGATCGGAGTGCTGTATAATTTTCCTTTCCGAAATCAGACAATTGCGGAAGAGGGATTTCACAGAGAGCTATGAAATATTCAATTTCCACCATCAGCCGGTACTGAATCAGACCAAACTCCGAAAAATACTTATCCAGTTCATCGACCTTTTGCCTGTATCTTCCGTCGAGGGGTGAAATGGACGTTAGATTATTTAATTCCATTGTTAAACTTTTGGCTTTTCATTTGTTTCCATCATATGTACAAAAGTACTATTTTAGAAGCAGTAAAAAACATATGATGGAGAAAATCAGGATTTCGGCTGTCAGGTACGCAAATACTTATCCTTTTATTTACGGCCTGACAGAAAGTGGTTTTGATAAAAAGGCTGTAATTGAGACGGATCATCCATCAGCATGTGCAGCAAAGCTTATTTCGGGCAGGGTTGATCTGGGGCTTATTCCGGTGGCAGCAATCCCCATACTGAAAGAGGCTTATATTACAGGTGACTACTGCATTGGAGCCGACGGAAAGGTCAGAACTGTGCAGATCATGAGTAATTCACAATTTGATGTTGTAAATGCAGTTTTTCTTGATTACAGATCAATGACATCTGTCAGGCTTGTGAAAGTCATTGCAGGAAAATTCTGGAAAAAGGATCTTGCCTGGTTCGATACTTCAGAACAGTTTAATTTTAAATCGATCGGAAAAAATGAGGCAGTCGTACTAATAGGTGACCAATGTTTTGAATACGAAAACCAGTTTAAGTACAGGATCGATCTGGCAGAGGAATGGAAGAGATACACCGGCCTTCCGTTTGTTTTTGCCTGCTGGGTGGCAAATAAGCCCCTTTCAGATGAGTTCATATCGGCGTTTAACAATGCACTTTCACTGGGAGTTAACAATATCGATAAAGTATCTGAACGATTCAGCGACAGCGGTACAATAACCGGAAAAGAGCTTACTGAGTATCTTACACAAAACATCGATTACTCTCTCGATATAAGGAAAAGAGAGGCTATGAACCTGTTTCTTGAATATCTCAGGAAGCTGTAAGATAGAAATTGAAGACTTGTTTTTTTTAAGTCTGGTAATTTATCATTAACTTTGGTACTGATTAATTTAATAATCGGTTGATATTAACTAAATACTGATATCATGGCAAAAACAATCACATTTAATGAACTCCGGAAGATCAAAGACCAGTTACCCTCCGGAAGTATGAGAAAAATTGCTGACAAGCTTGACATGAATGAAGAGACTGTCAGGAACTACTTCGGAGGTACAAATTTTGAAAAAGGACAAACCATTGGTATACATCTTGAACAGGGTCCGGGAGGCGGAATAGTGACTTTTGATGACACTACCATCCTCGATCTGGCTGAAAGTATGATCAAATAGGTACAGATTATATTGAGCCTGTTCAGAAGCAAAAGGCCTGGTCTTTTGCTTTTTTATTTTTATGAATATGATTCTGACCCGCACCATCGAACACGCTGAAGAAGAATACAGAGATCTGCTTGAGGATTTCTTTATTGAAAAATGGGGAGAGACCACCCTCTATTCACACGGCATTGAGCATCACAGGCGAGTTTGGAAATATGCAAAAGAAACCCTTAATTATAT
>DOTV01000072.1:42538-42705 GCA_003520925.1 Bacteroidales bacterium | reverse complement strand
GTCCTGATCTGAAAACCGGTGATACGTTATTTCCCGGAAAATTAATTATAGCATGTTACCTGCATGACATTGGAATGTCAGTCGATCCGGAAGTCCGCCATGGTATTCACAGCAGGGATCTTTGCAGGCTGTTTCTGGTCAAAAACAGCCTTTCGGAATCAGATTTC
>DOTV01000072.1:32739-42272 GCA_003520925.1 Bacteroidales bacterium | reverse complement strand
AGATGTTCTGGATGCGGTAGAGCATCATGATGATAAAGAATACAAAACCCGGGTGCATGGCGATAATGAGGTACTTAAGATCCTGTCGGTAGCTGACGACCTTGATGCATTCGGTTATATTGGTATTTACAGGTACCTTGAAATATACATTGCCAGAAACATCCGGCCTGAAGTCATAGGTGAAGAGATAAGAAAGAATGCCCTCAGAAGATTTCAGAATTTTGAGATTAAATACAGAAACTTTCCGGAACTTATTGAAAAACACCGGGAAAGATTCCTGATTCTTGATGATTTTTTTGTCAGATATAATAAAGAAGCCAGTCTTTAGCAAGTCTCTGCTAAAGCTTTCAATCCAATTAAAGATAAAAGTCATAGATATTTGAACATAGAGGAATTAATATTGTTTTAAAAACAGGATGAATAATGCTATTTTCAATATCAGGGAGCCAGAGAATGAACCGGTATTACAGTACATACCTGGAAGCATTGAGCATAAACTGCTTGCTGAGGAGTTAACTTTACAAAGAAATCATGTTTTGGAGATCCCTCTGATTATTGGAGGAAAGGAAATAAGAACCGGTAAGACAGGGAAAGTCGTAATGCCTTCCGATCATAGTCATTTGCTTGCAACATACCATCAGGCAACAGAAAAAGAGGTTATACTTGCCATAAACGCTGCCCTCGATGCAAAATGTGAATGGATGAATCTGGCCTGGATGGAAAGAGCCGCTATTATGGCTAAAGCCGCAGAACTCATTTCCAAAAAGTACAGGTACCGTTTAAACGCTGCAACAATGCTTGGGCAGGGGAAGAATGTTTTTCAGGCTGAAATTGACTCCGCTTGTGAAATAATAGACTATCTCAGGTTCAACAACTTTTTCGCTTCGATGATTTATATGGAGCAGCCAAAGTCAGAAAGCGATACTATCAATCGCATTGAATACAGGCCGCTCGAGGGATTTGTTTATACAATAACCCCGTTTAATTTTACCGCTATAGCAGCCAATCTTAATTCAAGCGTTGCTCTGATGGGTAATACGACCGTCTGGAAACCCGCCTCAACATCACTTCTTTCAAACTATTACCTGATGAAGATATTTGAAGAGGCTGGTCTGCCTCCGGGCGTAATTAATTTTGTTCCGGGTTCAGGTGAACTGATAAGCCGTACTGTATTAAAGAACAAGGATCTGGCAGGCATTCATTTCACCGGCTCAAATCCGACCCTTAATTCCATTTGGAAACAAGTGGCAGAAAATCTTCAGCACTACAAGTCGTATCCAAGGATTGTCGGGGAAACAGGCGGAAAGGATTTTATTTTTGCCCACAGTTCAGCTGACCCGGAGGCTCTGGCGGCTGCCATCGTACGAGGTTCTTTCGAATATCAGGGTCAGAAGTGTTCGGCAGCTTCTAGAGCTTATATACCTGAATCATTATGGAGGAAGACTTCAAAAATATTACTAAGGATGATATCTGAGATCAGAATGGGTGATGTCACCGAACCCGATAATTTTGTAAATGCAGTAATTGACGAAGCCTCTTTTGACAGGATTATGTCGTACCTGGACCTGGCAAAGAAATCAAACGAAGTGAGAATAATTTCCGGAGGTACTGGAAATAAATCAAGGGGATACTTCATTGAGCCAACAGTTATTGTCACTGAGAATCCACAGTTTGTTACAATGGAAGAAGAGATTTTCGGACCTGTAATTACGATATACATTTATAGGGATGATCAGTTTGAAGAGACACTAAGACTATGTGATGAGACTTCACCCTATGGACTTACCGGATCCATTTTCAGCAACGACAAATATGCTATGATAAAAGCATGCCGCGCTCTCCGGTTTGCAGCCGGGAATTTTTATATTAACGATAAGCCTACAGGTGCAATGGTAGGGCAGCAACCATTTGGCGGAGCAAGGGCTTCAGGAACAAACGATAAGGCTGGAAGTCACCTTAACCTTACCCGTTGGGTAAGTCCAAGAACCATTAAGGAGACCTTGATTCCCGCCATTGATTTTAAGTATCCATATATGATTGCGCCTCAGGACAATGATTAAGTTGCTGCAGCAACTTCTGCCGATCTCTGTTTAAGGAAATTCCTGATAAAAAATCCGGCCAGAATCAGAATCTCATCCCTGGTATATGACACTATCATTCCCGTAAATGCTTTGGAATGATATCTGATTATGGCTCCGTTCTGATCACTTATGCTCCATTTTGATCTCAGGAAGTTATCAAACTGCCACCTGTACTCCTTATCCTGATAAAAAATCGTTGCCTTTGCTTTCCAGTTTGTGTATTTTATGCTTCCTATCGGCAGTTCACCCTGCAGATCGATAATCGTGGTTTCAGGTTTAAATAAACCTTTTGTCTCGAATGTCACCTTCCGGATATTAAGTTCACCGTTTACCTTACGCGACCAGTTCTCCTTATAAAGATCCCCTTTAAGGATTTCGTGCTGGTAAATCTCAAATCTCTTGCTGAAAAATTTTGTCTTCCAGTTGTACTGCAACTCCATGATAAATCTAAGTTTTAAAGTCTTCTTTAACCGCAAAGCACACTAAGTTGCCCCAATAGAGCAAAGTTAAAATATTATTAAATAATACTTTGCGACCCTTGTAAAGAATCTTTGGGGACTTTGCGGTTATTTTTTATTCTTGTCTTTATTTTTCAACCAGGCTACCTTCTGAACTGAGGTATGATCCCTGCCTATAATTTCTCTGTAAAGCTCAGGCTTTCTGGCCATTGTATACCTGTACCCGCCGGAATCCTTCAGTTTACCAGCCGTTAATGTTGCTGTGACAAAACAATCTTCGGGTTTCCTGCATTCTCCGATGATCTCCCCGAACGGATCAATTATCATTGAACAACCATTTTTAAGCTGATCATCATCCATTCCCACAGGGTTTGAAAACACTGCATAAATACCGTTATCATGAGCCCTTGAAGGAAGCCATTTCATCAGCCATTCTCTCCCCTTCGGGCCGTCAAATTCCTTTCTGAGAGCCTCAGGGTCTTTTTTCCTGTTTTTCCAGAGTTCAGGATCGACAAAACCTGATCCTGGTCTGGGCGAAGGGGTACACATAGTAACATGCGGCATAAAAATTATCTGCGCTCCCATAAGGACTGTTGCCCTGACATTTTCGACGACATTGTTATCATAACAGATCAGTATCCCGCATTTCCATCCTGAAATATCAAATATTGTGAACTGGTTGCCCGGAATAATGGCCGGATTTATGAACGGGTGTAATTTGCGGTGCTTTGCTATAAGTCCGTTTTTCCCGACGCAAATATGAGCCTTATATAATTTACCCTCCTTGTCCTTTTCAAAGAGACCTGCAAGAATTACAATTTCGTGCTTACAGGCAATTTCAATAAGCCTGGCGGTGCTCTGGCCTTCAGGAATAAGTTCGGCAATATTAAGCAACTGACTGGTTGTCAGCTTACCTGCGAAGGTATAACCGGTAACTGAACATTCATGAAATGCGATTATATCTGAACCCGATGCCGCAGCCTCTCCTGCAAGAGTATCAATTACCGACAGGTTATACTTCTTGTCCCCGCTCCTGTTCTCAAATTGAGCAGTTGATATCCTGATGTCCTTCATAGGTTATAAATTAAAAAGCCGGTATAACAAATACCGGCTTTCAAATTAAACAATATTTCTTTAATAACTCTCCCTTTCAACGTAATGTGTGTGAAGGAGCTCATGTGACTTATGGCTGTTCGGTTTGTCAAGAAACTCTTTGTAAATAGCAATCACATCAGGGTTTTCATGCGATTTGCGGAGTACCATATGTTCGTCTTCCGCATAAATGGCTTTCATACGGTTTTTCCTGATCTCCATGCTCGTTGGTATTGGTTGCCCTCCTCCGCCGATGCAGCCTCCTGGGCATGCCATAATCTCGACGAAATGATACGGAGATTTCCCCTCACGCACATCGTGCATTATCTTATTGGCATTAACAAGACCATGGGCAATTGCAACCTTCAGCTCTGCACCTTCAAGGAATTTCCAGTCATCGGTACAACCCTCAATTTTAACTGTAGCCTCCTTCACCCCATCCATGCCGCGAACCGGAGTGATGTTCAGGTTTGAAAATGGTACTTCCCTTCCTGTAACAATTTCGTAGGCAGTACGCAATGCAGCTTCCATAACTCCCCCTGTAGCTCCGAATATTACAGCAGCTCCGGTCGAATCGCCCATAATTGAATCATAATGAGCAGGTTCAAGGTTTCTGAAATCAAGGCCTGCCTGTTTTATCATAACAGCAAGCTCGCGTGTTGTAAGAACAAAATCAATGTCCTTATATCCGCTTGCCCTCATTTCAGGCCTGTCTGCTTCATATTTCTTAGCTACACAGGGCATTATCGATACTGAAACTATTTTTGAAGGATCAATATTCTTCTTTTTTGCATAGAAAGTCTTGACAAGTGCCCCAAACATCTGCTGTGGTGATTTGCATGTTGAGAGGTTTGACAGGAATTCAGGATATTTATGCTCAATAAATTTTATCCAGCCAGGAGAACACGAGGTAAACATAGGCAGAGAGATTTTTTTGTCTCCGTCAACCAGTGCTTTTTTCAATCTTGTAAGTAGCTCTGTGCCTTCTTCCATAATTGTAAGGTCGGCGCTGAAGTCTGTATCAAGGACCGAATCAAAACCAAGCTGCCTGAGAGCATTTACCATTTTACCGGTTACCCTCTCACCAGGATCATATCCAAGGTCCTCACCAAGGGCTACCCTGACTGCCGGAGCTGTTTGAACAACCACATACTTTTCAGGATCATAAATTGCATCCCATACATAATCGATATAAGTCTTTTCGACAAGAGCACCTGTCGGACAGCGGTTTACGCACTGCCCGCAGTTTGTGCATACAACATGGCTCATCGGTCTGTCGTGAAAAGATGAAATCTTCTGATGGGCACCCTTGTTTGCAACTGCGATCGCAGATATATACTGAAGTTCGGCACATGTTCTGACACAACGCTGGCAGTGAATACATTTGCTGTCATCCTTCATAAATGAAGGAGATGACCTGTCGATTGTGTAGCGATGATCTTCGACAAGATCAAGAAAGATGGTGTCACCAAAAGCAAATTCGTTTGCAAGTGATTGAAGTTCACATTTCTGATTTTTATAACATTTTGTACAGTCGGACCGGTGTTCCGAAAGCAGAAGCTCAACAACATGCTTACGCGCATTTCTAACTTTCAGAGTATTTGTATGAATTTCCATACCCTCCGAAGCTGGCATTGCACAAGCAGCAATCAGTGTTCTTGCCCCCTTTTGTTCAACAAGGCAGACGCGGCAGTTTCCTGCAACGCACAAATCAGGATGATTGCATAATGTAGGAATATTTATTTTAAGTTTTTTCGCAGCATCAAGAACTGTTGTCCCTGCCGGTACAGAAACCTTTTGATCGTTAATAGTCAGGTTTATCATATTTTTTCTGATTTTCATTTAAAATTAATAGATGATTTCTTCTTTGAAGTTTTCAACGATTGTCCTGAAAGCATTGCCAACCGACTGTCCGAGACCGCATTTTGATGCAACTTTCATCGTATCGGCAAGTTTGACAAGTTCATTCAGATAGGTTGATTTGGCTTCACCTTTCTTGACTTTTTCAACACCCTTGAGCAGCTGCTGGCATCCTACCCTGCAGGGTGTGCATTGTCCGCACGACTCTTCTGCAAAGAAATCGAGGTAATTATGGAGAACATTATACATTGACCTTGAACTGTTGAAAAGTTTCATCGATCCGCCAGTAGGTACTCCCTCAAAACCAATAATCGTAGTTGGGAACTTCTTCCGCGGAACACAGAACCCTGAAGCACCACCAACCTGTACGGCTTTTGTATCTCCATCTCCAAATTCATTTACAAACTCCTGAACAGTCATACCGAGTTCAAGTTCAAATATACCCGGCATCGGGGTATCACCTGAAATAGAAAACACCTTCGAACCCCGTGAATCTTTCGTACCAAGCTGCACATATGATTCAGCCCCGTTCATTATTATCATCATTACTGTAACCAGTGTTTCAACATTGTTTATCGATGTAGGTTTATAAAATACCCCTGAGGTTGTCGGATACGGAGGCTTATTCCTAGGTTCACCACGGTCGCCCTGGATTGATTCAAAAAGGGCGCTCTCTTCACCGCAAATATATGCTCCGCTTCCAAGCCGGTAGCTAATTCTGAAATCATACCCGATCTCATCGATCATTTTATGGAATGCTTCAAGTTCTATCATAAGCTTTGGCAAAAGGAACTTGTATTCACCCCTCAGGTAAACGATTCCCTTTTTTGCCCCGATAGTCTTTCCTGCTATTGCCATTCCACCATAAACCTTATAGGATACCCTGTCGAGAATCTCCCTGTCCTTGAAAGTCCCTGGTTCTCCTTCGTCGGCGTTGCAAACAATATATTTTTCAGGCTCCTTTTCGGCAGCGGTATATTTCCACTTCAACCCTGTCGGGAACCCGGCTCCTCCTCTTCCTTTCAGACCTGAGTCAAGAATCTGCTGAATGATCTGGTCACGCGACATTTTGAAGGCTTTCGTAAGAGCCTCCTTAGGTTCAATTTTTTCAAAAATAAGTCCAACCTTGTTTAGTCCTTTATTTTCCATGATACAGCGGATATTTTATTTATGCATATAACCTTTTATTATCTCAACAACCTTTTCAGGGGTAAGCTCCGTATAAGGCATCTCATTTATTAGAATAGCCGGAGCCTTGTGGCACCAGCCGATACAGTTGGTCTCGATCAGGCTGAACATTTTGTCGGCTGTAGTCTCTCCGACCTTTATTTTCAGCATGTCCTCAATGGTTTGAATTATTTCACCCTTGCCCTTCATTGAGCAGGTTATCGTTTTGCAAATCCTTATAACATATTTTCCACGGATATTTGTATCCAGGAAAGTATAAAACGAAGCTGTACCGTAAACTTCTGCTGCAGATATATCCAGCTCTTTAGCCACTTCAACCATTGCTTCATCAGTGAGATAATTGTACCTGGCTACAATACCCTGGAGAATCGGCAACAGGCTCTGCCGTTCCCGGCCATGTTTATCGGTCAATTCCCGTACGAGATTTTCTGAATGATACATATAATACTGAATTTTAGTTACTTAATAAACAAAACTTAAAATAAATTATCTTAAAAAAAGTGCTGTTAAAATAATAACAATACTTTTTAAAAAATAGTATATAGATCATTTTCCCTTATTTAGAATGATTTTAAACAAAAAAGAGATACCACAACTGCATGACAGTACGACGATCCCGGCGATTCGGCCGGGATCGTTGCCTCTAACATTATGACGGTAAGACCCTATTTCTTAACTTCTATCTTACTTAGCAGTGTAATATTTCTGATATCGGAATAATTATACTGGTAAAGGCCGTTATCCCCGATCATAATAAGCAGATTCCCAATAGGAATCACATCAAATGCATTGATATTGGGATAAGAATATACAAGCTTGCTACCTATTGTTTTAGGTTCTGAGGCATCATAAATCTTAAGACCTGCACTACCGTCACAAATAAACAGAAGATCTCCCTTTTTTCCCAGTCCGTGAGGATTCGTCATTGAGAAGGTGGCAACCATCGACGGAGTGCTGATCTTCTTTATATTAACAACATCCAGGCAGTTGGTTGTTCCCCCGCAAGTAGTCCCGGTCCTCAGGGTTATATAGGCAAGGGTGTCGTCAACAATTACCGGATCGCAGCTCCTTGCATGATTAAAGAAAACCCTGGTCGACGGAACAAGAGGATTTGAAATATCATAGATTATCATTCCGGTGGTTGTTCCAAGGAACATATTGTTGCCCGACAGGAACATTGTCTCAATGTTCCAGCCGGGGTTAAAATCACCCATTTTGACAGGGCTTGTTTTATTTGTGATGTCAAATATTTTGAGGGTATTCTGATCAACAATATAAAGTACCTTATCCTTAATCCCGAACCTTGCCATCGACCCTCCGAATCCGGTACCACTGCCGCTTACTCCCGATGAAGCACCCGAAGAATTAGTTGCGTCAAGGAAGGCGACACCGCCTTTGTAATAAATGGGCCATGGATATGGTTCATTGTAAATCCTCTCTTTGATGGTTTTCACTTCCCATTCAATAACTACACCTTTTTCTTCATCGACATATGCCTTAGGATAATCATTATCGGCCGGAGGCACCGTGTAAGGAAGAACACCTTTTACTCTTGCCACCTCATGTATATTATCAATATTCTGAACATCAAGAATAACTAGATCAATATAACTGTCAGCATAAAGAATGAATCCTGAGATTGAAATATCAATAACTCCCGGAAGGTTTACAAATACCTTTTTAACAGGAGAAGCCGGATCAGTATTGTCATAAACATGAATTCCCTTAAGTTCTTCAACAATGAAAATATAGTTGTCCTTGTAATAGATCTTCCCGGGATCCTTCAGATCGACATTCTGCTGGGTTTTTACCGATGAGCGAAGGTTTTCATAGCTCATATAAACGGGTGCATTTCCCGTGTACTCCCTGTAGGTTGAATCTTCGCATGAGGAAAATAAAATTGCTGCAACTGTAAATATTGCAATAATTGGAATGATTTTTGTTTTCATGAGGGTTAGATTTAGCTACTTATGCTTAATCAAAAATCATGCAAAACTATTAACCTAAACCTGTTTTAAGAATGAAAAAACACCTGATAATACTCATCGTGCTGACTATTATTGCATTACCAATGTCAGGACAAAGAACAAAGGATGCTGTTTACCTTAAAAACGGTAGTGTAATCTATGGAAAACTGCTTGAAATTTCAGAGAATAAATACAAAATCCAGACTTCCGACGGTAGTATCTTCAATTTTTCATCGGATGAAGTCGACAAATTTCTGAAGGAGTCGCCTCATTTTGATGGAAGGAAATCAACCGGTGCAGGTTTCGCACTTGAATCCGGACTGCTGATCGGATCACAGAACAGCAGTTTCAGTGCTCCATTCAGCTTCAATATCATTATAAACTACACCAGTATGACAAACAATATTATTGGAATAGGATCGGGTGTAGAATTTATGGGTTCAACTTTTTCACCCGTCTTTTTTGAATATAAACGGCTTTTCAATGACAGGAAGACTGCTCCGTTCATTTTCTTCAGGGGAGGCGGACTGTTCCATACAGGAGGTGATGTTGAAGATGACCCATACAATCAATACAATTATACAAAGGATTACAAGGGCGGAATCTCGCTTGGAATGGGTACAGGTATCTCCTGGGCCAAAGAGGATATTGAAACATATCTTTCATTTGCATTCAGGTACGCACAGACCAGCTATAAACAGCGTGACTACAACAATATAATTTACACGTATAAGAACAACTATAACCGGCTTGAAATCAAATTCGGTTTTAAATTCTGAAAATGATAAGAAACCGAATGATTGTCAGGGATTCCTCATCCCGATGACCCGGGATTCGGAATGACAACGGCACTTTATGTCACTTAAAGGAAAAGGATTTGAGATTCG
>DOTV01000072.1:19738-32480 GCA_003520925.1 Bacteroidales bacterium | reverse complement strand
CGAATCTCAAATCCTTTTCCTTTAATACCCAAATTGATTATGTCATTCCGAGCAAAGCGAGGAATCTCTCTCTTTTGACTCAGTTTACTTATTAGAAAATATTCACTAATTTTTTCTTAGCAAATTCTTGGTAATTGAACCCCCGAAGGAATATCAAGAATCCTTTTCCCTCCGGTGATTGTGTTTAAAATAACTTCACTCTTACTTACTTCACTGATTACCCCGACAAAGGCTGACTTCCTCCCAAGGGGATGGGATTGAAGAATATCAAGAATCTTCCCCTGTTCATCCTTGCCGACAACGAAAAGGAGCTTTCCTTCATTTGCAAGATTGAAAGGATCAAAACCAAGGACTTCGCATAGTCCCTTCACCGGATCGTCTACCGGGACAGCGGCCTCATCAATGGTGATCCCCTTTTCCGAAAGATGTGCAAGCTCATAAAGAACTGCCGACAGCCCTCCTCTTGTCAGATCTCTCATAAAATGAACCTTCCTGCATTCTGCCAGTACACTCTGGATCATGTGGTTAAGCGAAGCACAGTCAGAAACCACAGGTGAACTGAAGCTAAGATTGTTTCGGGCTCCCAAAACAGCGATTGCATGGTTTCCCATCGGACCGCTTACAATCAGGCTGTCTCCCGGAGCGATCATAATTCCTGAGCTGATAAGTTCAAATTCCGGCTTTAGAAATCCCACTCCGGATGTTGTAATAAAAAGCTTATCACATTTTCCCCTTCCAACAACCTTGGTATCTCCCGTAACAATTCTGACACCGGCTAGTTCAGCCTCTTCAGCCATCGATCCTGCAATTCTCTCAAGTTCTTCTACCGGGAATCCCTCTTCAATAATAAAGGACGCGGAAATATATTTTGGGACTGCCCCGGAAACCGACAGGTCATTTATGGTGCCGCACACTGCGAGCTTACCGATATTTCCTCCAGGGAAAAAGATAGGATCAACAACATATGAATCAGTTGTAAATGCAAGGGCAGATCCATCCATGTTTAAAACTGCTGAATCGGTAAGCGGAAGCCCCATACCGAACCTGTTTGCAAAAAGATTTAATATCAACTCATGTGCCTTTTTACCTCCGCTTCCGTGGTTAATGGTAACTAATTCACTCATTCTGCATGATATTTGAAATAAGTATTGCATGCCCCTTCATCCGACACCATACACGCTCCAACAGGATTTTCAGGTGTGCATTTCTTCCTGAACATGGAACAGTTTTCAGGTTTCCTCAGACCTCTGAGAATATCACCACAGATACATGAGAGATTATCATGGAACAGCTTAGGTTCTACCGGGATTCTTTTTTCAACATCAAAATCCTCATATTCACTTTTAAGACGCAATCCGCTACCCGGGATAGTGCCGAACCCCCTCCAGTTGGCATCACAGTGTTCAAACACTTTATTCATCTGGTCCTGAGCTGTCAGATTTCCATTAGTTGTTACAACCCGTGAATATTGTATTTCAGTTGCCGGCGATCTGGCATTGATCTGCCTGACAAGTATCAGTATCGATTGAAGAATATCTGTCGGTTCAAAGCCTGAAATAACGCATCCGAGCCTGTATTTCAAAGGTAGAAAATTAAATATACCCGATCCTGTTATTGCCGCCACATGTCCGGGGCATAAAAACCCGTCTATCTTTATTTCCTCACTTGCAATGGTCTCCATAACAGGAGGCATGACCTTGTGCGCCGACAACAACAGGAAATTTTTAAGCCCTTCTTCTTTTGCCGTTCTGACAGTGACAGCTGTGCCCGGAGCTGTGGTTTCAAATCCGATACCCAGAAAAACTACCTTCTTTTCTTGTTCCGACATTGCGATCTTCAATGCCTCCAGCCCTGAAAAGACAATTCTGATATCTGCACCCCTGATCTTCTCCTTTTCAAGAGAGGATTCTGATCCGGGAACTCTTAACAGGTCACCAAATGTAACAATTGTTACATTTTTCATTCTGGAATATTCAATAGCCTTGTCGATAAAATCCGTTGCAGTAACACATACAGGACAGCCAGGACCTGAGATCAGGTTGATCTCAGGCGGAAGAAGGGATGGGATGCCAAACCGATGAATAGCAGAGGTATGTCCGCCACACACTTCCATGAAGGAATAATCTCGGATAACTGACTTTTTAATGTGATCCGATAATTTTAGGATCAAGTCCCTGTTCCTGTACTCCTCAATGTATTTCATGGCATGTCATTCATTCTCATAACTCTTCAGTTCATTTAGCAGGTTAAGGGTTTCGACAGCCTCCTCATCCGATATCTTCTGAATTGCAAACCCGGCATGAAGAAGTATGTAATCACCGGGGCTGACGTTGCTGACCATATGCAAACCAGCCTTGAAAATAGCCCCTCCGACCGAAACCTCTGCCATCTCTCTGTCAATGGAGATGACCTTTGCAGGAACGCTTAAACACATAATCCGGTTTTTTTTGATGCAACAACAAGCTGACCAAGCGAGATACCACCGTCATTTACAGGTACCTGGTGATTTGTATATACTTTAAACATGTTTTGAGTCAGTTTCTGAAGTGTTTTTTCGTGAAGATACTTATTCTGAAATACGCCTCCCGAAAGTACAACTTTTTCAACGGAAGTCTCATTTCTAATTTTATCCGATACTTCAAGAATTACCTGGGCTACAGTGTTGTGAAATTTTGCAGAAATCAATGAAACATCGGTGCTCTCGAAATCTGAGATTATTGCCCTGAATGTTTCAGCAAAGATCACAGATTCACCGAAGTAGAAAGGATAATACTGATCTGTTTCGGAATTGATTACCGATTCAAGCCGCATTGGTGCCTCTGAATCAAAAGTAGTTAAAGTACACAGACCCAGGAGCGCTGAAACAGCATCGAAAAGCCTGCCGGCACCGGAAGATAATGGGCAGTTTACTTCATTTTGGATCATTTCCTTCACAAGTATAAGATTATGCCTGGCAACATGCCTGAAAGCCGGGAGCAGATCATAATCTATTTTATCACCAAAGTATTTATAGAGATAAGAAAATGTCATCCTCCAGGGTTCCTGCACAGCAATGTCACCGCCAGGTACAGGCACATAATCAAAATGGGTGAATCGCCTGAAATCAGAAGCATCAGCCACGAGGAACTCACCTCCCCAGATATTTCCATCTGTTCCGAAGCCGGTTCCGTCCATGCTAATTCCAATAACCTTTTCATCGAGTCCATGCTCTGCCATTGCTGACACAATATGCGCATGATGATGCTGAACATAAACTACAGGGATGTTATATTTTTTTTCAAGTACTGACGCATACCCGGTTGAAAAATAATCGGGATGCATATCACAGGTCAAATATTCAGGTTTAAATCTGAAAAGGTCGCTGAAACGATCAATTGTCTCGATGTAAAAGTCACAGGAATCCTTATTTTTAAGGTCACCAATATATTGACTCATTATTGCCTGGTTTTTCTTCCCTAAACAGAAACTGTTTTTCTGCTCAGCACCCAGAGCCAGTATCCCATCAACATTGAATTTCAGATCTACCGGCTGCGGAGTCCAGCCACGGGAACGTCTAATCAGATTGAGGCTCCCGTTAATAATCCTGACAACGGAATCATCTGTCCTGTTTTTGATCTCCCTGTTATAGATTACGATTGAATCAGCAACTTTGACCAGTTTCTCGATCGCAACCGGATCATCTTTAATGATTGGCTCATCTGAAAGGTTGCCGCTTGTCAGCACCACAGCCGGTGTTTTCAGATACCTGAACAGCAGATAATGTACGGGCATATATGGAAGCATTGCTCCTGTAGTATTCAGCCCGTTACTCACTGATGCGGCAAGCAGTTTTTTCTGCTTAAGAATCAGGATTGGTCTTCGCCATGAATTTATTGTGTGTTCCTCGCTTTTGTCGATAAAACAGTACCTTTTCAACTCAGCGAGATCCCTGAACATCACTGCAAGGGGTTTTGCCTCCCTGTTCTTCCTTTTTCTCAGGCTCACAACCGCATCATTATTCAATGCATCACACATCAGAAAGAAGCCTCCGATTCCTTTGATTGCTACTGTCAGTCCTGAAGATATCACTGATGATATCTCTTTGACAATCATATCTGTACCTGAAATGGTTTTCACCCCATCGTAAAACTGATAAACAGGTCCGCAATCATTGCATGCTATCGGCTGTGCATGAAACCGCCGGTCAGAAATTTCATTGTATTCCAGGCTACATTTCCTGCACATTCTAAAATCCTTCATCGTTGTCTGGGGACGGTCGTAAGGCAGACCCTCGATTATAGTAAAGCGTGGTCCGCAATTAGTGCAGTTTATAAAAGGATAATCTATCCTTTCCGGATCTGACATCATATCGGCAAGGCATTCATCACAGACTGCTATATCTGGACTTATTTCAGTTATCTGATCATCAGATATCTTGCTTCCGGCAATACTGAATTTAAAGTACTCTTCGATGGATTTGGGAAAGACCTCAATTGATTTTATCCGAGAGGCAGGAGGAGCTTCTGAGAGTATCTCATTTGTGAACCTGTCAATAGCTTTAAGATCACCCTGCACAATAACTGAAACTCCGTTCGTCCTGTTATCCACCTCACCGTAAAGCCCATTTCTGAGTGCAAGCCTGCAGATAAAAGGACGGAATCCGACACCCTGAACCAGTCCCCTGATCAGTATTTCATATCCTTGTATAATATCTCCAGGTTTTTAAGACCCTCATCCTGCATCAGCTTATGCACATAATAAATTACGCTTTCCAGTTCGTCGCAAAGATTCACATTGTTTATTACGACTTCAGGAGGAACTTTAAGAAGCACAGGTGCAAAATTAACGATTCCCTTGATTCCTGCCCTCACAAGCTCATCACTGACCTGCTGTGCTGAAATTTCGGGAACAGCAAGTATTGCTACCTTTATCCTGAACCTGTCAATTATCTCTTTCAGACGGCTCATTGAATATACAGGAATATCAGATCTAATCTTCTGCTTGAAAGGATCAATATCAAACGTTGCCACAATATTCATATTCCTCTGAACGAACTTACTGTACTTTGATAAAGCAAGTCCGAGGTTCCCCATTCCGATCAGAACAATGTTATGGTCCTTGTTTCGGTGAAATATGTTTTCCATCTTTTCGAGAAGATCACTTATTTCATATCCGCCCCGCTTATTTCCCCGTATCCCGAACTCCGAAAAGTCTTTCCGGACCTGGTCAGGGGTCACACCAGTATCGTTTGCAAGAGTGTATGAGAAGACCTTTTCGACCCCCATCATTTTCAGACGGGCAAGACATGCCCGGTAAAGAAATATCCTTTTCAGACTGTTTTTTATCACATATTTTGTGATTTGTTTCACATCAAATATTTTTAAAACAAATTAAAATGCAATTTAAACAAATTTTTCATTTTAAAAAAATATTTCTATTTTATTGTATACGTGTATATTATGAATCATGCTATTATAATTTCTATAAATATCAATATATTTCTATTGGTTATTTGTTCCATTGATTATATTTTTATATGTGAATCTTCTCACATAAATGCAATATCTGAGCATCAAAAAAGAAGAATGGGAGAAAGCCATTGAACAACTGCTGTTGTCCTATACTATTTTCGCAGCGTTGGAAAACGAATTTGGCATTGATTATGAAATGGTGCGACCTGAGAATATCGGCAGCATATCATACAATAAAGCAAAACCAGCCACATCACTTAAGACCTTTTTCCTCCCCGTAAAAGAAAATGTAACATCGGGAATCGCGCTTAAACGACGGAGAATAATAATCGGCGCCCCAAATTGTGATATTCATGGATTGAAAATCCTTGATGAAATATACCTTGATAAGGACTTCAGCGACCAGGCTTATAAAGAAAGACGTGATAACACTTTACTGATCTCGGTCGATTGCTTTGTTAAACAGGAGCATTGCCATTGCACATCGTATGGAATCAAACCATGGTCGGATGAAGATTCAGATCTTGCAGTGATAAGAAATAATGATCTGATTGTATTTCGGGTTAATAATGACAGGGGCAGGGAGTTCATCAAACAGCTGGCTTTTGTTCAGGTTCTGAAGGATGAGAAAATAATCAGCGATATTGATAGTGCAAACAGTAAGGCAGAATCATTGCTGGTCGAGTCAAATAAGGGTCTTCCCGACTACCAGGCTACCGGTGCAATCGTTAAAAATGCCGGAGACAGCATCTGGAGGAAATATTCAGCCAGTTGCGTATCATGCGGTGCATGTGCAACCATATGTCCGACATGTTCATGTTTTCTTCTGATCGATAAACCGGGCTTTGAAAAGATCAAACAGCTTGACGCCTGCCAGTATCCCGGATTTCAACGGGTTGCAGGAGGTGAAGATTCCCTCGGGGAACTGCATGCCCGTTTCCGGAACAGATATATGTGCAAGTATGTCTGGAAACCTCAAAAATTCAGCCCTATTGCCTGCACCGGATGCGGAAGGTGTATCGAGGCTTGTATAGGGAAGATAAATAAGAATGAATTATTCAAGGAATTGGCAACCTAGCCTGAAATGAATGATGTCAGGAACATATATAAGCCGATAAAGGCCAGACTGACTGAGGTTATCGATGAGTCTCCTCTTATAAAGACATTTGTCCTCATCCCTGAGGAGGAGTTTTCATTCGGGACTGGACAATTTATAGAATTATCTGTCGACGGTATCGGGGAGGCTCCTTTCACACCATCATCCTCTCCGCATGTTAAAGATAAGCTGGAAGTTACAGTTATGAGGACGGGATATGTGACTGACATAATGCATACGCTCAAACCAGGTGCCTTTATGGGCATCAGAGGTCCTTACGGGAGAGGATATCCTGTTGAAACCTTTTTCGGGAAAGAAGTGATAATTCTCGGAGGCGGATGCGGACTCGCTCCCATAAGGTCGCTTCTTTATGCTCTTGAACATATTAAAGACAAACTTGAAAAGGTAATACTTTGTTACGGATCCAAAACTCCTGCTGACTGTGTTTATAAGCCTCTCTTCAACAGGCTTAACAACACTGAGAAATTTGAAGCTTACCGCACGGTCGATAAGCCTGATGAAGGATGGGATGGTTCAGTTGGCGTTGTAACAACCCTTTTAAATAAAATCAGGTTCAATCTCGAAAATTCAATAGCTGTTGTATGCGGACCGCCTATTATGATGAAGTTCGGAACTATAAGGCTTATTGAAATGGGATTCAATGAGGATCAGATTTACCTTTCAATGGAAAAGAACATGTCATGCGGACTCGGGAAGTGCGGGCATTGCATGATGGGTGAGTTTTTTGTCTGTAAGGACGGACCGGTATTTACGTACAGGGAACTAAAGAATACTCCTGACATCTGGAAATGAAGTAAAAAGTAATGATTTTAATAAATCTGATAACCATTTAGAATAAAAACAGCCATGAAACTGACAACGGGCGATTTTAAAAAAATCAGGTTTTTTGACCACTATACCGACAAGCAGCTTGAAACAATATCCACAATGAGTTCGATCAAAGAATTCAAAGTAAAAGATATCCTGTTTGAACAGTACGATGTACTTTCAGAGGTATATGTTTTACTCGGGGGTTCACTGTCGCTTGGAATAAGCCTGGCAAAAGAAAAAAGAATTCATCTGGGCTCAATTGAAGAGGGCCAGCTTTTTTCTTGGTCTGCTGTCTTTTCACCATATATTTCAACGGCTTGGGTAATGGCAATGGCCCCGGCAAAAGTAATCGCAATAGATGCAAAAAAGCTTAATGAAGAAATTGAAAAGGATTGTGATTTTGGTTTTAAAACTATGTCAAAAATAGCACAGACAATTTCTCACAGGCTCAGCGACACAAGGTTCCAGCTTATGAATCAAATGATGCTTTAAAGTTCCGAAAATGGCGCAAAGAATACTCCTGGATATGATCAGACTCAGATCAGTTATGGCTGAAAATCCAGCTTTGGAACTTCCGGAGTGTTATTTCCGTGGATCACATACCGGAATCGGATTCAAATCGATCAGGGAACTTGCGACTTTCAGATTTTCATGCAGGAAGTGCGAGGATGCACCATGTATTGCCGTTTGTCCGGCCGAAGCTCTCGAGAAAGACGCCGACGGAGTCATCGACAGGCATACAAACCTCTGCATCTCATGCAAGTCATGTGTTACTGTCTGTCCGTTTGGTACAATGATGACAGATTTTTTTAAACATCACAGGAACAAGGATCTCTATTATGACCTGGGTGACAGCAGGGAGCTGGATCTTTTTATAAAGACATGTCCTCCGGGAGTTGTTACATTGACGGATGCAGATGAATCGCCCTCTGAGAACATTTACCTGCTTAACAACAAGGTGCTTGTCAGGGAATATTTATACGCCGCAGAAAAACCGTAAAGAACTGATTATGGCAGCTGATCTTTTTTATTTTCTTGTCTTCCCCGGGTTGCTTTTTGTGGGCATAACCGGAGGATTCCTCTCCTGGTTCGACAGGAAAGTGACTGCCAGAGTGCAATTCCGGAAAGGACCGCCTGTTCTACAGCCTTTTTATGACTTTTTCAAATTGCTGCTTGTAAAAGAAACCATACTTCCAAAACATGGTTCCCCTGTTACTTTCCTGCTGGCACCGGTATTTTCAGTATTCGGAGCAACGATGGCCGGAGTTTTTATTCTTCTGCCGCTGTTCAACATAACAACAGGGTTCAGAGGTGATCTTATCGTAGTTTTTTACCTTCTTACTATTCCTTCATTTTCATATATAATCGGAGCCCTCGCATCCGGTAATCCCCTTGCTGCAGTCGGTGGCTCGAGGGAAGTGAAACTTATCCTGAGCTATGAACTTACATTCCTGCTGGTTATAACCGGAATTATTATGAAATGCGGACAACAGTTTGAAATTGACAGCATAATTAAGGTGCAGCAGGCATCATCACCATTCATTGGGAGTGTGTCGGGTGTACTGCTGTTTGTTGTTGCCATCTTTTGCATTCAGGCAAAACTGGCTCTTGTACCTTTTGATATGCCGGAAGCTGAAACTGAGATCACTGAAGGAATCTTTATCGAATACTCCGGAACTGCCTATGCATTTATAAAGCTGACAAAATATATAATGCTTTTTATATTGCCATCCCTGATTGTTGCAGTCTTGCTCGGAGGATTCAGACTGGATGGCATAAATATATTATGGAGCATGCTTAAAGTTCTGGGGATTGTATTGCTGCTGACTCTTATCAGGAATACAAATCCAAGGATAAGAATAAAGCAGGCTGTCAGGTTTTTCATTATATGGATGAATCTGATTGCTGTGATTGCATTAGTTTTGATAACATTTGGATATTAATCTGAACGGCTAAAGCTCAAAAACGTGGGATTTAAAAGTTATTGCTTCAAGAAATCACTCTGGGTATTTCACTTCGGGGGAGCCTCATGCAATAATTGCGATATTGAGATCCTCGATTGCCTTACTCCAAGGCACGATCTGGAACGTTTCGGGATACTTCTTGTTGGCAGTATAAGACACGCAGATGTATTGCTTGTGAACGGTTCAATAAATCATCATGACAGGGAAAGACTGATTGAGATTTATAACCAGGCTCCCAAACCGATACTTGTAGTGGCTATCGGAGCTTGCGGCTGTACCGGCGGGCTGTTTGCTGAAAGCATAACTTTTGCAGGTCCGGTTGATAAGGTTATTCCGGTGGATGCGTATATCCCCGGCTGTCCGCCAAAACCGGAGGCGATAATTGCGGGAATAGTGAAGCTTGTAAATAAATAATTGGTGTAGGGTACGAGGTACGGGGTTCGAGGTGAGGGGAAGGGAGATGTAAAAAAGCAAAATATATGGGAACGGATTATATAGTAGAAAAGCTGAAGGACCAATTTAAAACCGGCATTCTTGAGGTGATTGAAAAGAACCGGAAGCGCATTGTAATAACGATCAGCCCGGCTTCATTGCCTGATATCTCATCCTATTTATATAAGGATGCAGGATTCAGGTTCATCATTGCTTCAGCAATTCATACTAAAAGAGGCTTTGAGATCCACTATCATTTCAGCCTTGATTCTGCCGGTCTTATTCTTAACCTTCATGTAATTCTCGACAGGAACAATCCGGAAGTGGAATCGCTTTCCAATATGTTCAATGCTTCAAACTGGATCGAAAGGGAAATGCACGAGCTTTTTGGAATTAACTTTCTTAATCATCCGAACCAGGATAAACTGATATCGGAAGGTAACTGGGCAGAAGGTGTTTATCCATACCGTAAGGAGTTTAAATCAATTTCAGAGGAGAAAGAATGAGCAGAAAGACACTCATACCCATAGGTCCGTATCATCCCCTTCAGGAGGAGCCCGAACTTTTTAAGCTTTACTGTGACGGTGAAATAGTCAGGGATATCCAGTGGGTAACTGGTTATAATCACAGGAGTATTGAAAAGCTCAGTGAATCAAAGACATACGAACAAGTGTTTTTTCTTGTCGAACGCATCTGCGGGATATGCTCCACCTCCCACCCTTTTGCTTTTGCCAATGCCGTTGAAGAAATAGCCGGTATAGAACCAACCGACAGAGCAAAATATATAAGATCGATTATCGGTGAACTTGAACGGATTCACAGCCACCTTCTATGGGTAGGACTTGCCGGCCATTTCCTTGGGTATAACACTGTTTTTATGTGGGCCTGGAAATACCGTGAGCCTGTACTGGACCTGTTCGAGATGATAACCGGAAACAGGAACAGCTATGCTATGTTCAGGGTTGGAGGAGTGAGAAGGGATATTGAGACTGATAAAATTGTAGCGATAAGGAAGATCCTGACTGATGTCAAAACCAAAACCGACCTTCTAACTGGTGCGGTGATGGACGATCCGGTTATCCATTCACGGTTGAAAGGTGTAGGCATTCTGACAAAACAGGATGTGCTGGATTATGGTGCGGTGGGACCCACAGCAAGAGCGTCAGGAGTGGCAATTGATGTGAGGAAGGATGATCCTTATGCTGCGTATCCTCTGGTTGACTGGAAGGTGATAACTGCTCAGGAGGGCGATGTTTTTGCAAAAGCTGAGGTGCGCCTGCTTGAGATGTATGAGTCAATCTCAATAATTGAACAGTGTCTGAAAGGACTTGAGAAGGAAAAAGAGGGGGATATATTGGTAAAGGTGAATGAGATACCCGAAGGCATAGGAAATGGCAGAGCTGAAGCCCCGAGAGGTGAAGTTTTTCATTTTGTCATGTCGGACGGTTCAAACTCACCTGCAAGGCATAAGATTAGAGCTCCGAGCTATGTCAACATTGCGACCTTTAAAAAATCATGTGTAGGGCAGACAATAGCAGATGCCACAATTACGCTTGCAGGAGTTGACCCCTGCTACTGCTGCACCGAACGGATGGCTGTTGTTTATGATGTTCATTCAGGTGAAAAAATAATGAATGCAAGAGAACTGATTGACAAATCAATAAGAAGATCACAGGATATAATGGAAGAACTTAAGAAAAGCAAATGAATGAAATTGTCGGCATAATTCTACTGCCAGTTGTCACTGGACTTCTGCTGTTCCTGGTTCCTGACAAACTCAGAACCATCAAAGGAGTTATTGCCCTTTTAATAAGTATTGTCACCTGCTTCCTGGCAATTTCAGTCTATTTAAAAAATATTGAAGCCGGCACTCTAAGCGAAATGATAAGGTTATCAGGTATTACGATATCCTCGACCGACATCCTTAGAGATACCGGACGGTATGTAATTCTCAATGCCGATAATCTGAGCCGTCTTATTGTATTGTTCATAAGCCTGTTTTCATTCCTTGTTCTTCTATACTCCCTTTTTTATATAAAAGATGGAAGAGTAAGGAATTACTATCCGTATTTTCTGCTGACTGCCGGTTGTTCAGCAGGAGCTGTTTTTTCTGATAATCTTCTGTTATTCATTATCTTCTGGGGGATACTCGGAATTACTCTTTACAAACTGATACCTGGTGATACAGAAGAGAGTTCCGCGGCCGCAAAAAAGACTCTTATCCTTATCGGTGCATCCGATTCCATTATGTTGATTGGTATCGCTCTAATCTGGAAGCTGACAGGATCGCTCAATATAAGCACCACTTCACTCGTTACCGACAACCCCCTGACAATAACTGCATTTTTAGCTTTACTGGCAGGCAGTTTCACAAAGGCAGGAGCATTTCCATTTCATACCTGGGTTCCCGACTACACCAAAACAGCTCCTGCATCATCTTCGGCAATACTTCCCGCTTCACTTGACAAACTTCTTGGAATATACTTCCTGTCACGGTTGACTTCCGGCATGTTCATACTCAATAAATGGCTCACTTTCGCACTTCTCCTGACAGGCGGAATTACTATAATTATTGCTGTCATGATGGCTTTGGTTCAGCATAACTATAAAAAACTGCTTGGATTTCATGCTGTGTCCCAGGTTGGATACATGATAATAGGATTCGGGTTGGGATCTGCTATAGGTGTAGCCGCAGGCCTCTTTCACATGATTAACAATGCAATATACAAAAGCGGTCTCTTCCTATCAGCAGGCTGTGTTGAATTCAGGACCGGAAAAGATAACATCGATGATCTCGGAGGACTTTCAAAGACAATGCCTGTGACTTTCGCCACCTCTCTGATTTTTGCAATGTCAATTTCGGGTGTCCCTCCGTTCAATGGCTTTGCATCAAAATGGATGATCTATCAGGGAATAATCGATTTCGGGATCGGATCGGATATGCCGAACAAACTGTGGATGCTGTGGCT
>DOTV01000072.1:16360-19423 GCA_003520925.1 Bacteroidales bacterium | reverse complement strand
GGCGGCATTTTCCTCAGCAGGGTAAAGGAAGAATACATGTATACTAAGGAAGTTCCTGTATTAATGTGGATACCTCTTATCATACTTTCATTGTTTTGCATTGTCTTCGGAGTTCTTGCAACCAATGTCATAGTCCCGAAACTTTTCATGCCTGTATCGGGTGAGTTCCAGTTTACGGGATTCTGGAATTCCTCGCTGGTCTCCCTGATGGTTCTGCTGTCAATTGCCCTTGGCATAATAGTGTACCTTTTAACCGGACTGAAAAAATTCAGGACGGAAGATAATTTCATTGGAGGAGAAAAAATCCAGGATGAAACCGGATATCCGACCCCTGAATTCTACAAAACTATCAGTGAACTTGGTTTCTTTTCGTGGTTGTATAAAAAAGCCGAAAAGAAGTGGTTTGACATTTATGACCTGTCAAAGCAGCTTGTGCTTGGGCTTAGCCATCTTCTGAGCGAAGCTCATACAGGCATGCTTTCGGGATACATAATCTGGGTTTGCGCCGGATTGATAATAATGCTGCTGATAATGATATAAAACCAACCTTAATGGAAATCGCAATATCCATAATAACCGTACTGATGATAATCGGAGCATTATATGCCATCCATGCCAGGGATCTTCTGTCGGCTGTAATAGCTTGCGGCATTGTCGGTTACGGACTTGTTATCTGTTTTCTCCTCCTTAAAGCACCCGATCTGGCAATCGTGCAGATAGTTGTTGAAACAATTACGCTGATAATAATGGTGGCAGTTGTACTCGACAGTTCAAGGGAGGAGAAATTTTCAAAGCCTGACGGACAGGGTTACATTTCAATAATAACCAGCATATTGCTGATTGTTGTGCTGTTTTATTTCTTTAAATTATCCGTTGAAACACTTGATGCTTTTGGTTCAGGTTCGCTTCGAATGGCAGCACCTTATATTGAAGGAGCTACTGATAAAACAGGTAGTGCCAATCTGGTGACTGGTGTAGTTTTTGATTTCAGGGGATATGATACGATGGGTGAAGCAACGGTACTGGTAACAGCAGTATTGGGCGTATTGACGATATTAAGGATTAAAGGCAAAAAATAATATATGAAAGGGATGACGGTCATAGTGAAGAAAACCACGCAGCTCATAGCAGGGATGGTTTTTCTTTATGGCATGTATGTCATTGTCCATGGTCATCTGACCCCTGGCGGCGGCTTTGCGGGTGGGGTGATAATGGCAGGTTCATTCATTTTGCTGATCCTGGCTTTTGGAAGTGATTTCATGCACCTTACAAAAGAGGAGTCCGGAACAACGATGTATGAGAATCTGGCCACTCTCGTTGTTATATTTCTTGCTGCTTCCGGTTTACTTCTGGGAACCAGGATATTTTTTCTGAACTGGTTTCCTAAAGGAACTTTGGGGCAGCTTGTAAGCGCCGGAATGCTGCCTCTGTACAATGTTTTTGTCGGGATAGAAGTCGCATCTTCAATCCTTACAATCTTTCTTGCTCTTGTAATATTTAAAGAAGAAATTTCGGAATGATAGTTTACCTGTTGTGTTTTATATTGTTTCTTGTGGGCCTGTATGGTTTGATAACAAGCCGGAACCTCGTTAAAATTGCCATATCAATGTCGATCATGGAATTCAGCACTTTCCTGTTCTTTGCGCTTGTCGGATATGTCAACGGCGGAATTGCTCCGATTGTCGATCCGGCCGATCCGGTAAAGATCTATGTAGATCCGCTGCCCCAGGCACTGGTGCTTACCGCTATTGTCATCGGACTTGCAACAACTGCAATGATGATGGCAGTAATTATAAGGCTTTACAGAAAGTACGGGACTTTTGATATAAGGGAAATTAAAAGCTTAAGAGGATAGAACATGAATCCGCTAATACCTTTATTTGTTATCATACCTCTGGCAGGTGCTTTTCTGATCATGATAATAGGCAGACTTATCAGGGATTTCAATAAATATTTTGCCTCCCTGATTCTGCTGTTCCTGGCAATAATAAGCATCTACTCGCTGGCAACCACCGGCGAAAATCTTTCTTTATATAAGGTCGGCGGATGGGAGCCTGTGAACAAAGTACCAATTGGTATTTACATGGTCATGGATGGATTTACAGTAATTGTGCTTTGTATTATCAATATAGTAGGCTTTTTATCTGCTTTCTATTCAATTTCATATATAAAAAGATACACCTCAGAGAATCTTTTCTATTCACTGTTCTGTCTGATGATAGGGGGTATGAACGGAGTTGTTCTGAGCGGCGATATGTTCAATATTTTTGTATTTCTCGAGATCTCGGTTATTTCATCATATGCGCTTGTAGCATTCGGCGTTGAGAAAAATGAACTCGAGGCTTCATTTAAATACCAGATACTGGGCGGAATAGCTTCATTCCTCATTCTGTTTGGAATAGGATTTATTTACTGGAAGACTAAAACACTTAATATTGCGGATATAAGAGAAGCATTTAATGCCGGATATGACGGGCCCTATTACATTTTTGTCGAGATGCTTATCTTATGCGGTTTCGGGTTAAAGGCAGCAATTATCCCTTTCCATGCCTGGTTGCCTGACGCACACTCCTCAGCACCCTCTCCTATTTCTGCAATGCTTTCCGGAGTCCTTATTAAAGCAGTCGGGATTTATGTCATAATAAGGCTCTTCTTCAACATGTTCGACCTGACGGAGAGCATCTCGGTTCTGATAACAACTCTTGGCACACTGTCGATGGTTATCGGTGTATTCCTGGCAATAGGTCAGTGGGACATCAAAAGGCTTCTTGCATACCATAGTATAAGCCAGATGGGTTATGTTGTAATGGCGGCCGGTATGGGAATGATTCTCATTTCACGCGGAGAGCAGTCCGAAATTGCACTCCTGGCCCTTGCAGGCGGGTTGTACCACCTGGTCAACCACGCTGCTTTCAAAGGGCTTCTATTCCTTAATGCCGGAGCTATTGAATATACACTGGGAACACGCGACCTGAAGGAGATGGGAGGATTGGCACGATCCATGCCTGCAACATCAGCAACCTCATTTATTGCATCAATGTCAATCTCAGGCATACCTCCATT
>DOTV01000072.1:0-15959 GCA_003520925.1 Bacteroidales bacterium | reverse complement strand
AGAATTCCGACATAAGAAAAATAAAAGAGGTCCCCTTCCCTATGATATTCAGCATGGTAGTAATGAGTCTGCTTTGTATTGTACTGAGTCTGCTTGCTTTTCCCGGGATACGGGATGCTGTCCTTTTACCGGCAATTAATATACTGACAGATCCATTGAAATATTCTTCATTTATAATAGGAATTTAAAATGAGGTATGTAACCGTTTTCATATTATCGCTGATTTTCTGGTTGCTGCTGACTTTCAGAATCACACTGCCAAACCTGATAGTGGGATCTGTTGCATCCATAATCTGCTCAGCTGTATTTACAAGGTTTTTTATAAAAAACGTTTATAAGCTTCTTCAGCCCCACCGCTATTACTGGTTTATCATATATCTGTTTGTATTTATCTGGGAATGCATAAAAGCAAATATTGATGTCGCCTACAGGGTTCTGCATCCCGCAATGCCAATCCGGCCCGGAATTGTTAAGGTAAGGACCACTCTTAAATCTGACCTTGCAAGAACTCTTTTGGCCAATTCAATAACAATGACACCCGGAACTATAACAATTGATATAATAGGAGACTATCTTTATATACACTGGATTTATGTCAGATCGGAAGACCCGGAAATCTATACCAGAATGATTACCGGAGCATTTGAGAAGTATATTAAAAAAATCATAGAATGACAGAATACCTGGACATATTACTTTATATTCAGATAGGACTGAGCAGCATTTGTCTGTTTAGAATAATAAGAGGCCCTACGATACCTGACAGAATGGTAGGAATTGATATTTTTGGTATCCTGGTTGTCGGAATCTGTGCTATAATTTCAGTTCAGACTGAAAAATCTTTTATCCTCGATATCGGGATAGCCTGGATCATATTAAGTTTTATTGGCACTTTAACACTTGCCAAATATCTTTCTGGAAAGAAACTAAATGAATAATATGTTAAGTCTGATATTCATAACGACAGGAATAATTTTCAATCTGCTGGGTTGCATAGGAATTATAAGATTACCTGATACTTACAATAGGCTCCAGGCGGCCACCAAATGTGTTACACTTGGTTGCTGCAGCATACTTTTCGGAGTTGTGCTTCATTTCGGATTAAACGATGCCGGTGCAAAAGCGCTGGTAGCAATTCCTATACTTTTCTTTGGGTCTACTGTGGCTGCACATGCTCTTATAAGAGGGACATATCATTTTGGAATAAAGCTCGGGAAAAAAAGTGTGAAAGATGATTATAAGGAGGCGATAAAATGAAATATCCAAAGCTCAGAGAATTGAGGGAGGCGGTTATTTCGCTTTTAACACCGGCTTACACATCAAAATTCCCGGCCGGGCCTCATGTCCCTTTTGAAAAGTTCAGGGGAAAACCGGTGGTTGATGATGGAAACTGTGTAGGATGCGAAACCTGTGCCAATGTTTGTCCCCCCCATGCAATAACATTCGCTGATGATAAGGTTAAAGGAATAAGAACAATTAAAAGGGACTACGGAAAATGTATTTTTTGCGGACTGTGCCAGGAACATTGCATAACCCATAAGGGGGTAGTCCTGTCTGATAAGATCTTTGACCTTGCAGTATTTGATAGGGAAAAGAACGTTGAATACCAGGAAAAAGAGCTTCTGATTTGTGAAAGCTGCGGTGCTGTGATAACAACCAGGGAACATATTCATTTCATGCACCGGAAACTTGGCCCGAAGGCCTTCTCCTCAATTCTTAACCTCAATATACTGAACCAGAAACTCGGACTTGCCGAAGGTCATGATCTGGATGTCGGGATAAGGGACGGCCTGAAACGAAAGGATATGTTCAATTTAATCTGTCCTAACTGCCTGAGACAGGTTCTCGTAAAAAACCTGTTCAAGGGTGTCTGAAGAACTTAAAAGCCTCCTGCTGAAGAATGACAAAAAGAAACTTTTTGTCGGAATCGGGAACCTCCTTAAAAGGGATGACGGAGTCGGAGTGTTTATAAGTTCAGGAATAAAAAAAGGGCACAATATCGAGGCACTTACTGTCGAAGTCAGTCTCGAAAACTATATTGGTAAAATAAACAAAATAGATCCGGATATTCTTGTGCTTATCGACTGCGTGGAAATGGGATCGGTTCCGGGAACATCTAAAATAATGTCAGTCAGCAAGCTGGGTGACCTGACATTCAATACACATAATATTTCTTTAAAAAGGATTTCAGAGTTTTTCAAAATGCCTGTCTTTTTACTCGGAATTCAACCCGAAAAAATTGATTTTGGTGAAAATATGTCCTATCTTGTAAAGGAAGAAGCAAAAAAAATAATTAATATTATCAACTCATATTAAAACAGGAGGTACCTATGGCAACAAAATACTTATGTAAAGCCTGCAGGGGAGTTCTGAATGTAAAAACTTCCATAATCCTTGCTGCATTGAAAGAAAACAGTCCTAAAAAAGGGCTCTTTCTGCTGAATCCGGAGCTTGGTAACTATACTGTAACAACCCATTCTACATTCAAAATGGAAGAAGGTGAAGAGTATTTGATTAAATGTCCTATCTGCCACGCTCATCTGAACAGTCTTAAATATGATCACCTGGTCAGGATAATAATGGTCGAGGAAAATGGTGCTGAGTACGACATCTACTTCTCAGATATCGTCGGTGAGAAATGTACTTATAAAATCAGCGGATCAAAAATCGAGAAAATAGGACCTGATTCTGTCAAGTACAATAAATATTTCGATGTTCCTGAAGAAGACAGGAAATACCTTTAGATAATATAGGAGACTGTCTCAGAAGTCGTTATTCGGTTGTTTTTCCTTTGTTCAACTTTGTGCTTTCCTTTGTGATCCTTTGTGATTCAATGATTTAAGGTTCACCACAAATGTACACAAAGGTTTTCACCAAGGACACAATGGACTTTTGAGACTGCCTTTGTTCTGATATCAATAAATTATATTTTTGTTATCGTTAATATTTAAACGGTAAATATCTACTATTATGAATAGTGAAGTGCATAAGAGAGCGGCTGACAATATCCGTATTCTTTCAATGTCGATGGTTGAAAAGGCAAAATCAGGGCATCCTGGCGGTGCAATGGGTGGAGCCGATTTCATTCATTTACTTTTCTCTGAATTCCTTAACTTTGACCCTGATGATCCATCATGGATAAACCGCGACAGGTTTTTTCTCGATCCCGGACATATGTCACCCATGCTCTATTCTGTGCTCACGCTTACGGGCCATTTCAAACCTGACGAATTGAAAAGCTTCCGTCAATGGGGAAGCCCGACGCCCGGACATCCGGAACTTGATATAATGAGAGGGATTGAAAACACATCCGGACCGCTCGGACAAGGTCATACTATAGCTGTAGGTGCCGCAATTGCCGAAAGGTTTCTTGCTGAACGGTTCGGAGCACTTTTTTCCCATAAGACGTTTACATTTATTTCAGACGGAGGTGTTCAGGAAGAGATATCCCAGGGTGCAGGGAGGCTTGCAGGTTTTCTGGGACTGAACAATCTGGTAATGTTCTACGACTCAAATGATATTCAGCTCTCAACAGAAACAAAAGCTGTTACATCCGAGGATACAGCAATGAAATATGAATCATGGGGTTGGAGAGTAATCACCATAGCAGGCAACGACCACGATCAGATAAGGAAAGCTCTTACGGCGTCGGTTAAAGAGACGGAAAAACCTGTAATCATTATCGGGAAGACTATTATGGGGAAAGGTCTCCTTGACAGTGACGGGAAAAGCTTCGAAAGAAAAACTTCAACTCATGGAATGCCGGTAAGTGAAGCAGGGGGTTCTTATGAAAAATCACTTGTCAATCTTGGCGGCGATATTGCTGATCCTTTTAAGGTTTTCGATGATGTAAAACACCTCTATGCCGGAGTGCTCGAAAATAAGAGAAAAACTGTCTCATCGTGGAAGGAAAAGAAAAAGGAATGGGCCTCTAAAAACCCTCTTCAGGATGCGAAACTGAATCAGTTCTACTCAGGATTGATCCCGGATATAGATTTCAAATCAATCGGTCAGAAAGAGAATTCTGCGTCAAGAGCTGCATCATCTGCAGTCCTGGCGGTCCTGTCGGAAAAGGTCGGGAATATGGTAGTCGCATCAGCCGATCTGTCAAACTCAGATAAGACAGACGGGTTCCTGAAGAAAACGAAAGCGTTTGTCAAAGGTGACTTTTCAGGTGCATTTCTCCAGGCCGGTGTTGCTGAACTTACTATGGCAGCCTTAATGAACGGGATGGCTCTCCATGGTGGCATCATTCCTGCCTGCGGGACATTCTTCGTCTTTTCAGATTATATGAAGCCTGCAGTAAGGCTTGCATGCCTTATGGGATTGCCTGTAAAATATATATGGACACATGATGCTTTCCGTGTAGGTGAGGATGGGCCGACACATCAGCCTGTTGAACAGGAAGCTCAGATAAGACTGATGGAACAGCTTAAAAATCATCATGGGAATAACAGCATGCTTGTTCTGCGGCCTGCTGACTCAAATGAGACAACAGTCGCATGGAAAATGGCTCTGGAAAACATAAAGACACCGACAGCCCTTATTCTGTCAAGGCAGAATATCAAAGATCTTCCCTCAGCTGTCAGCGACAGATATGCTGACGCTCTGAGATCGGAAAAAGGTGCATATATTGTTATGGATAGCACCGGAAAGCCTGATATTATTATGCTTGCAAGCGGATCTGAAGTTTCCACGCTTTTCGAAGGTGCAGAGCTGCTTAAAAAAGACAATCTTGCAGTAAGGATAGTTTCAGTTCCGTCTGAAGGACTCTTCAGAAGCCAGACTGAGGAATATCAGAAATCAGTTATCCCTGAAAATATCCCTGTTTTCGGGCTTACAGCTGGACTTCCAGTCACACTTCATGGACTTGCCGGCCCGAAGGGTAAAGTCTGGGGAGTCAGCAGCTTCGGATATTCTGCTCCATATAAGGTGCTTGATGAAAAATTTGGATTTACGGCGGATAATGTTTACAGGCAGGTTAAAGACTATCTGGCAAATTATAAATAATAAGCATCGCAGTCAAAGGGGCTGAAAAGTATAAATCCATTCTCTTTTTCATAAATCATTTTTATTTCTTGTTCTGATTACTCTTTCGTAAATTAGTATGAGATTTGTCTTATTGTTCCTTCACACACAACCTAAATGAAAAAGATTTACCCTATTCTGCTATTCATTTTGACCTTTTTTATTCAGCCGGCTTTTAGTCAGATCGATTCCCTACGGGCAACCTATGCTGTCAGAGACACTCAGGATATCAAAGTAACTCTATTCGATTCCGATGAGGTGTTTGATATATCTCTGAAATTTGATATTCAGCGCTATAAAAAAGCAAGATCAGACACTATGAATCTCGATGCCGTTCTAACTTATTATATAAGCGACAAAGATTCCGTGGTTAAGAATATTAAAGTAAGGGCTCGTGGAAATATACGCCGTACAGCTATCTGCGATTTTCCTCCTCTTATGTTGAATTTTAAAATGAAGGATCAGGCAGGTGAAGAGTTTGCGGGTATAAACAAACTTAAAATAGTTCCTTACTGCAGAATAGGCTATGAGCAATATGTTCTGCGTGAATACCTTGTATATAAGCTCTATAATGTCCTTACTGACTATAGCTTAAGAGTAAGACTTTTCAAAATCACATATTTAAGCTCTGTCAAGGAAAAGAAACCGCTTACCCAGTACGGTTTCGCCCTGGAGCCGATCAGCCTGCTTGAAAAACGAACCAAAACAAGGGAGCTCAGTTACACAAATGTAACCCAGAGAAATCTCAGACCAGAGGTGCTCGACAGAGCAGCTATTTTCAATTATATGATAGGAAACACCGACTGGTCGGTTCCCATCAAACATAATGTCATTCTTGTAACCGATGCAAAGAATTCGGTTGCGAATGATAATCTCATTATCCCGTACGATTTCGATTATTCCGGTATTGTTGGTACCGACTATTCAGTGCCCTTTGAGAGCCTTCCTATTAAAACTGTTCAGGAACGACTTTATATGGCGATATGCAGAAGCGAAGCCGAATTCGCTAACACTGTTAATGAGTTTATGGAGAAAAAGGACGAACTCTATAAGGTAATAAATACTTTCCCGTATATAAGTGAGAATTCAAGGAAAAGCATGACAAAATATCTTGATGGTTTTTATTACCTGATTGACAAACGAAACAGCCTGGTTAAAAAGCTGGCTTCAGATTGCAGGTGGTTTGAAAACCAGTCAAATTTGAGGGTCCGGTAGCTGTTTTTTTATATCTTTGCCCCTTATTTTATTTTTATGAAGTATGAACTGCGGGAGGGGGTAAAAGGATTGATATTTGATCTTGACGGGACCCTTGCTGATACAATGCCCTATCATTTTGAGGGATGGAAAAAAGCTTGTCAAAAATACGGAGCCCATATCGACAACAGTTTTTTGCGTAAACATACCGGCAGTCCTGGATGGATAATCGCTGATGAGATAATAAAAAGCTGCGGGCTCGATGGAAAAGTTACTATTGATCAGATAGTTGAAGAAAAGCTTCATCAGTTTTACAAAGTTCAGCATCTTGTTAAACCTATAGAACCTGTTACCGAAATAGTCAGGAAATACTTCGGTATCCTGCCAATGGCGGTCGGAACCGGAGGTCACCGGGAAGCAGTGGAAAGAACTCTTGAAATTACCGGTCTTAGTAAATATTTTAATATCATTGTTACAGCAAACGATGTGAACTCGTTCAAGCCGCATCCAGAAACTTTTCTAAAATGTGCTGAGTTAATGCAGGTTGAACCACAATACATAGAGGTGTTCGAAGATGGAGAACTTGGAATGGTGGCAGCCAGGAAAGCCGGGATGAACGTAACTGATGTTACATCGTGGTACGATTCAAGCTGGTAATTAAGGCTGAGGGCGACAGGCGGAAGCCGGAGGAAATTGCTGACCTTTGACTGCTTATAGCTGATATCTCACAGCTAATAAATACTTGTGGATAAAAGGTTTCGAATTATTTACTATATTCGCTGAAATTTTATAACAGTTGAGACGGGCACTTAAATTTAAGGCTTCTGTTTTCCTTCTGGCATGGTTTGCAATCTTTGCCCACAATGTTATTCCGCATAATCATTTCTGTGAGAATCCTGTTCCATGCAAACAGCTTGTGCATAATTCAGCAAAAGCTGACAGGGAACACTCTGATGAAAAGGTATGCCATCTTTCAAACCTTCTTTTTCACACATTAAATCCGGATGTTTTCCTGGCCGGCTTCACCAGAGATATTAATTTCATCCCTGATCTGCGATGCGCCGGGATTTATATTGATAACGATCATTCCAATATTTCAGATCACCTGAACGGCGTCTCACTTCTGCGAGCCCCTCCTGCTGTGTAATTCTCTTCATTCCTTCTAACCATTTTCTTACTAAGTAATCATCTGATTATCTGTTAATTAATTAACAATATATGATTGAGCGCATTATACAGTTTTCGATAAAAAACAAATTCATAATTGGCTTATTTGTCCTGGCACTTACAGGCTGGGGCACATATTCTCTTACACAGCTTCCTGTCGATGCAATACCAGATATTACAAACAATCAGGTTCAGGTGATATCCCTTGCACCATCACTTGCAGTTCAGGAGGTTGAGAGTTCGATCACCGCCCCAATCGAGGTTGCTGTTGCCAATATTCCGGATATCATAGAGCTGCGTTCCATATCAAGGCTGGGTCTGTCGGTTGTCACAGTAGTTTTCCGGGATGGCGTTGATATTTACTGGGCACGGCAGCAGCTTACGGAAAGGCTGAGGGAGGCTGAAAGAGCAATTCCTGAAGGATTGGCAGATATCGAACTTGCCCCGGTATCAACGGGACTTGGTGAGATTTTCCAGTACCGGCTGGCTGTAAAAAAAGGGTTTGAAGCAAAATATAACCCGATGGAGCTGAGGACTCTTCAGGATTGGGTTGTCAGACGCGAAATGCTTGGAACACCCGGTGTTGCCGATATTAACAGCTATGGCGGCTTTGTTAAACAGTACGAAATAGCAGTAAATCCCGAAAGGCTGAGGGCAATGAACCTGACCCTTACAGATATTTTCAATGCTCTTGAAAAAAACAATGAGAACACCGGAAGTGCATACATAGACAAAAATCCCAATGCGTATTTTATACGCGGTATAGGTCTTGTCAGGTCTCTTGATGATATAGATAAAATCGTCGTTAAGAATAATCTGTCTGGTATTCCGATACTCATCCGGGATGTAGCCACGGCCCGGTTTGGAAATGCAACCCGCTACGGAGCCTTTGTGGTCGATACAGCTGAAGCTGTCGGAGGAGTAGTTATGATGCTCAAAGGGGCAAATGCCCACAAGGTGATCGATAATGTACAAGTCAGGATTTCTGCGGTCCAGAAATCACTGCCTGAAGGAGTTATAATCGAACCCTACCTGAACCGTTCCGACCTTGTGGGCAGGGCAATAGGCACAGTCTCAAAAAACCTGATCGAAGGTGCTCTGATAGTTGTTTTTATTCTTGTGCTGTTTCTCGGAAATATGAGAGCAGGACTGATTGTTGCATCAGTGATCCCTCTTGCGATGCTTTTCGCAATATCAGTTATGAATATTTTCGGAGTTTCGGGTAATCTTATGAGTCTTGGGGCTATAGATTTCGGACTTATCGTCGATGGTGCGGTAATAATCGTGGAAAGTGTGGTTCATCGGATATTCAAAGAAAGAACTAATTATGCAGGACAGCCGCGTCTTACCCAGCCCCAGATGGATGAAAATGTCCTTTTATCGTCGAAACGTATGATGAGTTCTGCGACTTTCGGGCAGATAATTATCCTTATAGTTTATCTTCCGATTATTGCATTGATAGGTACAGAGGGTAAAATGTTCAGGCCGATGGCACTGGTGGTGACATTTGCTCTGACAGGAGCCGCGATCCTTTCGCTGACCTGGGTTCCAATGGCTTCTGCCCTCTTTCTGAGCAAAAAAGCAGAACATAAACCAAACTTTTCAAACCGTATGATGGATGCCATCCATCAGGGTTTTACTCCTCTTATTAATTATTCACTTAAGCACAAGCTTGCAGTATCATTATCTGCGGTTGCAATATTCATTTTCAGCATCTTTTTGTTTACAAGGCTTGGCGGGGAATTTATTCCGCAACTCGAAGAGGGAGATCTTGCGGCCGGTGTTATGACTTTGCAGGGGGGATCGCTTTCACACACAGTAGAAACGGTAATAAAGGCCAACAAGATATTGCTCGACAGCTTTCCTGAAGTAAAGCATGCAGTTTGCAAGATAGGTGCAGGCGAGATACCGACGGATCCCACTCCAATGGAGACCGGGGATTATATTATTACACTCAAGAATAAAAGTGAATGGACCTCTGCAGAAACCAGGGAAGAGCTTGTGGCAAAGATGGAGGAAAAGCTCATTCCTCTTGCAGGCGTGAAATTCGAATTCCAGCAGCCGATCCAGATGCGTTTCAATGAATTAATGACTGGATCGAAACAGGATGTGGCTGTCAAGATTTTCGGCGATGACCTTAACACACTTGCTGAAGAGGCTGCCGGAGTCGAAAAACTTATCCAAAATATTGAAGGAGTGCAGGACCTGAACGTTGAAAAAGTAACCGGGCTTGCCCAGATACAGGTTACTTATAACCGCGACAGACTTGCACAATACGGTTTGCCGATCGCCGAGGCTAACAATATTCTCAGGGCAGCTTTTGCCGGCAGCGAGGCAGGTGTTGTCTTTGATGAGGAGAAGAGATTCAGCCTGGTGGTCCGTCTGGATAAAGACTATCGTCAGAACCTCGACGATGTAAAGAACCTTCTGGTTGCTTTGCCAGGAGGCGGACAGATACCGTTTGATAATATTGCAGAGGTTGAAATAAAATCCGGACCTGCACAAGTCTCCCGTGAAAACACAAAAAGAAGAATTACAGTTGGCTTCAACGTCAGGAACCGTGATGTTCAGAGTGTTATTTCGGAAGTCTCCGGCAGAATTGACCGGGAAATAAAACTTCCAACCGGATACTATATCGTTTACGGTGGAGAGTTCCAGAATCTCCAAGCTGCAAGGGCAAGGCTTTCAATAGCAGTCCCGGTGGCATTACTGCTTATTTTTATCCTTCTCTATTTTACTTTTAACTCAGTTAAACAGACCCTGCTTATTTTTTCGGCTGTTCCCATGGCGGCAATCGGCGGTGTTTTTGCACTCTGGATCCGCGGGATGAATTTTTCCATTTCAGCAGGGGTCGGATTCATTGCACTTTTCGGCGTTGCTGTATTGAATGGCATTGTCCTGATAGCCGAATTCAACCGGCTTGAAAGAGAGGGTATCACTGATATCATGGAGAGAGTCCTTAAGGGGTTGCATACCCGTCTGCGTCCGGTTATAATGACTGCTGCGGTGGCTTCACTTGGTTTTCTGCCAATGGCATTGTCGACATCAGCCGGAGCTGAGGTACAGAAACCTCTTGCCACTGTTGTGATCGGTGGCCTCATAACCGCTACACTTCTTACCCTTATAATTTTGCCAATATTCTATATCGCCTTTTCTTCAGGCCGGATCAAATTATCAAAAAGTAAGATGACATCAAAAACACTCATAATTACAATTCTGATCATATCAGGATCATCATTATCAACAATGGTATCTGGTCAGCAGACTGATTACATAAGTCTGGAGGATGCTGTCCGGACCGCACTTAACAACAACCTGCAGGTAAAATCATCAGCACTTTCAGTCGACTTGAGTAAAGCGCTAAAAGGAGCCTCATGGGATTTAGGGAAAACCAGTCTGGATATTGAATACGGGCAGCTTAATTCAATAATGAAAGATAACAGCGTTTCGGTTTCACAATCAGTTTCATTCCCAACTGTTTATATTAACCAGAGGAGACTTGCAAACGCAAAGGTCAGAAGCAGTGAATGGGAATTGAAGAAAATAAAGCTTGATATTTCAACCCGTGTCAAACAGGTATACTGGAACCTTGCATATCTCTATTCAAAGCAAAAACTGCTGATTTATCAGGATAGTCTCTATTCCCGGTTTCTAAGGGCAGCAGAGCTGAGAGCAAAATCAGGTGAGACAAATCGCCTTGAAATGATAACCGCACGTTCGCAGAGTTTTGAGGTTAAAAATCAGATGCTTCAAAATTCAACTGACATCGGGATCAATGAACGCAACTTCCGGACTCTCTTAAATTCTGAAATGAACTTTATTCCTTCGGACACTGTATTAAAAAGAGCCGGAATTCTGCAGGAAGATGTCAGTATCGAGTCAGTCCAGAATCCTTCACTTGGATTTATTCAACAACAGGTCGAAGTAACGAAAATGGAAAGGGACCTGGAGAGGAGCCGGATGATGCCTGACTTCAAAATCGGATACTTTGATCAGTCAATAAGAGGAACCCAGGATGTAAATGGTACTCCAACCACATTCGGACCGGGAGACAGGTTTACGGGCGTTCAGGCCGGTATTGTCCTGCCTTTGTGGATATTCCCGTATGCTTCAAAAGTAAGGGCTGCCAGAATCAACAATAACATTGCGTTATTTGATGCTGAGTACTTTTCACAAAACCTCCTGGCTCAACAAAAATCATTGAACGATGAGTACAGGAAATACTCCGCAAGTGTCGACTTCTACGAAAACCAGGCTGTGCCTGAAGCGAATACCATAATTGACCAGTCAACCAGAAGCTACAGGGCAGGTGCGTTGGATTACCTCGATTACGTTCTAAGCCTTAACCGGGCAATAGAGATAAGACAGAACTATCTCGATGCCCTTAATAATTTGAATCTTACACTGATAAATATTGAATATATTACAGGTCAAACTTTTTAATAATGATTAATATGTCAAATAGTAATTTATTACGATACCTGCATTACACGATATTCATAGCTCTTTTTGTTTCTTGCAGCAAGAATAAGCCAGCAGCTAATGCGGAAGAAGAGGTCATTCCTGAAGATATTGTCGAAATGCGATATGATCAGGTTAAGGCAGCAGGAATAGATACTGCAACGGTTGAATTCCGTTCGCTGGCCGGAACGATAAAGGTTAACGGAACTATTTCGGTTCCTCCAAAAAGCTTTGCTACAGTATGCGCTCCGCTTGGCGGCTTTATCAAAAACACGAATTTGCTGCCGGGCGATGCTGTGAAAAAAGGACAGATACTTGCAATTATAGAGAATCAGGAGTATGTAGATATTCAGGAAAACTATCTTGAAGCAAAAAGCAGGATGGAATATGCTGAAGCTGAATTTAAGAGGCACTCTGATCTTTATCGCGAAGATGTCTATTCAGAAAAAAACCTGCAGCAGGTGACAGCCGATTACAAAAGTCTGAAGGCGCATGTCTCGGCACTTGAACAAAAGCTGGAGCTTATAGGTATAGATCAGGCTGATCTTACCGAATCAAACATAAGTCGTTCGGTTCCATTGGTTTCACCAATTTCGGGTTACATTAAGACTGTAAATGTAAATATAGGAAAATCAATTTCATCAACCGATGTGCTTTTCGAGATTGTCAATACGGATAACCTGTTTCTCGAGCTTACCCTGTTTGAAAAGGATGCCGGAAATGTATCAGCAGGTCAGAAAATAAATTTCTTTATCAATAACGAGATGGAAGAACACATTGCAGTAATTACTCAGACCGGAAGGTCGGTTGATGCCGACAAAGCTTACAAGGTTTATGCAACCGTAACAAAGGGATGCAACAACCTGCTTCCGGGAATGTATGTGAATGCTATAATTGAAAATGAAGGAAATAAGGTACCCGCCCTCCCATCAGATGCCGTTGTCAGCTTTGATGACAAATTTTATATTTTTACTTTCGACAGAAACAAGGTGGAAAAAGGGTTTGATTTCACTGAGTATCGGATTATAGAGGTGCAAAAAGGGATGACAGATGGCGGATATACTGAAATCATTGCGCCTGATAATTTTGATCTGAAAAAAGCAAAAGTGGTAATAAAGGGGGCTTACAATCTTCTGTCAGCCAAAAAGAATGCCGGTGAAATGGCCTGCTGAATATGAATTGCGGATTTTGGATTTAAGGTTGCGGATTTTATTCCTAATTCACAAATCCGAAATCTGAAATAATTACCGCTCTGATATGACGGAAATAAAGAGGACTGCAGATGGTTCAAGTACCCTGTTTGTTCCGGAATTGAATGAACATTACCATTCAGTCCACGGGGCAATTCAGGAGTCGGAATATATTTTCATTATATGCGGCCTTAATTTCTCTAAAGCTTGTCCGGTAAGGATTTTTGAAGTCGGATTCGGGACCGGATTAAATGCCTTTCTGACCTCTGTTAATTCGGCTTTGAAGGAGAGGAAAATATATTACACCTCAATCGAGAAATATCCACTGCAGGATTGCCTTATAGAACAGCTTAACTATAAGAGCTTCTACCCGAATGAGTTTGGATATTTTTTTGACCGGATTCATCAGGCAAAATGGAATACCTGGCAGGAGATTTCAGATAACTTTACACTGAAGAAAATTGAAGGGGATATTACTCAGCATGAGATCGGGGGTGAATATGATCTTATCTTTTTTGATGCTTTCGGACCGGAAAAGCAACCTGAAATGTGGTCGGATGAGGTAATGAGGAAGATAGCAGGGATAACAGTTCATAATGGTATCCTGGTTACATATTCAGTCAAAGGTGAAGTTAAAAGAGGACTAAGGAAAAACGGATTTAAAGTGAATCGGCTGCCGGGACCGCCCGGGAAACATCAGATTATAAGGGCTGTGAAATTTTAAAAAATAATTGCACTTCACTTTTTTGCTGAGGCCAAAGTATTATCTTTGCGGAAATTTAAAAATCTAAAATTATATCAAATGAAAATCAAGGGATTAATTGTTCTGACAAGTGTCGTTGCCATACTGCTTGGCTCCTGTGCGAAAACCTCTGTTACAAATGCTAAGATAAAAACAAAGGAAGACTCACTCTCATATGCATTCGGAATTGTCAATTTTAATGCACTTCAGAGTGATAGTCTGAAGCTTAATCCGACGCTTGTTGCAAAGGCAATGCTTGACGGGGAAAATGGCAAACCGGAAATGTCCGACGAAATAGCAAGGGGTTTTATAATGTCATTTGTCACTGCCCGTCAGGCTTTACAGGCTGAACAGAAGGCTGAACAGGATAAAGTTCTGTATAAAGACTATATAGCGGAGAATGAAGCATTTCTTGCAAAGAATAAGGAAAAGGCCGGTGTTACAGTAACTCCCAGCGGTTTGCAGTACGAAGTTATCAAGATGGGAACGGGCAATAAACCTACCGCAAACAGCACAGTCAGGGTTCATTATGTTGGCACCCTTGTCGACGGAACCGAATTTGACTCTTCTGTCAGGAAAGGTGAACCTGTTGAATTCCCTGTTTCAGGTGTAATAACCGGGTGGACTGAAGCTTTGCAGCTTATGCCTGTCGGTTCAAAATTCAAATTGTACATCCCCCAGAACCTTGCATACGGTGCAACGCAGGCAGGTGAGCTTATAAAACCATTTTCAACACTTGTTTTCGAGGTTGAACTTCTTGATATAATTCAATAATATGAGAACTGCCGAGATTCATACACCCAGGGGTATAATGAAGGTAAGCTTCTATGAAGAAGATGCTCCCGGAACGGTTGAAAATTTCGTTAAGCTTGCTAGTGAAGGGTTCTATGACGGACTGGCATTTCACAGGGTTATCCCCGATTTTGTGATCCAGGGTGGCTGTCCGTTTTCAAAGGACATAAGTGATCCAAGGGTGGGAACCGGGGGTCCGGGTTATAAAATCAAATGTGAGCTTACTGGCGGAAATCAGTATCACGATAAGGGTGTTCTGTCGATGGCTCATGCAGGAAGGAATACAGGGGGCTCACAGTTTTTCATTTGCCACAGCAGAACAAATACAAAACATCTTGACGGTCAGCATACCTGTTTCGGGAAGGTCATTGAAGGCCTTGATGTCATTGGGAAAATCCATCAGGGTGATAAAATAGAAAAAATAACAATAAACGAAGATTAATATGGCTTTCGAAATCACCGGGAAAATAATTGAGGTTCTGCCGGTAAATCAAGTAAGCGATAAATTCAGGAAGCGGGAATTTGTCATTGAGAAAAAGGATACAGGCGGTTCAGCTGTTTTTATCGACTACATTAAATTCCAGCTGGTTCAGGATAAATGTGATCTCATAAATGAATCGTTTGTTAACGAAGAAGTCAGGATCTGGTTTAACCTGAAAGGGAATAAATGGGAACGCGACGGAAAGATCAACTATTTTACAAACCTCGATGCCTGGAAGATAGAAAAAGTAACAGAATCAGGCAGGAATCAGAGCGCTCAGCAGCAAAATCCTCTTGAAGATGGTCCCCCTGAGATCGATGAGCTAAGTGATCTTCCATTCTGAAGAAAATACCACCCCCGACCCCCCAAGGGGGGCTTTAAATATCATGAAATCAGCAAGTCCCCCCTGGGGGATTTAGGGGTAAAAATATATAAGAGGCTTTTTTTATAGCCTCTTTTATTTTTTTCAATTATCTTAGTGAATAACCAAAAGTTTACTGCATTTTCAGCAAACAGCTGATTTAATGGTATATAATTTTAAATTATTTCTGATTATGAGATATTTTCTGACATTAATAATGTTGGCCTTTTTTCTGAATGGGAGTTCGCAGGTTGTAACCGAAAAGGCCGTTGATAAGGACTTGCAGCGGATTCAGTTGCCTTACAACAGGTTTATCCAGCCGGCAGGACATCAGATCTTATTTGGGGATGCATCTCTCGAAAACCATGCTCTTGATGCAGCCCTTTCTCCCGACGGAAAATGGCTTGCAGTACAAGAGAGAACCAGCATAGTCTTTATAAGCACTTCTGCCGATACTGTCAAATTTATTCTGAGAAACAGTTCTCACCCTGATCTCCGGGGCGGAAGCAACACCTATTCAGGAATTACCTGGCACATCAGCAA
>DOTV01000090.1 GCA_003520925.1 Bacteroidales bacterium | reverse complement strand
GTTGGCAGATGCACTCTTCCGACAAAGCAGATACCCTGGGAGTCTTTCCTGCGGGCTGTTGGCAACCCAAGTTTGTCAGCGAGGGACCGGACTTCCGGTTTTGTAAGGTGGCCAATTGGGAACACTGCATATCGAAGCTGCTCCTGGCTGAGCTGACAAAGGAAATAACTCTGATCCTTATTCTCATCTTTCCCGCACAACAGTCTGTAAATCCTTTTGTCTTCCGTTCCGGCGACTTCCTTCCGGCAATAATGACCTGTTGCTACAAAGTCACCTCCTAATTTCCTTGCCTCATCAGAAAACGAGTCAAATTTTATTTCCCTGTTGCATAGGACATCAGGATTTGGGGTTCGGCCTTTTTCATATTCAGAGAACATATAATCAACGACCCTTTTCCTGTATGGTTCGCTGAGATCGACTGAATAAAACGGGATATCAAGTTTACGGGCCACCATTTCAGCAAACATTATATCGTCTTCCCAATGGCAGTCGCTCTGAAGAAGGCCGGTAGTATCGTGCCAGTTCTTCATGAACAGACCAGCAACATCATACCCGCTTTCCTTCAGGAGCCAGGCCGCAACACTTGAATCTACCCCTCCCGATAAACCTATTACAACCCTTTTCTTCACTGCGCAAAGTTAATTAAAATGGCTAACTTTATCCGGTTATGGACGTCGGAAGATTAACAATATATAGTGCCTCAGCAGGTTCAGGTAAAACACATCAGCTGGCCGGCATTTATCTTGAAAAGCTTTTCAGATCGAAATTAAGCTACAGGAAAATACTTGCGGTGACTTTTACCCATAAGGCTACAGCCGAAATGAAAGGCCGCATCCTTGATGAGCTTAATAAGCTGGCTGTCGGAGAGAATTCAAAATATCTCGATGAACTTAAAAAGTCGACATCTAAATCAGAAGAAACCCTTAGGAGGGAAGCAAAGGAGATACTCTATTCAATCCTGCATGATTTTTCAAGGTTTTCGATCAGCACCATCGACAGTTTCTATCAGAAAATTGTAAGGGCATTTGCTCGCGATATTGGTCTCAATTCAGGCTTCGACATTGAAATCGACCATACAGACATCCTTGCAACCGCTGTCGACAGGATGATTGCTTCAGCAGCTTATGATAATAATATCAGGGACTGGCTTCTGGACTTCGCAAAGGCAAATATTGATGAAGGAAAAACCTGGGACTTGAGGAAAAGTATAACAGGACTTGCAGTTGAACTTTTCAATGAAAAGTTCAAGCTGCTCTCACAGGAGGAAAAGAATAGGCTTCAGGATAAAGAGCTGTTAAAATCATATATAAACCAGATGAGGTCAATAAAATCTTCCTTCAGCACTGTATTAAGGGAGAAGGGCCTGAAATCTCAGAATATAATTGACTTATACAATCTCTCTGATGATATGTTTTTCCAGAAAGGTAAAGGAGTCGCCAGCTTTATCCGGTCAATTTCAAAAGGAGAGATCCGGCCTCCAAATTCGTATGTCAGGGCAGCATTGGGAAACCCTCCACGCTGGTCATCGGGAGAACCAGCTGCCCCGCTCGATGAAGCAATACGGGAGGGCCTCGGAGATTCGGTAGGAGAAACTGTTAAATACTTTGATGAAAACATTGTCTTTTATAAGACCGCTGATGTTATCCTGTCATATATTTATATACTTGGGATATTATCCGATGTTCTCAGCCAGGTTCATCAGATCACGAGGGATGAAAACATCTTTCTTTTATCAGACGCAGGCGAGCTGATATACATGATCACTGAAAAGGATCAGACCCCTTTTATCTATGAGAAGGTTGGAAATACTTTTGAAAATTATATGATTGATGAATTTCAGGATACATCTGTCATACAGTGGAAAAACTTCAGGCAGCTTATCGATGACAGCATGGCCAGGGGATTTGATAATCTTGTGGTCGGCGACATCAAGCAATCAATTTACAGATGGCGGAACAGCGACTGGAGAATCCTCAGGGATCTTAAGAAAGAGGTTGATAATGTCCGTTATTTGTCACAGCCTCTTAATACTAACTACAGAAGCTGTTCCGAAATTATAAGGTTCAATAATTCCCTTTTTTCGATTATCCCTTTTCAGATAGATACCTCGTTATCAGATAATAAACCTGTAACAGCTTTCCGGGAACTCTTTTCTGAAGCCGTGCAGATTGATCCCGGGAAAAAGGAGAACGGGTATGTGAGAATTGAATTTATTGAAAACAGTGATGAGATATCATGGCAGGAAGAGGTTCTGAAGCGTCTTCCGGAGGTTATCGAATCAATTCAGGACAAGGGCTACAGGGCATCCGATATCGGTATTCTTGCAAGGGACAATAAGGAGGGTGCGCTGATATTGAAGAAGATAATAGACTACAGTGTGTCGTGCTCCTCCGAAAAACGAGAGAGGTATAATTTCAATATTGTGTCAGGCGAATCACTTCTTCTCGCTAATTCTCCGGCAGTGAATTTCATTATCGCCGTTCTTAAAGTCCTCGACAATCCCCAAGATATGATTGCCAGAGCTCTAATGCTTAGGTATTTCCTGCTTGCATCAGGAAAGGAAAAAGCAGGAGATATTCCGTTGAAAGGGGATGATCTTATAGAATTTTCAGCAGGATTTTTCCCCGAAGGCTATGTGGAATTCCTTGACAGCATAAGATTTCTGACATTATGGGATATTTCAGAGAAAACTATAGGATTCTTCGGACTTGGCAACTATTCTTTCAATGTCGCATTTCTGAGCAGTTTTCAGGATGCAGTAATTTGCCATGCATCAGGAAGGGACCCGGGAATTACTTCATTTCTTGAGTGGTGGGATTCAGAAGGAATAAAAAAATCAATTTCTGTACCTGAACAGCAGGATTCTATGAAGGTGCTGACAGTACATAAATCAAAGGGACTTGAGTTCGGTATTGTAATTTTACCATTTCTGTCGTGGAACCTCGACCATAAACCATTTCATACAAATTTTCTTTGGGTCAATCCCGGTATTGAGCCTTTTAATAAACTTGGAATCATACCCGTAAGGTACAGGGCAAACCTTGATGAAACAATCTTTGCCGGCCAGTACCTTGAGGAAAAATACTCGGCATACCTTGACAACATTAATCTTCTGTATGTTGCGTTTACACGTGCTGTAAATGCAATTATCGGTTTTGCTCCAGCCCAACCCCGCACTGAGAACAGAATTGCAGCTGTAATCAGGGATGCACTTGTTTTTAAAGGTAGTCATCCTGACGGGTCCGACACTTTTCTTCACAATCATTTTGATCCTTCGGCTCAGGTTTTTGAACTGGGTATTCTTACGAGTATCAATGAGGAGAAGGCTATTCCGGGCGGGCTAAGAATAGATAATTATCCTGTGAATGACAATGCAGGTTCACTTAAGCTCCGGCTTCACTGGGAAGATTATTTTGATGGTGATAAATCGGGGGCCCGCGAGAAAATAAACTACGGGAAGCTAATGCATGAGATATTTGGTGAAATTAACTCATCTGATGATGTTGAGACGGCGGTGAGAAAGAAAGTCATCGAAGGATTGATCAGTGAACCTTACGGAAATATGATAGCAGATAAAATCAAAAATCTTATTAGTCAGCCAGTTGTAAGGGACTGGTTTGATAAAGGAAACCAGGTTCTGAATGAGTCACCGGTGCTGATGCCAGATTCGACAACCAGGCGTCCCGACAGGGTAATAATAAGGGAAGGAAGGACTTCGATAATTGATTTCAAGTTCGGGAAAGAGAACCAGGCAAACCTGAACCAGATAAGGCAGTACAGGAAGATACTTAATGTGATGGGGTATGATGTTTCAGAAGCATATCTGTGGTACGTGGATGCAGATAAAATAGTCTCTGCCTGATGGAAGAAAGAACGAAAATATCAACTGTTTACCCATGGGGACATGAACGTAGGTTCAACGCATTTTCCGAGTACTTTAAAAAAATGTACGGTAAAAGGATGCAAAAGGTCTCCATTGATGCCGGATTTACCTGTCCGAACAGGGATGGATCAAAAGGTACCGGTGGATGTACTTATTGTAACAATAAAGCTTTCAATCCATCATATTGCCTTCCTTCAAAATCAGTTACAGAACAGATTGACGAGGGAATTGAGTTTCACAGGAAGAGATACAGAAGGGCCGGATCATACCTGGCATATTTCCAGGCATATTCAAATACCTATGCTTCAACGGGCACTTTATCCAGGCTTTATAATGAGGCGCTGAAGCATAAAGACATCAAGGGGCTTGTCATAGGAACCAGACCTGACTGCATAAACAGTGAGATACTTGATCTGCTCAAGGAACTTTCGGAAAGATGCATTTTGCTCCTGGAATACGGCATAGAATCTTGTTATGACAAGACACTGACAAGGATTAACCGGGGACACACTTTCAAAGATGCTGTTGACGCACTTCAAGCATCTGCTTCAAGAGGTCTCAATACAGGAGCTCATTTCATTTTCGGACTCCCCGGAGAGAAACGGGAAGAAATGCTCGATCAGGCAGAAATAATTTCTGAACTGCCGCTGAAAAGTGTAAAGTTCCACCAGCTTCAGATAATCAAAGGAACAAGAATGGAAGAAGAATATAAAAGCAATCCTTCGGACTTTGAAATTTTTTCATGGGATGATTACCTGGGTTTTATAATAAAATTTCTGGAAAGGCTAAATCCCTGTATCGTGGTAGAAAGGTTTTCGGGAGAGGCTCCTCCGCGATTTCTGACAAGGGAGGTATGGGGTAAGAAAAGGACGGATCAAATAGTAGGATTAATTGAAAAAAGACTTGAAGAGCTTGACACATGGCAGGGCAGGCTTTATAAAGGCATAAAGGCGTAAGGGCGTAACGGCAAGACCGCAAGACTGCAAGACTAATATTAAAGTATGGTTTATTTTCTGCAACGTATAGCAAAACTTCTTTACGAAGAGAACGGTGGTGACATCAGGAACCATTGTCTGGTTTTTCCAAGCCGGCGTGCCGGGCTTTATTTTCTCAAATATTATGCAGCCCTGCTTGACAGACCGGTATGGAGTCCTTCAATCTTGACAATAAATGAATTCTTCGGCTCATTTTCTGAACTCACTGTAGCCGAAAATGAGATTCTTCTTTTCGAGCTATATAAAGTGTACCGGGAATTAAATAAATCTGCTGAGAGCTTTGATGAATTTTATTTCTGGGGCGATATGCTTCTGAATGATTTCGACGATATCGACAAGTATATGGCCAAGCCTTCGGTTCTTTTTCGCAATGTGCAGGATCTCAAGGATATAGATTATCAGTTCGGAGATATCGACAGGGAGCAGGCTGAAATTATAAAGAAGTTCTGGAAGAATTTTGAACCTGAAAAGCAATCCCCTCAAAAAACAGGTTTTATTTCAATATGGTCTCTTCTGAATGATCTTTATGGCGGATTTAAGAGTATGCTGCGTGCCAGAAATCTTGCCTATGAAGGAATGATTTTAAGGGATGTTGCTGAAAAGTACCTGAGTGGCAATCTTCCTGAAATATACTGGGACAAGGTACATTTCATCGGCTTCAATGCCCTTAATAATTGCGAATTGTCCTTCATGAAAAAACTCAGGGATGAAGGCAGGGCAAAGTTTTACTGGGATTATGATGTCTCATATATCAGGGCAGGAAAGCTTAATTCGGCAGGAAGGTTCATGACAGGTAATATTAAAGCACTTGGGAACGATATGCCTGATGACTGGAATTACGATACACTCCTTACCGC
>DOTV01000012.1:3666-13808 GCA_003520925.1 Bacteroidales bacterium | reverse complement strand
TGATTTACTCTGTGAAACACTGTGTAACTCCGTGGTTTTATAGATTTTATTAGATTCTATAATTCTTCAATGTTTTAACATCCTGATTTATTATCAATTATGAGTTGTGTATGAATGGTACCTCCCGGGAGGGGAGCCTTTTGACTCACTCCCTTTCCCAATCTGCACCGTCCTTATGGTCTTTAAGTACAATTCCTGCATTTTTGAGGTCACCCCGGATCTTATCTGAAACAGCCCACTCTTTCTTATTCTTTGCTTCCTGCCTAAGCTTAATAATTATCTTCATCAAATCACCAGTCAGCTTTTCATCAGTTTTGCCTTCAGTTTCATCCTTCAGTCCAAGAATTTCAAAAACAAAAGTGTTGAACAGATTCTTCATAGTATCAAGATCTGCAGAGTTCAGCTTTTCGCTTCCATCATTTACCGAATTGATATATTTCACTGCTTCAAAAAGATGCGAAAGTAAAACCGGACTATTTAGATCATCGTCCATTGCTTCATAGCATTTCTTCCGGAGGTCGTTTATATCTAAAGTTGACTCATCCGAAGGTTTCAGCTTTTTAAGTGTCTCAATCCCTTTAAATAGCCGTTGAAATCCTTTTTCGGCAGCCTGAAGAGCTTCGTTTGAGAAATCGACCGTACTGCGGTAATGAGCCTGAAGCACAAAAAACCTCACTGTCATCGGACTATATCGCTGTTCAAGCATCTCATGGTCACCACTAAAGAACTGGTCGAGAGTAATGAAGTTACCAAGTGAACGGGCCATCTTCTGCCCATTTATGGTGATCATGTTGTTGTGCATCCAGTATCTGACCGACTCTTTACCGAGGGCTGCCGTCGACTGTGCTATTTCGCACTCGTGATGAGGGAACTGGAGATCCATACCTCCGCCGTGGATGTCAAAAACTTCACCCAGATATTTTACACTCATGGCAGAGCATTCAAGATGCCACCCGGGATATCCGTCACTCCATTCAGAAGGCCATTTCATAAGGTGTTCAGGTGTTGCTTTTTTCCATAGCGCAAAATCAACCGGATTATGTTTTTCATCCTGACCTTCAAGTACCCTGGTATTGGCCTGTAACTCCTCAAGGACACGGCCTGACAGTTTTCCGTATTTGTATTTCCTGCTGTACTTTAATACATCAAAATAAACCGAACCATTTACCTCATATGCGTATCCATTATTGAGAAGATGCTTTATAAATTCCTGTTGTTCAATTATATGTCCGGAGGCACGCGGTTCAATCGAAGGTTTAAGTGTATTCAGCTGATCCATGTTCCTGTGGAAGGTGTTCATGTAGTTCTGTACCACCTCCATTGGTTCAAGGTGTTCGATGCGGGCAGTCTTCTCTATCTTATCCTCACCTTCATCAGCATCATTCTCGAGATGGCCGACGTCGGTTATGTTTCGTACATACCTGACTTTGTATCCAAGGTGCAAAAGATACCGGTAAAGAAGGTCAAATGTTATTGCCGGTCTTGCATGGCCCAGGTGGGCATTGCTGTACACGGTGGGGCCGCAGACATATAGCCCGGTGAATGGCGGGTGAAGTGGTTTGAATATTTCTTTCTGCCTTGTGAGAGTGTTATAGATCGTGAGGTTATTTTGCATTTGCTGAACAATGATTTGATACAAAAGTAAAGGAAAAATCAGAAACTCCTCACGAAGGTTTTTTCTCCAAGTTAAATACCACATGGATTTCTGGTTAACTACTTTTTTACCACGGGGTTTCACGGAGTTTCTCACAGAGCTTCACGGAGTAATAAATTATTACAGCGTAACTCCGTATTAAATCCGTGTAACTCCGTGGTAAACCTCATTAAGACCAAATTAATTTGTATTTCCCGAAATCATTCATACATTTGCAGTCACAAATCAAATATTCCTTCCATTCAAGGTTGTTTGATTTTTATTAAGAAGGGCGAAGAGATTAGGCTCTGTGAAACCCTGGCAACCAACCCGTCAGTCAGATGGCAGACGGAGAAAGGTGCCAAAACCTAATCCCGGAAAAACGGGAGATGATAAAAATTAACACTGGAACAATGAAAACATTTCATTCGATTCAAAAAAAACACTTTCTGCCGTTTATGCCTATGTGCATGGGATGGTAGAGGGTTGATCTGGAAGGAATCGCGTAATTCTTAATCAACCGATCAAGAGGTTTGCCCCCTACCCCCTAAAGGGGGTCTATTAACTTATGGATGCTCTTCAAGCCCCCCTTCAGGGGGGATGGGGGGCCAAAAAAATTAAAACTCAACATAATGGCAGCACGACAATCAAAATTCGAGACACTTCAGATACATGCAGGACACCAGCCGGATAAGGAGACCTTATCGAGGGCTGTTCCTCTGTACCAGACATCATCATATGTTTTTAAAAATGCAAAGCACGCGGCGGACCTGTTTAATCTGACCGAACCGGGTAATATTTATACCCGTATTATGAATCCTACAACTGATGTTTTTGAAAAAAGAGTTGCAGCTCTTGAAGGAGGAGCCGCAGCCCTGTCAGTTTCATCGGGTCATGCCGCCCAGTTTATTGCTCTTTCGACAATAATGAGACAAGGGGATAATTTTGTCACATCGCCTTTTCTGTACGGAGGTACCCATAACCAGTTCAAGGTCACTTTTGCCGGTTTCGGGATCAATGCCAGATTTGCAAAAGATCTGAATCCGGAATCGTTTGAAAAACTGATAGATGGGAACACAAAAGCGATATATCTGGAAACCATAGGAAATCCGGGATTTGAAATACCTGATTTTGAGGCTTTTTCAAACCTTGCTTCAAAAAACGGATTGCCGCTTATTGTTGACAACACCTTCGGTGCATGCGGTTATTTATGCCGGCCGATAGATTACGGAGCGAATATTGTTACAGAGTCGGCAACAAAATGGATTGGCGGACATGGAACAAGCATCGGAGGTGTGATTGTTGACGGGGCAAATTTCAACTGGAACAACGGGAGATTTCCTGTTTTTACGGAACCTGCGGAAGGTTATCACGGAATTGTTTTCGGGGATCTCTTCTCACAAACCTCTCCATCGGGAAATATCCCGTTTATTGTTAAAGCACGCGTTGAAGGTCTGCGTGACCTGGGTCCGTCTATCAGCCCTTTTAACTCATTTCTCCTTCTTCAGGGACTTGAAACCCTGTCGCTCAGAATGGAGCGGCATGTTGAAAACACTCTTGCCCTTGCCCAATGGCTTGAAGCTAATCCCCTGGTTGAAAAGGTAAATTATCCCGGCCTTCAAGGGAACCCTTATAATGAGCTGGCAAAGAAATATCTACCGAAAGGTGCCGGTGGTGTTCTGAGTTTCATATTAAAGTCGGACAAAGACAGTGCTGCAAAGCTTGTCGACCATCTTCAGCTTGTAAGCCACCTTGCAAATGTGGGAGATGCAAAGACACTGATTATTCAGCCTGCATCCACTACCCACTCGCAACTGACGAAAGAAGAGCTGAGTGCAGCCGGAATTGATCCGGGTCTCTTCAGGGTTTCAGTTGGCATAGAGCATATTGAGGATATTATTTTCGATTTTGAACAGGCATTTAAGAAGATTTTATGACAAGGGAAAAATTAAAAATAGGGCTGTTCGGATATGGTTGTGTCGGACAGGGACTGCATGACGTACTCAACAGCAGCAGCGGATTCAAGGCTGACATTGTGAGGATCTGTGTAAAGGACAGGAGCAAGAAGAGAAGAATTCCAATGTCGAATTTTACTTTTGATAAAAACGACATACTTGACGATCCCTCAATAAATCTTGTTGTCGAGCTTATTGATGATGCTGAAGAGGCATTCAGTATTGTAACCACCGCAATGAAAAAGGGGAAGTGTGTGGTCAGTGCCAATAAAGTGATGGTAGCAAAACATTTTAAGGAGCTTGTGGAACTGCAGGCGAAGTATCATGTCTCACTTTTATATGAAGCCTCTGCCGGTGCAAGCATTCCGATAATCCGTAACCTTGAAGAATATTACGACAATGAGCTGCTGCATTCATTGCGCGGAATCCTGAACGGAACGACAAATTACGTTCTTACAAAGATGCATAATGAAGGAAAAGCTTATGACATTGCGCTGAAGGAGGCCCAGGAAAAGGGTTTTGCAGAATCTGATCCCACCCTCGATGTTGAAGGATGGGATGCTAAATACAAGCTGTGCATAATAACCGGTCATGCCTACGGACTGTTCCTCGATCCGGAAGAGGTATTCCATTACGGAATAAGCAGGATATCGACCTTTGATATAAGGTATGCCAGGGAGAAAGGATTGAAGATAAAGCTGGTTCCTTATGTCGGAAAGACCAGCGGAAACACTATTACAAGTTTTGTTCTGCCGCGGTTTATTTCATCCGACAAATATCTTTTTAATGTCGATAATGAATATAACGGGGTGATAACAGAAGCTGCATTTGCCGACAAGCAGTTCTTCAGCGGTAAGGGAGCAGGTGGCCATGCAACAGGTAGTGCTGTTCTTTCGGATATCTCAGCAAATTCATATGGTTATAAATATGAATACAAAAAGTACCAGCAGGGAACCGTTTCCAACTATACAAGGAACCACAAGCTTGAGATTTACCTGAGGTACAGGAACGAAAAGGACAGGAAATTGTTTGGATTAAAGGATGTATCAGAATACTTTAGCAGTAAATTATACAAATATGTAATCGGAGTTGTTAACCTTGAAACTCTTTACGGATTAAGGGAACAATTGCCCGGAATGGATGTTTTTATTGTGAATACGGGAAGGAAAATCAACCCCCCACCCCCCCCGGAGGGGGGGCTATTTAAACCCCCCTTGGGGGGCAGGGGGTGAAAACCAAGAGAAGAAAGGATATGATTTTAATAAAACGAGAAATAGTATAATCGTGAAAAATTCTTTAGAAGAGATTATTCAACACCGCATTGTCGTTCTCGATGGTGCAATGGGGACGATGATCCAGAAACACAGGCTTCAGGAAGCTGATTTTCGGGGTGAACAATTCAGGGATCATCCAAAACCTCTTAAAGGGAATAATGATATTCTGTCCCTGACAAAGCCGGAGATAATCCTGAACATACATAAAGAGTATCTTGAGGCTGGAGCGGACCTGATAACTACAAATACTTTTAATTCAAACAGGATCTCGATGGCTGATTATGGCATGGAGGACCTGGTTTACGAGATGAATTTTCAGTCGGCAAAGCTTGCCGAAAAGGCAATCACTCAGTTTGAAAACTCAGCAAAGCCGGAGAGTCACTTTATAGTTGGCACTCTTGGACCTACAAACCGCACTGCCTCAATGTCGTCCGATGTAAATGATCCAGGTTCAAGGTCGGTAACATTTGACCAGCTGACAGTAGCTTATGCGGAACAGACCCGCGGACTTATCGACGGTGGAGCGAATATTCTGCTTGTCGAAACTGTATTTGATGTTCTGAACTGCAAAGCTGCACTTTATGCAATTGATACCGTTTTTGAGGAGAGAGCGATCCGTCTTCCCGTTATGGTTTCCGGTACTATCACCGATGCAAGCGGAAGGACGCTTACCGGTCAGACCCTGGAAGCATTTCTGATATCTGTTTCCCATTTTCCATTGTTTTGTGTCGGACTTAACTGCGCCCTTGGGGCCGAACAGCTGAGACCTTATATTCAGGAACTATCCGCGAAAGCGGGATTTTATGTTTCTGCACATCCGAATGCCGGACTTCCTAACCAGTTCGGGGAATATGACCAGTCTGCTGAATTTATGGCTTCAGTTGCTGAAGATTTCATGAAAGAAGGGTGGGTTAACATTATTGGAGGCTGCTGCGGTACAACACCGGAACATATCCGTAAAATTGCAGAAAGATCAAAACAATATAAACCACGGTTTAAACCTGAAATAGAAAAGTATACAAGGCTCAGTGGTCTTGAAGCTCTGACAATAACCCCGCTGACTAATTTTGTAAATATCGGTGAACGGACAAATGTTTCAGGGTCGATCAAATTTGCACGTCTTATAAAAGAAGAAAAATATGATGAGGCGCTTGCAATAGCTCGGACACAGGTGGAGGGCGGAGCCCAGATCATCGATATCTGCATGGATGAGGCAATGCTCGATTCGGAGAAGGCGATGGTGAAATTCGTAAACCTGGTAATGTCGGAACCCGATATCGCAAAGCTGCCTCTGATGATCGACTCATCACGATGGAGCGTAATTGAGGCAGCACTGAAGTGTATTCAGGGTAAATCAGTTGTCAATTCAATAAGTCTTAAGGAAGGAGAAAAGGTATTTCTCGATCATGCCCTTAAAATAAGAAAGTACGGTGCAGCTGCTGTTGTAATGCTCTTCGATGAAAAGGGTCAGGCTGATACTTTAGAAAAAAGAATCGAAGTCGCCCAAAGATCATATTCTATTCTTTGTGAAAAAGCAGGCTTCCCTCCGGAAGATATAATATTTGATCCCAATGTACTTGCCATTGCGACCGGAATCGAAGAGCATAATAACTATGCAGTCAATTTCTTAAAAGCTGCAGAATGGATTAAGCAAAACCTTCCATATGCAAAGATCAGCGGCGGAATAAGCAACCTGTCATTCTCATTCCGGGGCATTGACAAAGTACGTGAAGCAATGCATTCAGTGTTTCTGTATCACGCTATAAAAGCTGGTCTCGATATGGGGATTGTCAATCCGGGTATGCTTCAGGTTTACAGTGAAATTCCTGCCGATCTGCTTCATCTTACTGAGGATGTTGTGCTGAACCGCCGTAAAGATGCCACTGAAAGACTTGTTAAATTTGCGGAAGGATTAAAGAATGAAGGCAAAAAGGAAGAGAAAGCCGATGAATGGCGCTTGCTTCCCGTTCTGGATCGCATCAGGTATTCCCTGAAAAGAGGACTTGATGAATTCATCGAAAACGATATTGAGGAAGCCCGTCCATTATTCAGTCGTTCGATTGAAGTTATAGAAGGTCCTCTTATGGGTGGTATGAATGAAGTTGGCGACCTGTTCGGATCAGGAAAGATGTTTCTTCCGCAGGTTGTGAAGAGTGCCAGGGTAATGAAAAAGGCAGTTGCGGTGCTTTCTCCCTATATTGAAAAGGAGAGCGGGGGTGTGGAAAAGAAAACCGCCGGGAAAATACTTCTTGCAACAGTTAAGGGTGATGTTCATGACATTGGAAAGAATATTGTGGGAGTTGTTCTTTCGTGCAACAACTACGAGGTAATCGATCTTGGTGTAATGGTCACTGCCGACAAAATAATCGACACAGCAATTAAAGAAAGGGCTGATTTCATAGGACTTAGCGGACTGATCACCCCTTCGCTTGAAGAGATGGTGCATGTGGCTGCGGAGATGCAGAGAAGAAAGGTAGAGGTACCCCTTCTTATCGGAGGAGCAACTACTTCCGAAATTCATGCAGCAGTCAAAATTGCTCCGGCATATTCAAAAACCGTTGTTCATGTGAAAGATGCTTCAAAGGCTGCAGGTGTCCTTGCTGCACTTCTCAGGGAAGATAATTCTGATTATGTAAGTGCGATAAGGGAGAAATATAAAAAGATGTTTGATGACCATAATTCCCGAAAATCGGATAAAAAGCTGCTCACCCTTGAGGAGGCCAGGAAGAACCGGCTTTTCACAAACTGGAAGTCGGTCAGGATACATCCGCCATTAAAGCCCGGACTTCATTTAATTGAAGAATTTGATCTCAAAATACTGGCAAAATATATCGACTGGACATATTTTTTCTTTGCCTGGAAACTGCCGGGTAAGTACCCTTCAATTTTTGATGATCCGGTAAAGGGAGAGGAAGCGAAAAAATTGTATGACGATGGACAAAGGTATTTCCAGGAGATTATTGACAGAAAGCTTCTGAAGGCCAATGGAGTCTTTGGACTCTTTTCTGCCGTCTCTTCCGGTGATGATGTAAGAGTTTTTTACGGCAGGAATAAAAGTGAGGTTAAAGCAATATTCAGATTCCTGAGAAACCAGGAACAAAAGGAAACAGGGGTTCCAAACCTTTCGCTTTCCGATTTTATTGCTCCCGAATCAGCCGGAATAACTGACTATATCGGTGCGTTTACGGTTACCGCAAAACTTGATGATGAAGCACTTCGTAATTACAGGGATGATGATTATGCCCTGATAATGATCAGAATTCTCAGCGATCGTATTGCTGAAGCAGCTGCCGAGTATCTTCACGAACTGGTACGGAAGAAATACTGGGGTTACTCTGCTGATGAGGATCTGAGTATTGAAGATATTCTGAAAACAAAATACAGGGGGATCAGGCCTGCTCCAGGATACCCCGCCTGTCCCGATCATACTGAAAAACGCATTATCTTTGACCTTCTTGATGCTGAAAGGCTGACTGGTGCAGGGCTGACTGAGAATTTTGCAATGACCCCTCCTGCGGCAGTAAGCGGTTATATCTTCTCTCATCCGGGTTCAGTTTATTTCAATATCGGGAAGTTGGGAGAGGATCAGCTGAAGGATTATGCGTCACGGAAAAAAATGAGTATTGAAGAGGCAGCCAGATGGCTGGCTCCGAACTTATGATTAAGTTATATGAGTGTTATTGATAAGATAAGGAACGCAAAGGGCACTTTGTTTACTTTCGAATTACTGCCGCCTCTTAAGGGGCACAGCATTGAAAAAGTCTATTCCACAATTGACCGGCTTATTGAGTTCAGTCCGGCTTATATTAATTTTACATCTCACCGAAATGAGGCAACCTTCCGGGAAAGACCGGACGGACTGCTTGAAAAGAGGGTTGTAAGAAAAAGACCAGGGACCATCGCACTTGCAGCTGCAGTAAAATACAAATACAATATACCGGTGGTTCCGCATCTGCTGTGCGGAGGGTTTACCAAAGAAGAGACCGAAAATGTTCTCATTGAAATGAACTTCCTCGGCATCGACGATGTGCTTGCCCTCAGGGGTGATCCGCAGAAGGGCAGCCGTACTTTTATTCCGGAGAAAGATGGCCACACTCACACCTTTGAACTTGTGAAGCAGATAGTAAACATGAATAACGGCCGGTATCTGGAGGAGTCACTTGAAGATACAGCGCCAACATCTTTCTGCATAGGAGTGGCAGGATATCCTGAAAAGCATTTTGAAGCACCCAACAGGCAGGTTGACCTTGAAAACCTTAAGCATAAAGTTGATTCAGGAGCAGCATATATAGTTACCCAGATGTTCTTCGACAACAAAAAGTTCTTCAGGTTCCGCGACGAATGCAGATGCATAGGAATCGATGTCCCGATAATTGCAGGTATAAAGCCGGTCTCAGCATTAAACGACATTAATTTGCTGCCACAGACTTTCCACATTGATATGCCTCATGAGCTGGTTCTTGCCCTCCAGAAATGCCAGAGCGACAAAGATGCACGTGAAGTTGGAATCGAATGGGCGGTAATGCAGTCGAAGGAGCTTATAAAGGAAGGTGTGCCCGGGATACATTACTATACCCTTGGAAGGTCGGATAATGTTGCAAGGATCGTGAAGGCGGCATTCTGACCTATAAAAACCCACCCCTTGCCCCCCGCCGAAGCGGGGCAGGCTCTCCCAGGAGGGTATCTCATTGATCAGCCCCTGTGTCGTGCGTCGAGTGTCGTGAGTCGTTATTTTAAACTAAAGGCTTTCTTAATCCTGTCGACGTAATCCAGCTTTTCCCAGGCAAAGAATTCAACCTTTTTTGAATAAACCTTTTTCCCGTTACCATTTACTGATTTTGCCTTTGAGCCGGGCACTTCGTAATAGACTTCCACATCCTTTACCTCATAGTCGCGTCCGAAATGACCATAAGTTGTAGTCGGAAGGAATATAGGATTTTTAAGTCCGAATCTCTGTACAATTGAATATGGTCGCAAGTCAAAAAGGCCTTCAAGCTTTGATCCGATCTCACTGTCGCGAAGAATATTACCTTTTTTGTCTTTCACTTTCGCAGTCCCATAAGTGTTGACGAATAAACCTACAGGCTGGGCAACGCCGATGGCATAAGCTATCTGAATCAGAGCCTGGTCGCACACTCCTGAGGCAACAAGGTTTTTGGCAATATGACGGGCTGCATAGGCGGCCGACCTGTCAACCTTTGATGAGTCCTTACCCGAAAATGCTCCACCGCCATGAGCTCCATGGCCGCCATAAGTGTCAACTATGATTTTACGACCAGT
>DOTV01000012.1:0-3251 GCA_003520925.1 Bacteroidales bacterium | reverse complement strand
TTTCTATCAGCAGATTTCTCAGCCTTCCGGGATTCGTCTTTTGGAAGGATAAATTCATCATGCTGGGTGCTGATTACAATTGTATCTATTCTCACAGGTTTGTTATTGTCATCATATTCTATCGTAACCTGCGATTTGCTGTCAGGCCTGAGGTATTTCATCTGCTTTCCTTCGTGCCTTATTGCGGCAAGCTCCTGAAGGAGGATGTGGGCGAGCTCAATGCTTACAGGCATAAAGTTTTCCATTTCGCGGCATGCATACCCGAACATCATTCCCTGATCGCCAGCCCCCTGGTCCTCCGGTTTTTCGCGAATCACTCCCTGGCTGATATCGCCCGATTGCTCATGGATTGTCGAAATTACACCGCAGGAGTCGCAGTCGAAGCGGTATTCGGCTTTTGTATAGCCAATCCTCCTGATCACCCTCCGGGCCGTCTCCTGGACATCCACCCAGCCATCGGTGCGGACTTCTCCGCCGCAAAGTACAAGTCCTGTTGTTACAAAAGTCTCGCATGCAACTCTTGACTCCGGATCCCATCTGAGGAATTCGTCGAGCAAGGCATCTGATATCTGATCGGCAACCTTATCGGGGTGGCCTTCTGAAACTGATTCTGAAGTGAATAAATATGCCATCTTAATTAAGTTTAGAGTGACTAAAGTTCTTAGAGTACTTAGAGTTGTATATTATTAAATTAAATCTTAAACTTTAAGTACTTAAACAAAAGCTGGGAAGGATGGTTGATTGGACAAACGGAATTGAGGCATTTTAGCATTTTTTCCTGTGGTTGCAATCAGCTCAAATTTCTCCACCAGATTCTGACGTGCAAAGAAAGGAAGAAATTATAAGAAATCCAAGAACCACTGAGTTACACTGAGTTTTGCACAGAGTTACACAGAGTTTATACAGTGCTACAGCGTGAGAGCTCCGTGCGACTCCGTGGTTAAGAAAAAAATGACCAAAAAATATGATTTTATCCTTTGGTCAGTATCCGGAATACTTCTTCAAGATTATTCTCTTTCTTCTGAAGTGAGAGAACGGTAAGGTTTTTCCTGACAGCAAAATCGAAAATTGCAGGACGGATATCCTGGTCGGCTGAAGATTCGATCAGCCAGGAGTTGCCTTTTGATTTCTTTAAGGAATCAACATTGGGTATCGACCTGAGGGATACCTCATCGATATCACTCCCGAACTCAACAAATATTACCTGTCGGGACTGATGTATTTTTGAATAAATATCTTTTTTCTCCTCATCGGCTACTATTACACCCTTATCTATAATTATAACCCTGTTGCATATAGCTTCAACCTCCTGCATTATATGTGTTGAAAGCATCACGGTTTTTTGTTTTCCGGCATCACGGATAAGATTTCTGATCTCAATTATCTGGTTAGGATCGAGGCCGGTTGTTGCCTCGTCAAGTATCAGAACGTCAGGATTATGGATCAGAGCCTGTGCGAGGCCTACTCTCTGCCTGTAGCCTTTTGACAGGGAGCCGATCTTTTTTCTCTGCTCAGGTGCAAGACCGGTAACTTCGATAATATTGTCAATCTGCTTCTTAACCGGGATATCAGATTTGTACAATGATGCTGCGAACTGAAGATATTCCCTTATGTACATTTCGGGGTACAAAGGATTATTTTCAGGCAGATAACCGATTTTTTTCTTGATTTCGAGGGAGCCGCCGCTTGTTTCAATACCATTCACAAAAACATTTCCGGAGGTAGGGGGTATAAAGCCGGTAATGATCTTCATCATTGTTGACTTACCCGCACCATTTGGGCCAAGGAACCCGACTATCTCGCCGGTCTTTATTTCAAAAGAGACATTATCAAGAGCCTTCTGTTCACCATAGAGCTTTGTAACACCCTGTACAACAATTGACATAAATCAATTCTCCGGTTTAGTCTATGCTCCCCATCCTCCCATAAACTGGGAAGTGTTGGCAAACGACGCTTTAGGATTTACACAACACACAGGAATTTTGGAACTGTTTGCAATAATGTACTGCTCCGATGCTCCAACCACGTAATCAGCAAATGTAATGTTCTTGGTTGTTACAATAAGGATCAGGTCAGCATTTATCTTTTGGGCAAAATCAATTGTTTGCTGAGCAAACTTCCCGTTCGGAACATCATGAATTTCATATTCCACATTATTCTGGATCAGATATTTAACCGCAAAATTCAGGTTCCTGTTCACCTTGGCAGTGAGACCCTTATCAGTTGTAACTGTCTTTAAAATATGAACTTTTGAATCAAAGTACTTTCCCATAAAGATAGCCATTCCCATTTTTTCCTTGTTTTCAACCCTGAAATCGATGGGGAAAACAATATTATGGTATCTGTTCTGGTCGGCCGGAGGCTCCTGTACAACAATAAACGGGATTTTGGATTTAACAATTACTTTGAGGGCCCAGCTCCCGGTAAGTTTTTGCATTCCCTTCATGCCATGCGTTCCCATAACCACGAGGTTTGCCTCTTTATCTTTTGAATTCACAAATTCAGCTATGGAGGTGAAAATACTGCCCTTGACAACATTTGCAATTATGTTAATATTGTACTTCCTGCTGTTCTCCTCGGCAATATGCTTCAGAAGGGCCCTCTTCTCACCTTCAGCTTTGACTTTAATAGCTGAATCAACTATATGCAAAAGGCAAATATCATTATTGACCATACGTCCGATTTTAACAGCATGAGCCAGAGCTGATTCGGCAACATTCGTAAAATCCCATGGCACTATTATCAGTTTTTTGATTTCTTCCATATTGGTTAACAGTTTATTGTTATATATCCAAAGTTATTCAGATTTTCCTAATTGTCAAATCCTTTTGCCCCCTACCCCCTAAAAGGGATTTAAGCGCGAAAAAAGAGATATTCGGTTAATAGTAAAACTATATTAAAAGAAAAATATTATTATAGTAATCAAATTATCTGATTAATTGGGAGGTACTTAACAAAAATAATAGCAATCAATTGCGGTATCGAGGTTAACATTTTATTATTTTTGCGGGGGGAAATTTATGACAATTATATTTTATGATGAAAAGGAAAAAGGTTAAGGAGCTATTAGCAAATCCTGTTACGGGAACCGATGTTGTTGTCAAGGGATGGGTAAGGACTAAACGTGGAAATAAGAACATTGCTTTCATAGCTCTTAATGACGGCTCAACAATTAATAATATCCAGATAGTCGCCGATACTGCATTGTTTACCGATGATCTTTTAAAGGATATCTCGACCGGAGCATGTAT
>DOTV01000039.1 GCA_003520925.1 Bacteroidales bacterium | reverse complement strand
AAAATGTAAAAGCATCCTCATAATCTACCAGGGTATTATTGTCACCAACGAAAAGAGGCCAAAAAGCCGGTCCTCCATTAAAGTTATCCCCAAAGCCATTGTCCTTCAGAACAGTAAGTCTGGCATTTTTCTTGTCATAGATGCAATAACTTACTGAGTCGGAAAGTCCCCAGGCCAGGTTAACAAATAGAAAATCATCACTTTCGCTTATATCTTTTATCCAGAAGTTCCCCTGGATCCTGTCAGACACCTCCCTGATTGTTTCCGGAGTAAGATGCAGATCTGTCTCCATTTTTAGTTTTCCTGCATTAAATATTACATAAGGCTCCCTAACCTGTTCATTAAAATAATAAAGGGTATCGTTGCCAAACTCCAGAAAATGAGCTGCGTTGTTATAGAGGTACAGGGGAGATTCAGGAACAATCAATCCGGGCTGGCTAACTCTCTTGTGATGATTCAGTATCCTGTTGATTATAGCCCCCTGCCTGTCGGTTATGTACCAGCTCCAGGCTGTATCAGGCGACGGACCTGATAAATTGAAAAGATGGAACATAAGGGTGTTATGATCTCTGCTTATAACCTGCGAAGGCCGGAAATCTGCCTTAAACGATCTTTTATACCTTCCGTCGAAGCCAAAGACCATTACCTTTCCCATCGAGAGCAGGTAAATTTCCCTGCTGTTTTTATCAACAAAGAAGCTCCTGACATAGGTATATTCTTCAGGCCCCCTGCCGACAGACCCGACTGGTTTCAAATAATTCCCCTGCCGGTCAAACAGTATCAGTTTTGAGCCGTCGCTGACAACGATAAATGAGTCACAAAGGGCCAGATTAGATATTCTTCTCAGCATGCAGGCAGTATCAGTTTCAAGTGGAATATATTCGATCTCGTCTACTAGAGTGCTTAGAAGAACCGATTGTGCATTTCCGATGCTGCTTTCAAGATCAATCAAATATGGTACTCCGGCTGAACCGGTACTTCTATCACTCTTCCCCGTGTTGCATGCTGCCGCGAGAAGAATAATTGCAATTAATGAAAGTTTTTTAGATTTCATCTGTTTATTTTAATGGGAAATCTGATTCCTAATTAATTAGTTAATTGTCTACTAACATAGGTATTTTTGAGATGAAATCAAAATTAATAAGGGTAATTTTATAGGGAAGGAATAGTTTAGAGCCAAATTTTTGGGTTTTATGGAGAAATAGAAGATATATAGAAACGAATGACAGGAATAAAGTCGAATCACCTTGAACGCAGATAGATTATAGCTGATAGCTCCCAGATTAACCTCACTACCATGAATCCCAATCAAAAAGCCAGGCACTGCCTGAAAACAATTTTAGTTCGTTAATAACGTTTTAAAAAGGCATTAGTCATATGTTTTACTAAATTTTTTTTGCTTATGAAAGGAAGAATACCCACAGTCATTATGGTTCTGATCATATCATGTTTTTCATATAATGTCAGTAGTCAGGAAGGGACCACCAATAAGCTTAAGTTTTCAGGAGAAGTTTTAACAGGGTACAACAGGGGACTGGGATTCCAGACAAAAGTAACAGCCTCCAATTTCGCGCCGGAATTTCCATTTAAACTCCGTTTCGGACTGGGTTACACCTTTTTGAATCCCGGAGATGCCCTTGATGCCAGAAGAATATTTATCAATAATAATACAAACGGAACTCCTGAGAAGCATGGAAGATCGATTGATCTGAGACTTGATCTTCTTATTTCAAAAACTATCTTTAATATAAATCATTCTTATCTTGTATTTGGTCCAAGATTTTCAGCATTTAAAGGCGATTTCAAATATGTAGGAGGAAATGAAGACTTTGAAGTGAAGTCGCACCAGTGGGGAATAGGAGGCGGAATTGAGAACCATTTTAAAATGGCTAAGAACCTGGGTCTTATTATTGCCTATGGTCTGGATTTCTACGTCCCATCCACCTTAACAGGTCATGATACATCATACAGTCCCGACAATGACAACATAAATCCAACAAGAGACAATCAGAACGAAAACGTCTACTTTATTTATAAGGATGCCAACAGGGCAATCAGACAGCCTGAATTTATGCCGTACTTATTGTTTGGTGTGAGCTTCGGACTATAGTTTAGGATTGAAGGTCATTCATGATCCCGCTGAGGCGGGACTTCGTTTCCGCCATCTGATGGATCCTCAGCCTGCACGATCCCGCAACGCGGGATTTCGTCGCTTCGCTCCTCAACCTGCACGACTTATTCTGCAGGAACAGAATTATTATTACTTTTGAAATCATAATTCAGTTGTTAAAGGAGAAAATGGCTCAACGTATTGAGATGCAGATTTGTCTTGGCAGTTCCTGTTTTTCAAGAGGCAACAGGGACGTGGTTGCATTTATCAGGGAGTACCTCAAAAGGAATCACCTGGAGGACCGGATCATTTTCAAGGGAGCCAGGTGCATGGACCTTTGCAGCAAAGGTCCCAATCTCAGAATAAATGATAAAATCATTGAAGAAGTCACACTTTCGAAAATAGAAGGTATTCTTGAAAAAGAATTCGGAAATATAAAATAGTGATCCCCTTTGGGAAAATATATGAATGACAGAAAGCCTATTTTTTACATTGACGATCAGAAATGCAGGAATTCATATTCCTGTGTCAGGGTATGTCCTGTCAATGCGATTGAAGTAAGGGCGCAGAAAGAGCATCCTTCGATAGTCCCCGGCAGGTGCATAGGCTGCGGATTATGCTTTATTGCCTGTACTCCGCGTGCCATTGAGTACCGTGATTCAAGGGAAGATGTAAAAAAACTTCTTGCATCTGAAAGGAAAACCGTTGCACTTGTTGCACCGAGCATTGCATCGGAATTTGATGACATCACCGACTACAGGAAATTTGTCAGTATGCTGCGTGCTCTTGGGTTTGACTACGTAAATGAAAATTCGTTCGGGGTCGATCTTATAGCCGCGGAATACTCAAAGCTGTTTAATAAAGCTGAAGGAAAGTATTATATGACTGCCAACTGTCCGGCAATAGTTAAACTAATTGAAAAATATCATCC
>DOTV01000204.1 GCA_003520925.1 Bacteroidales bacterium | reverse complement strand
CTTATACCACTGGGATTAAGAGAGATAGGCGGCTTCGGTTATATGAAGACAGTGCTTCCCGATCATTTCTTTGATCTCTTTAACAGTGCCAGCGGAATTGACGGTTTCACAATTGCTATGCTTGCAGTAAATGGAATTGTCGGAATAACGGCTCAGCCACATATGATATCTATGTGTGCAACAGGAAACACAGAGAGAGCCGGAAGAATTGGACAGACTTTCGGTTCGATGGTAAAAAGACTTGTTACAATCGGCTGGGCGCTGACAGGACTTGTTGTGGCCGCTCTTGTTGTAAAGAATAGAGCAGCCCTTCCCGATCCTGAAATGGCATTCGGTTATGCATGCAGTCAATTGCTTGTGCCCGGACTTGTAGGTCTGATGCTTTCTGCAATCGTTGCAGCAAATATGTCGGCATGTTCAAATTTCATGGTTAATACCGGGGCACTCTTTACCAGGAATTTCTATAAAAAGTATCTTAATCCCGATGCCACTGACAGGACAATTCTCTGGATGGGACGCTATTCAGGGCTTGCATTATCTGTTCTTGCCGTACTTTTTGCATTGAGTATAAAAAATGTTCTGAATGGTTTCTTATTTACTGAAACTCTTGCGGCATTTATGGGGATCATCTTTCTTGGGGGAATTATCTGGAAGAGGGCAAACCGTTACGGAGCAGCGGCTGCTGTAACGGTTGCTTTATCAGTCTATTACATTGTTAATTTTTTAACAGCAGGTAGCCTGGTGCTGGTTTACAAATGGAAACCGGGACCATTCGGAATAGCAATGTTCTCAGGGTTTTTCGTTTTCTGGCTGGTAAGTATTCTTACAAAGCCGGAAAAGAAGGAGAGGACGGAAGCTTTTTTTGACAATATGAGAAGGAAATCGGATGCAAAAGAACCAGGACCAGACGGTAAAAAACCACTTGCTGAACTGACAGGCGATGATCTTTTACTCCTTGACATTCCGGGGTTTAGAAATAAAGAACGACGCACCAATTTCTTCAGACGTTACAGGGAGGACATAGCTGGATTTTTGCTGAGCTGGGTGATAGTAGGATTGCTTATTCTTTTTGCCTGGGGGATATTGCAGATATAGATAATAAAACCCATATAGCCACAGAGTTACCCGGAGTCTCAAAGTTAATATCTCCAGCTAAGACAGTCAGAATCGCGAACAGTGTAACATAGTATTGACTCGGTGAAACTCCGTGGTTAAAGAACTAATAATCAGATTATTGATGTTATGGGTAGAGACGAATATAAAGACAAATGGAGCGTTGGAGGGTTGATTTTAATTATAATTAGATTATCTTTATAGGATAATTAATACTTGAAAAAATGGGAAATTTCGGCGCTACTGAAATAATACTTATTCTCCTGGTGGTTGTACTTCTTTTTGGCGGAAGAAAAATTCCTGAACTTATGAAAGGCATAGGTCAGGGGTTAAAGGATTTCAAGAAAGCATCCAAGGTAGAGGATGAACCTGAGAAGATGAAGGCAGAATCAAAAGAAGAAAACAAAAAGGTATAAGTTAATCGGTTACAAGGTATTCAGGTGCCTTTCTGTGTTTTGTGGCTTGTTCATAACTATAGGCAATTTCGATAAGCACCGGCTCACTCCATGCCCTTCCGAAGAATGTAATTCCAACAGGAAGATTTTCAACAAATCCCAGCGGAACGCTGATTGCAGGATAGCCCGAGATTGCTGCCAGTGAGGAGCTGCCACCGATAAAATGATCCCCGAGCAACAGATCTGTTTTCCATGCAGGTGATCCTGTTGGTGCAATAAGAGCATCAAGGTGATTTGAATTCATAAGGCTGTCAATCCCGTTTTTCCGGGTGGCTAACTGCATTTTTTCGAGCGATTTCTTATAGTCAGGAGAGGAGAGGTCACCTTTTTTATCCGCCTTTTCAAGTGTTGCCTGATCGAAATACCTTAACTCTATTGAATCAGATTTGTTGAATTCTATCAGCTCGCTTATAGTTTTAACAGGCGAATCTTTTCCAAGTCCGCTGAAGTATTTATTTAGTCCATCCTTGAATTCATAAAGCATAACTTCGTAAGAAGCATTTTCATAAGCTGAACTCCTGGGTTCTTCTACTTCCATAATAAAAGCTCCCTGGGCTTTTAAATCTGAAACTGCCTGCCGCATCAGTTCATCCACCTTTGCTGAGAACCCCCCTGAATTCTTGATTATACCGATGCGCTTTCCCATTAAGCCATCCCTCTTCAGGCTTGGTGTATAATCCGAAAGATATTTCCCATCCGACTCAATGGTTTTTGGATCGAGCTGATCAATGCCGGTCAGTGCACCCAGGCAGATTGCTGCATCTTCAACAGTACGCGCCATGGGCCCGGGTGTATCCTGGCTGTATGAAATCGGGATTATTCCTGTCCTGCTGAGCAGGCCTACAGTTGGTTTTATTCCCACTATTCCGTTATTGTTCGACGGACAAACAATTGATCCGTTTGTCTCGGTACCTATTGAAATCATGCACAGGTTAGCGGAAACTGCAACACCTGAACCTGAGCTGGAACCACATGGATTCCGGTCGAGGACATAGGGGTTTTTTGTCTGCCCCCCGACTCCGCTCCATCCGCTTGTTGATGCGTTGCCACGGAAATTCGCCCATTCACTCAGGTTTGATTTGGCGATAATTACTGCGCCCGCTTCCCGGAGCTTTTTAGCAACCGGACTATCGGCTTTCGGGAAAGAGCTCCTCAGAATAGTGGCACCGGCCGTGGTTGGCATTTTGTCGTGGGTGTCGATATTATCCTTAAGAACTACGGGGACACCGAAAAGCGGACCTCTTATCTTTCCTTCAGCCTTTTCCCTGTCCAGTGCCTCAGCGATCTTCATCGCGTCGGGATTAATTACAATTATTGAATTGAGCGAAGGTCCGGTTTTGTCAATCTCATTTATTCTGCCCAGGTATGCCGAAACCACTTCTGACACAGTATATTTGCCATCCTTATAACCCTGTTGAAGATTCTTAATTGTCATCTCTTCAAGCCAGGAATTATCGAACTGCACTCCGGCAGCCTGTTTCTCTTTGTGTGTGTTGCATCCTGATAATATGGATAGTACCACGGTAACAATGCAGAAATAATATCCTGTTTTCATATTTGGGGTTGTTTAATAAATGTCCTTTCACAAATATATCATGATAATTGTATCAGTTCTTTCTATTTGAATATATTTGTTTGACACAATGAATCCACGAACTGATGAAAAATATTTACCTGGAGATTCCGGTCCTTACCTCTGAAATTTCGGATATGGTTCTTGCAACGGTTATCAGTACCGAAGGATCAACACCACAGAAACCGGGAAGTTCTGCCTTATTTAATAAATCGGGACTCATTGCAGGGACAATAGGCGGGGGTGTTCTCGAAGGTAAGGTACAAAATCTCGCAATGGGGTCAATTGAAAAAAAGGAACCGGTTTACCGGACTTTTACACTCGATACCAATGCTTCAGCAGGTGAAGACGCATTATGTGGCGGCAGGATTACAATTCTGATCGATCCTGATCTGGTCCGGCATAGGAATATATTTGAGGAACTCCGGAAATCATCCGGCGCCAGAGTCCCGGGAGTATTGATTACCCATGTCAGTGATGAAGGAAACGAAAAGATACTTGTCAGGAGGTACTGGGCAGCGGATGGTGATACCAGCTCGGTTCCGCATGAACTTGAACCTCTGATTGAACTGGGAATAAAGGGGCTGACAAAAGGAGTCGATTCTTATGATCTCCGAAAACTTGAGATTCATCAAAAGGAAGGAAAAACTTCGCAAATTCTTATTCTTGAGCCTGTTATTCCTCCCCCGCGACTTATTATAGCTGGTGCCGGACACGTAGGGAAGGCTGTAGCACAGATAGGGGGCATGCTCGGTTTCGAAGTGACAGTTATTGATGATCGTTGCGAGTTTGCCAATTCTGACAATATTCCTTCGGCAAATCATTTTATTTGCGGTGATATTGGTGAGTCAATTGAAAAGGCTGTAAAAGGGGAGGATGCATATTTTGTAATTGTAACCCGCGGACACAGGGATGATGGTAAGGCACTTAAGGCATGTATTGGTTCTGATGCAGCTTATATCGGAATGATTGGAAGTAAAACCAAAATTGCATTAATGCGGCGCGAATTCATTGAAAAGGGCTGGGCAACTGAAGATCAATGGGAGAAAGTGTTTGCACCAATAGGATTGGATATCAGGTCTGTAACTGTTGAAGAGATAGCAGTCAGCATTGCCGCACAGCTTGTGCAGGTAAAAAATGCCTAGTACCGTACTTAATATGAAAGAGATCTGGGCCATTATTCTTGCCGCCGGTGAATCTAAAAGGATGAAAGTCCCGAAGATGCTTCTTCCTTTCAATGGAAAAACCATGATAGAAATGGTCATTGACAATGTTATCAGGTCGGAAGTTTTTCATATATTGGTAGTGCTTGGATCGTACAGAGATGAAATTCTGGGATCAATAAGTGATTTACCTGTAAATCATTGTTATAATGAAAATTACAGGGAAGGAATGCTTTCTTCTGTTCAATGTGGATTTAGAAACATTTCTGCAGATTTTGAAGCGGTTCTTGTTTTTCCGGGTGATCAGCCATTTATTGAACCGGAAGTCATTAACCTGATAATTAAGGCATACAGGGAATCAGGTTACGGTATCATTGTTCCGGTGTATGACAAAAAAAGAGGTCATCCGGTGCTCATCGACCGAAGGTACGCAGAAGAAATACAATCACTGGAGGAGAATCTTGGATTGAGGTCGCTTTTAAAGTTGCATCACACAGATGTTCTTGAGGTGAAAACAGATTCACCGGGAATTTTAAAGGATTTTGACACAAAAGAAGATTATCAGAATGAACTAAATAAATCAAAATAAATATGGAAGAGAAAATCAGGTTCACTCTAAACGGTAAAAAGACCGAAATAACAACTGAGCCCAATCAGACACTCCTGTGGGTGTTGAGGAATCAGCTGGGACTGACCGGGACAAAGTATGGCTGCGGTACCGGGTTTTGCGGGGCATGTACCGTGCTGATTAACAGGGAGCCGTCAAGGTCGTGCATGCTCCCGGTAAGTGATGTTGCCGGCAAAAATGTTGTTACCATTGAGGGTCTCTCCCGTAACGGGAAGCTTCATCCGGTACAGCAGGCTTTTGTCGATCACGATGCCCTGCAATGCGGTTACTGTACACCCGGTATGATCATGACTGCTGCCGGAATGCTTCTGAAGAATCCGTCTCTGACAAGGGAGCAGATTATTGAGGGGCTTGAGAATAACCTGTGCCGGTGTGGTGCACATACAAGGATTATTGATGCAGTGGAAACAGCAGCCAAAGAAATGCAAGGAGGGAAATAACCATGAAAAAAACTGATATAAAAACACAGGAAAGTTCCGGAGAGGAAATCAGAAACGGAATGAAGAGAAGAAACTTTGTAAAATTGCTGGGCGGAGGAATATTTATTTTCTTTCAGCCCTTGGATATCTTTGACCTTAAAGATTCAGTTCTGCCACAGGGCAGAAGCCTTACAAAGGATTATAATGCATTCCTTCAGATTGCCGGTGACGGAACAGTAAGCTGCTTTACCGGAAAGATAGAGATGGGTCAGGGAGTTATCACCTCCCTGGCACAGATGATGGCTGATGAGCTCAATGTTCCGCTTGAGAAAGTAAAAATGGTAATGGGTGACACGGATCTCTGCCCCTATGATGCCGGTACGTGGGGTTCGCAGACCACCCAGACTTTCGGTCCGGCAATGAGAGCTGCCGCTGCTGAGGCAAGAAGCATCCTTATTGATCTTGCTGCCTCAAAACTAGGCGTTCCGGCTTCACAGCTTGAGGTTAAGGATGGATTTGTTGTTGATACAAAGAATCCCGGGAAGAGTTTAAGCTATGGCTCGCTGGCAAATGGTAAAAAACTGGAAAGATATCTTGACGTTAAACCAGCTGTAGAGGATTATTCAAAATTCACGTATGTGGGTAAATCCTATAAGCATAGTGATGCCAGGTTAAAAGTTACAGGTCAGGCAAAATACACTGGTGACCTTAAGATTCCGGGGATGGTTTTTGCAAGGATACTAAGACCGCCGTCGCATGGTGCAAAACTTTCAACAGTCGATGTTTCGGGAGCTGAAGCGATTAAAGGCACTCAGGTTGTTCGAGACGGTGATTTTATTGCTGTGCTCCATGAAAACCGCGACAAGGCGGACGAAGCTATTGTTAAGATTAAGGCTGAATTTACATTCAATGAGTTGAAAGTGAATGATAAGAATATGTATGATCGCATGGTAGGAGCCGATTCAAGGGTCAATGTCCTGAGAACAACCGGAGATATGGCGGCTGGCAGCGAGCAATCGGACAAGATTTTTGAATCGGAATTTCTTGACCCTTATCTTGCCCACACTTCTATTGAAACACACACTGCACTGGCAAAGCTGGAAGGCGATAAAATGACAGTCTGGGCAGCAACCCAGTCTCCATTCGGACTTCAGGACAACATTTCGCGTGAGATGGGATTTCCCCTCGAGAAGGTAAGGATTATTACTCCATTTGTTGGTGGTGGTTTCGGAGGTAAAGCTCCGGCACAGCAAGGAGTCGAAGCTGCCAGACTTGCAAAGATGAGCGGTAAGCCGGTAATGGTCGTATGGACACGTGATGAAGAATTTTTTTATGACACTTTTCATCCTGCAGGAGTTGTAAGGATCAAATCGGGTATTGATAAATCGGGTCTGATTAAATTGTGGGACTATAGTTTATATTACGGAGGTTCAAGAGGTTCTGACACTATATATGATGTGCCGAATGCCAGGACAACGGCCTACAGCCAGAATATGAATGCAACCGCAATACACCCGTTTGGCACGGGTGCATGGAGGGCACCGAATAACAACGCAAATACTTTTGCAAGAGAATCCCAGATTGACATTATGGCTGCAGCAGCCGGAATGGATCCATTAGAGTTCCGTCTTAAAAATCTGAAGGATCAGAAGATGATAGCCTGCTGGAAAGCAGTTGCAGATAAATTCGGATATGTTCCGGCAAAGGCGCCAGGTGGCAGAGGCATTGGAATGGCTTGCGGAACGGATGCAGGGACATGGGTAGCTATGATAGCAGAGATCAAGGTTGATAAATCGACAGGAAAGGTTAAAGTTGTGCGCGTTGCATGTGCCCAGGATATGGGATTATGTGTAAATCCCCAGGGTGCATTGATCCAGATGGAAGGCTGCATCCAGATGGCCCTTGGATATACTCTTACTGAAGAGGTCATGTTTGAAGGTGGTAATATTAAAGACCGGGGCTTTGATACTTACGAGATTCCTCGTTTTTCATGGACACCAAAGATGGATTGTGTCATTCTTGATAGAAAAGATCAGCCACCAAAAGGGGGAGGAGAACCGGCTTTAATTACTGTCGGAGCTGCTGTTGGAAACGCAATTTTTGATGCAACAGGTGCCAGGGTCTATAGAATGCCAATGACACCTGCAAGGATACTGGAAGCAATGAAAAAGGCTTAAGGCTTCAGGCGTCGGGCATCAGGCGGGCGGTAGACCTTGCCTGTTGCCTGTAGCCAGTCGCCTGTAGCCTTTTAATATATAAACAAAAACAGCAGTGGCAGAATAATGCCGATTCCGGTCAGTATTGCCCCCCTCCGGGTGATTCCGTTTTTACCTTTCACCAGGAAGAGACCCGTAACCGTTACCAGAATCAGGCAGATGCAGAATATGTCACTGAAGTATTTCCACCATCTGCCAGGGTTGTAATGAAGAAAGTTCAACTGGTAGAAAAGAGGCCTCTTGGTTATTCTTTCTATGGTACCTGCTCCGGTTTTTGTATTGATCCTTACCGAGCCTCCTTCAATAAATATTGTCAGAATGTTACCTGACGGAAAATACCAGGTTTTATAATCGGGATTGCCCGGTACATTTTTCAGGATTTCAAGTGCCTTCTCTTTATTGAGGGTTTCCCTGGTGATATTTACATCAGTTTTAAATCCGGAATTCTCAATTATGTAGTTAGGGTTCCAGTCATGTTTATGATTCAGGGCAATTCCTGAAATTGCATAAATTATTGTAAGTCCGGCAATAAGATATCCTATGTCGCGGTGGGTTACCCTGTTGAATCTGGCAATGTTCATAATTGTGAAAACAAAAGGCCAGTTTTAGGCTGACCTTTTAATTAATTCTTCTGAGAGTTTTTATTTTACTACAGAATGCTTGTTATAGATCATCATAAGATCCGATAAAACAGGCTGGGAGGCAAGCGCTTTAGCTGTTTCGCATGTATCAGCACCTGCAGTTTTAGCCATTCCTTCGCCTTTCATCATTCCCTCACCCTGAGCCATTCCTTCTCCTTCAGCCATAGCCGCTGCAACAGGCTGGGTAAGCGTGCCTTCTACAACTATTTCACTTCCAAGCAATTCCATCGGAAACTTTGGCATTTCTTCGCCGGCCTGAACATATAACCTGACATCAGGATTCTCACCGGTGATAAATAATTTCTTGCCGCTCTGGGTACAGACATGAACGACTTTGCCTTCAACACTTATGTTTTTTCCGACATACTCCGACGGATTGGCAATAAGTGAGGCAAATTCGACTTTTACAGATTCTGATCCGCCGGCACTCTGAGGATCAGCTTTCCTGGTCTTGTTTCCGCATGATAATACCAGCATGGCAATAACTGAGAGCGAAATAATTTTCTTTAGCATATCTTTCATGGGTTTAATTAAATATTTTAAGCTCCGCAAGATATAAAAAAACTCTAAATCAAACAACCGGAGCTATCAAAGTTCCCATCCCTGGCGGTATTCCCTTGTCAGGTATTTATTTGCGTCAGGTATATTGGTAATTTTCATGTTTGCTGAATCATACTCCACCTTTTTACCTGCTCTTAGAGCCACTGCACCCAGAAGTATTGTTTCGGTTACTGGTCCCGCGTAAACAAAACTACCAGGTGACTCGGTCTTATTTTTAAAAGCGTTTATCCAGGCTTCATCTCTGTTCAGTTCATTCGGTAGAACAGAAGCAGATGTTTCGGGTACAATTTTATTATCAACGATTAATACCGGTTTCTCTCCTCTGAATTGGGCTACAATTCTACCTTTGTCGCCGACAAACATCATACCTTCCCGGGTCAGTGGGCCTGTTGGTAATTCAGGTATAAGAGGTCTCATTCCGCCATCGTACCAGAAAAGTTCAAATGGAGGAAGTTCAGTCTGAGCTGCGAATTTAAATCTGATAATGCACGATAAAGGAAATGCAACATCATTTCTGACACCGACTGAAACATTTCCCTGCAGAGCGCATGTAGTTGTAGCATAAGACTCTGCAGTTATTGCCGGGGTATTGATGCCTAGTGTAAGGAACAGCGGGAAGAGGCTGTAATGTCCCATATCGGCAATACTTCCTGCTCCAAAATCATACCATCCGCGGAAAACAGCGTTTGTATAATTTGGATGATATGGCCTGTCAGGAACTGGTCCGAGCCACAGGTTCCAGTTAAGGTCCTTTGGAACAGGCGGGGTGTCGGTTGGATTGGACTGCCATTGCGGCCACATCGGCCTGTTCGACCAGTTATGTATCTCCTTCAGTGTCCCGATTGCACCATCATTAATCCATTTTTTAATTTTTAAATTGTCAGGTTTATCGCTCCATGCGAGCAGATTTGTCTGCAAACCGGTTTTTTTGGCTGTTTCGATAGCCAGCTTTGCCTCATACATTCTGTTCGCAATCGGTTTATGTGTAACTACCTGCTTCCCTTTTCTCATTGAAAGTATTGCTACAGTGCCATGAAGATGATCGGGAGTCATGATCTTTATTGCATTAAGATCTTTCTCTTTCTCGAGTAATTCCCTGAAATCCTCATAAGAATTACATCCCTTGAAAGTGCCTGAATCTTTCGATTTCCCATAGTATTTTGTAACCAGTTCAAGACCGATGTCTCTTCCTCCCGGTATACCCTTTATTGATTCTCCCCACGAAGCCTCGCCTGTAGCTTTTCTCATAGTGTTGCGAACATCATTCTGAGACCAGTCGACATAGTTTTCTGAGTATTTGTTTGGATCGCATACAGCTACAATCTGAAGAAATGGATTTGTAATTATTTCAGCCATTTCCCTTATTCCCTGGGTACCGCAACCGATATATCCAAGGGTAAGTTTATCGCTTGGAGCTACATAACCAGGTCCGCCAAGAACCTGTCTTGGCACAATTGTCATTGCCAGGGATGCAGCTGCAGCTGATCCGAGGAATTCGCGCCGGTTGATTTTTTTTGAAGTTGGCATTTCAGAATGATTTTAGTTTTGATTAGGAAGATAATGAATCCACATTAAAATGAATTATACCGTTGAGCAGTACCAAATTTAACAAAATGAGTTGATTAAAATATCCAACGGCCTCAGGTTTTTAATAATTATTAACAACTCATAAATAGCCTCAATAAAATGGAATATTTACCTTTGAATAATTGTCTATTAGTACAAACCAATAAAATTCTATTGAAGATGAAGAAAAATGTTACTATGCAAATAGTCTCTTTTGCAGTTCTTTTTGCTTTGTTATGCATGCCTGTCGCATTAAATGCCCAGGGGTCAAAGGCAAATTTTGCAGGAAAATGGGCATTTAATGCCTCTAAAAGCAACCTGGGTGATGCTCCTCAGGGTGGGGGGGGTATGAGAATGGGCGGCGGCGACTTTACTGCAACCCAGGAAGCAAACCTTCTGACTGTTGAGAGTACACGGACAGGTCAGGATGGCCAGACAATGACCACTACAAGCAAGTATACCCTTGACGGTAAAGTGAGTGTCAATACAACTGCCAGAGGCGAAAGCAAATCAACCGCCACATGGTCAGCCGACGGCAAATCACTTACTATTGTTACGACCAGAACATTTGAACGTGACGGGCAGACAACCGAAATGAAAACAACTGAAGTGTGGAGTCTGACAAATCCGACAACACTTTCAAGAGAAAGCACAATGACTACTCCAAATGGTGAACGTAAAACAACAATGGTTTACGATAAGAAATAACCTGAAGGATTAGTATCACTTTTTTAAAACCGCAAAGCATAAAAAGCTTTGCGGTTTTTTTTGTAAATTAGCTTAGTCTCTTTGGGATAGGTAATATTTCTTCAGTAGTGTTGTAATAAATGAATGAGATCCTTCGCTTCCCTCCTCCCGTTAATTATAAATACCCTGTCATTCCGGTTGGAGCCAACCTGAAAAAAGTGAAGGTTGGCGAAATGAGGAATCTCTTACTAAATTCAAATAGTATCCGAATAATAATGATATATTATCAGTATATTGTAATACAATATAAATAATAAAAATGAATAGACTGGCTGTACTGTATTTTAAAACCGGAATCCTCCTGGGCTGTATAATACTGATTTCCTGTAACAGAACCCTTAAAGATAGCGATCAGGGGTTCAACCTTAAAAAAATAGCAGCTTCAAATGCCGGGATTTGCAAAATTGAAGAGGGCCAGGGCTTGAATGGTCCTGTACTGAAGGTGAGACCCGGACCAGAAGCGTCAGCCGTTACAATCTGGAAATCGGGCGATAACGGTAACTGGAATGATGCAAATTATTTTGTCTTTGAGGTGTTTGGCAATAACGACTACAGCGGGGTAATCACCCTTGAATTATATAAGGAGACAACCCGGACTTCAGAAAAAATTGTCCTCCAGGACGGAGAAGTTGCAGAAACTGAAAAGGAATCTCCATGGCTTTCATGCCTTCTGGGAATAAATCCAAGATTAAAAACGAAAGTTGTATTTCCTTTAAGCTATCTCGATGCGCAGGAAATATTTATTCCTCGTTCACCTCGTCAGCTTAAGGGAACCATTACCGGAAACCGCCTGGATCCTGAAGATATAGTAAAAGTCAATCTGAAGTTCGGACCTTACAGCAGTCCATATTTCACACCTGAGTATGAAATTGCGTCAATTGGTCTTATGGATTCCATTCCTGACCCGTTTGAACCATTGTCAGCACCGATTATAGATTCCTTAGGACAGAGGATCGGTAAAGAATGGAAGGGTAAGATAAGTAACGGGAGGGACCTTGTTTCCCTTAACCTTGAACTCGAGAAAGCTGTTGCAGGTTCAGGATTCAACAGTTCATTCAGCAAATATGGAGGGTGTAAAGAGAAACGGTTCGTACCGACAGGATTTTTCAGAACGCAGCACGATGGAAAAAGATGGTGGCTTGTTGATCCCGAGGGATATGCTTTTCTGAGTGTGGGGGTTGATTGCATGCGTTCGACCTCTTCAGGTCCGGTCACAGGAATTGAGGATCTTTTTGAATGGCTCCCCGAAAAAAAAGATTTAATTTTCGGTGAATCAGTTTCGGGCAATGAGAAATCAAAGGTTGTTGATTTCTACAAGGCAAACCTTATCAGAATATTTGGAAGTGACTGGAAATCAAGATGGAACAAAATGACAGCAGATATGCTCCGGAGTCTCAGTATAAATACTGTCGGCAACTGGTCAGAAATAAGCTTTGCAAAGGAAAACAAACTTGCTTATGTGCTGCCGCTCAGCCGTTTCCCGGGGACGAAAATCCAGCTTTACCGCGATTTTCCTGATGTGTTTTCAGATGAGTATAAAAAGAATTCCGAAGAATTTGCCAGACAATTGAATGATTATAAAGACGATCCTTATCTTATAGGTTATTTTCTCAGAAACGAACCTCAATGGGCATTCGGATATCATAACCTTGCTTATGAGATGTTTGCAACCGATCAGCCATCGGCAACCAAGGATGAATTTATAAAATGGATAAATTCAAGGTACAATAATGATATACAGGCATTTAACAAGTCATGGAATCTGAATTTTGGAAAATTTGATGAACTCAGGAACATTACATTTAAGAAATACCCATCAACAGCAGCCGACAGTGACTTTTACTCTTTCTCCTCGATAATGGTCAGGAAATATGTCGATATCCCCTGTGATGAGGTGGTAAAAGTTGATAAACACCATCTTAATCTTGGGATGCGATATGCCTGGATCAGTTCGGATCTGCTGTACAGAGCAGGGGAGAGATTTGATGTTTTCTCAATAAACGGCTACGGGTATGCTCCGCCGCCAACAGCCGATATAGCCAGAATAAGCAATAAACCTGTGATGATAGGTGAATTTCATCACGGAGCTGTCGACAGGGCGCTTCCTGCAACAGGAATTACCGGAGTCATCAGTCAGGATGAAAGAGGCTTAGCATATCGCAATTATATTGAACAGGGATTTTCACGTCCTGAACTTATCGGGATGCACTATTTTCAATGGGTCGATCAGCCTTATTATGGGAGATTTGACGGGGAGAATTATAATATTGGCATAGTCACGATCCAGAATCTCCCTTATCCTGAACTTACACAGGCTATGAGAATTACAAATGAAAGGATATATAAAGTAGGATCCGGTTCAGAGGAACCTTTCAAAGCGGAAATCAAGAAGATCCCGCCTATACATTATTAATCCTGCAGGAAAATATTGAATATTATCTTCTTGCAGTCGCTTTATCGGTAAACAGGGTTTTCAGCTCTTCACCCTTAACTTTGAAATCTTCGGCATTTTCGGGCTGAATTAAATAGACTACCTGTTTGGGTTTTAGTCCCCTTTCGATTACAATATTCTTATCATTCGATTCTCCGGTAACAACTATCTGCTTTGTTTTGTCCTTTGTATAAACAAATGGTATACCATCGATTCCTGCATGAACACATTCTGTCGGGATATAAATAACATCGTCGAATGTTTTGATGATCACTTTGTTACTGGTTGTCATTGAAGGACGAAGATCAGGATCTGACCCATCGAGCTTGACCATAACCTCGAAAACCTTTGTATCGGTATTCTCAAGCTTCTCTCCGATATTTGCAACAGAATGCACCGTGCCGTTGAACTTTTTATTTGGGAAAGCGTCAACCCCGATCTCAACTTTAAGTCCGGGTATTACTTTGGTAATCTCAATTTCGCTTATATAGATTTTCGAAAGCAATGACGAAAGGTCGGGAAGGGTTGCAACAGTCCTTTCCATAGCGTTTATAGATGAACCGGCTTTAATTTTGTTTCCCCGGCGGTCCCTTTTATAGACAACCATACCCGGCGCTGGCGCCTTGATAGTAAACCCGGCAAGGACTTCTTCAAGACTTGCCACTCTTCTGTCAATACGGTTATACCACATAGTTTGCGTGGCAATGTCTCTTTTAGCCTGAGCTACCTTAAGCTGGTAACCCCTTTCCCTTTGTTCAAGAAGCCTTTTTTGCCTTTCAAGATCGATCTCAGCCTGCCTTATAGTGGTTGGAGGTTCATATTTAGAATTGCGCAATGTAATTTCAGCCTCTTCAAGGGAGTGTTTCTGATTTCTTATATTATTTCTTAAAGTAGTAAGGATTACAGCAGTATCAAGCTTTTTCATTTCCAGATTATTCCTGAAAGTTGTAAGTCTTTCACGTTCATCTTTCAATGTGTTGTCAAACTGCGTCTTATCGAGGGAGGCAATAAAATCACCCTCCTTTACTTCGGTGCCCTCAGGGACAATATCCCTTATCTTAAGATCGGATGCATGGAAATCTCTTCCCATACTTATTTCCGGTGCCTTTATTTCGAGTGAATTCTCAGCAAGGATTTCTCCGGATGCTGAAATTGATATTTCAAAATTTCCTTTCTCAGCTTCAGTAAACAGATGATCATCATCTGTTTTTGTTGTAAGTTTATTTATAATAAACATTGCAACAAGAGTTGAAGCTACGACTATAAGTGTTATTATAAGTGTCCTCTTCATTCCGTAAAACTGTCTTAGATAAATTCAGATCTAAAATAATGGAACGAAAGTATGAAATTTAAACAAGCCATTCCCTTGATTTAAATTTATTTAACATATTTAACAAAAAATTAAGCATCCGGACGAAGCATAAAAAAGGCTGGATCCGAAGCAACTTAAAGTGCTTTTGATACAGCCTGTTATATAAAAATCAGCTTAGATTATCTTTTACCGAACAATCCGCCGAGAATAGACCCTAAAACACCTTTCCCTCTGGTTCCCTGTCCTTGTCCGCCTTTAAGAATAAA
>DOTV01000170.1 GCA_003520925.1 Bacteroidales bacterium | reverse complement strand
GTTGTGTCCGCAACATCAAGCGGTTTCCCAATCCATGGGACATCACCGAATCTCTTGATCTTTTCAAAATAGAAATAAGCCCGGAAAAATTTTGCAATTCCATTATAATTCTTCCTGACATCCACCGGTACTTTAGGATCGACATTGTACTGTAAGAAATAGTTTATATTCCTCAAATCACCCCAATCCCATCCGGAACTGTTAGTCGGGGCATAAGCTGCCTGCAAAAAACTCGGTATTTCCTTAACAGCAAGATAATCCGACATTGCATCAAGAGTTGTGCTTCCATTACCATTCGGTAACATAGTATAGAATGAATTGGCATACAAGCTTAGTCCCTGCGCATTGCTGAACACTGCTTCCCTCGATGTGGTAGCCTCGGGCAGCTGTTCCAGCTCGCAGCTGACAACTAAAAAGCTTAAGATAACAAACCACAAATATTGTTTTTTCATAATTGTAAATTTTAAAAGTTAGAATCCGATTGACAAGCCCAGGGTTACACTTTTTAACATGGGATAATTATATCCATCGCCTGAATTACCTCCAGGATTGAATACCTGATCGGAAGGACCTGTGTTTTCAACATCAATGTGTCTTACCAGTTTATAAAGAGGTGACCATGACCATAGGTTTTCACCTGAGACATAGACTCTCAATTCATTTGCTCTGATTTTCGAAATAAGATTTTTTGGAAGTGTATATCCGAATTGAATATTCTTCATTCTGATATAAGCTACGTTCTGAAGATATTTTGTCTGTGGAACACCAAGTTCCCTGGCAGTACTGCTTGATGCAGCACGTGACATTGTCCTTGGGAAATAGGCATCTACATTATCTGGTGTCCACATATTTCCAAGATGGAAGGTTGGCACATTATTGTAAGGTCTGTTATACTGACCCCAGAAAAATTCTGCTTCTGTGCTTGGATACCAGTCCTGCTTACCGACTCCCTGGAAGAATGCTGAGAAGAAGAAATTAGTCCAGTCCGCACCCAGATTTATACCATACATAAACCTCGGAGCATTGTTTCCAATAATTGTCCTGTCACCGGGATTCGACACCCTGTTAGTCCCTCGGTTTATAAAGCCATCCTCATTCCTGTCCAGCAATTTAATATCACCCGGATACCAGATATTCGTGGGAGAGGCCCTCATTTCGGGACTCTGTTTTGCATGTGAAGCAACATCTTCGGCATCAACAAAAAATCCTTCGGTTGTATAACCCCAAATTTCACCAATGGTCTGCCCTACATAGTAATCTGTAAGCAGTTTATCAGGATTATTGTATCTTGTTATTTCGGACCTGTTATCGGCAAGAGTAAACCTGATGTTATAGTTAAAAGGTTTTGCAGCGACATTAAACCTGTCCCTCCATGATAAGTTGAGTTCCCAGCCTTTGGTCTTCAGGTCAGCATAGTTTCCTTTTGGAGCAGTTGCCCCAAAGACAGCAGGCAACGTCAGGCCTATTGTATACATATCCGTTGTATTGCGGATATAATAATCTCCAACAAATCTTAACCGGTCTGATAACATCGCAAAGTCAATTCCGAAGTTTGAGGTTGTGGATGTTTCCCATGTAATTCCATCCGGAAGTACACTGGGACGACTTGTATACTGAGGCCTTACCCCGTTAAGGATCATGCTTGACTGTGAAATGCCTAATTGTTCTATATAGGCGTATGATCCAATGTTCCCGTTTCCGAGTGAGCCGTAGGATGCCCTTAGTTTCAGATCAGAAATAAGTTTTGGAGAAACATTCCAGAAGGACTCTTTCGAAATTCTCCATCCTGCTGATATTGAAGGAAAAAATGCATACTGTTGGTCAATAGGGAATTTTGAAGAGCCGTCATACCGGGCATTCACCTCAATCAGGTATTTGTCCTTGAAAGCATAATTCAGTCTTGAGAACCCTCCGAGGATAGCCCATTTTTCCCAGCCTCCACCAGTGGTAATTGCCTGACCCAGTGTAAGGTTAATATCATTGGCGTCATCATAAATAATGCCGTTTCTCTGTACCGATAGACGCTCATATGTTGACTGTTCATAATTAATGCCAGCCATGAACTTGAGATAATGAGCACCCGCAAAGGTATTTTCATACTCACTATACAGGTTGGATGCAATATAGCTGGTTGTTCGTTGTTCAAAGGTGAGATCGTTATATGTGGTCCCGACATATGCAAAAACTCCTGGCTTATTACTATATGGAACCTGCACTCTTTTTCTAAAGACGTCCACATCAGTGTTCTGAAATGTAAAATCGCCTTTTATTCTGAAAGTATTGTTAAAGAAGGAGGTATTTAGTCCTGTGGTGCTTTTGAAAACCCTCCTCTTAGTATCGATAGCATTCTTCCCGTACCATAAGTCACCAACTGTATAAACTGACGACATTGACAAGGAGCCATCGGGATTAAACATCGGTGAGCTCGGATGTCCCTCATCTGCAATGTTTCTCCATATACCGCTCCCTTCACCGACGTTCATCGGGTTATGATAGAACATATCTGAATAATCAGAGTTATTGGTTACCTCAAGCCAGGGGAATACCTGAATTGAGCCCTTTGCACGGAGGTTCTTCATGTTATAGTCATCAGAGTTATACCTGAAAAGTCCGTTCTGACTCATATATCTTCCAGATACGAGGTATGTAGTCCTTTCGCCGCTACCGGTTATAGCAATATTATTCTCCATTGCTGAAGTACTATTTTTATACAACTCTCCGTACCAGTCTGTACTGGAATAATAAACATAATCTCCTGTGGAAGGATTTATCTCAACTGTGTTATAAGGCTGACCTGATTCTGCTCTCAACTTGAATTCATCAAGATAAGCCTGCGACACTTTCTGGGTCTTGTTTATATTCTGTGGAAAGGAGCCGTCACCGTTCAGAAAGGCATCCACAAACATTTTCACGTATGTGTATCCGTCGGTAACAAAATCTGGCCGGGCGATAGGGCTTTTAAATGAATAATTTGAAGAGAATGTGACACTAGTTTTGCCCTTTTCCGGATTCTTTGTTGTGATCAACACCACTCCAAATGCTCCTCTTGCACCATAAATTGAAGCAGAAGCTGCATCCTTCAGCATGGATACGCTAGCAATATCATTCGGATTCAAAAGGCTTGGATCACCCTCGACACCATCAATAAGGATGAGTGCGCTGCCTCCCTGTCCGATTGAGGTTGTTCCCCTGATGTTATAACTAGGGGCCTGAATAGGTTTACCATCTAGTAACCTGATATTAAGGTTTGGCATAACCCCCTGTAAACCCTGGGTCAGGTTTGGAACAGCCCTGTTTTCAAGAGTTTCATTTGTTATCTGGTCAACAGC
>DOTV01000119.1 GCA_003520925.1 Bacteroidales bacterium | reverse complement strand
CGTCCGGTGAGCCGATCCATTGAACTTGTTTTAATGATCCCCTGATTTTGAAGGTAGTTGGCGCTGGCACTGTATCTGCTTTTTTCTGACGAATGGCCGAATGAGATATTATGGTTATGGGATATTCCGGTCCTCATCACCTCATCCTGCCAGTTTATACTTGATCCATCATCATCAAGCGGAACTTTATTAACAGCTGAAAGATAATCGCGCAACTCTCCAGCACTCAGCATTTCGATCCGGTTTGATACTTTTTCAATCGCCGCATATCCGTTGTAAATAAGATACGATTCATCGTTTTTTGCTCTTCTGGTAGTGATCATTATGATCCCATTGGCAGCCCGTGAACCATAAATAGCCGTTGAAGATGCATCCCTCATAATATTTATACTGACAATATCATCGGGAGCAACAGCATCAATCGATGCTCCAGGAACCCCGTCAATAACATAAAAGGGCTCCATCGCTGCGCCCGTACGCAGTGTAGACGGACCACGCAAAGTTATCGATGCACTGCCCGAGGGATCACCGCTCCTGGTAATGTTCAACCCCGGAACTTTGCCCTGTAGCATCTCGGTCGGAGATGAATAAACTCCTTTATTCATATCCCTTGCCTCGACAACAGTGACAGCACCGGTAAGGTCCTTTTTGGCAGTTTTTCCATAACCGACAACTACTACTTCATCGACGAGGTATGATTCTTCCAGAAGTACCACGTTAAAGGTTGTCTGGTTTTCGATCTGCATTTCCTGGGTCTTCATCCCAATGAAAGAAAAAACTAATGTCTTTGCACCGGAGGGAATTGAAAGCCTGAACTGACCATCTGAACCTGTAATTGTTCCTGCAGTTGTACCTTTGACAACTACAGAAACCCCTTGAAGTGGAAGTCCCTGATTATCTTTTACCGACCCTGCAACCTCTTTGACCTGAGGTTCTTCATCGGTTGAATTAACTGTGGCGGCAACCAAAGATCCTGCCGGTACAGTTATCAGTAATGCAAGAAACAAAGCGATTGTCAGCTTTATCCTTATTAATGCATTTCTGATGCTTTCATTTTGAAAGCCAGATTTTAAAAGTTCATTTTTCATAACTTTAAGATGTTAGTTTAGGTAGATTTAATTGAAAAGTATGTAGATAATAATTCCGATCTAAAATTGATGTGAATTATTATGTTGCCTGACCCGAAGCTAAAGTTATTTAAAAAAACAAACATAAAATTGATTTTAATTTAACCATTAGTAATGCTATTTTAGCTATTTTTGATCTGGTATTGATTAAATATGCAAATAATGATTTATAAAATGATTCTCCAATGAAGCCATTTTATCAGAAGCTTGTCGCGTCCCCCACCCAATCTGTGATATTTTACAATGAAGAAAAGCCACATTTCACTGTGCCATGGCATTTTCATCCTGAAATTGAAATACTGTATGTTGTTAAGAGTTCAGGTATATGCTATACGGGAGATGGAATTCACCGTTTTACCGAGGGTGAAATCAGCATTATAGGCGAGAATGTACCACATTGGTGGAAAAGCGACAACAAATACCTCGAACAAGGTGAAGGTAATGGCATCAAGGCTCTTATCATTCAATTCAGGAAAGAGATCTTTGATGCGAATTTTATCAACCTTAATGAAATGAGGGGGATCAGGGAGCTGATAGGGAAATCACAGAGAAGTATCCAGTTCAAGGGAAAAAGCAGGAAAATCCTGGGTGATCAGATATTGAAGATTTTTAAATTAAAGGGAATAAAAAGAATAACAGAACTGATAATCCTTCTGGATATGATGGCTAAAGCCAAAGAATTTGATTACCACTCCAGTGAGGGTTACTCCAGGATGATTAATTCATATGATTTTTCCCGTTTTAACAGTGTTCACGAATATATAATCAGGAATTTTGCCAGACCAATAACACTTCAGGAAATTTCGGAACAAGCTAACATTTGTTCCACAGCATTTTGCAGGTACTTTAAAAAACACACGGGGAGAACATTTGTTACCTTTCTCAATGAAATAAGGATAGGATATGCATGCAAATTATTAATTGAAGAGCGGTATCCTGTCAATATAGCGTGCCTGGAAAGCGGCTTTAATAACCTGGCTCATTTTAATAAGTCATTTAAGCGCATATTCCATTTAAGCCCGACGGAATATATTAAGGAACATGGTCTTAATGAAAAGGTAATCAGAAATTATTCGGATGTTGGCGTTATTGCTTTAAATGATCAGCCAGTTCTCTGATATGGTCGGTATTTATGAAATCTATTTTCATGCTCATAAAAATATTCCATGAATTATTATCATCAGGAGCGTTCCAGTACCTGATCTTCTTTTTCATTGAATGAACTGAATCAATAACAGACTTAAGCCTGATATTTTCTTTCTCATTAATCTCACCTTCCCCGTTCCACGAAGAGAAGTTCCTGAAATTTTCGCTGTAAAGAGCAATTCTTTTCAACTGCTTTTTGTTGTATTTCAGTGCCACGTTACCATCGAAAAAAACGAAAGCCGGATAATTTATGAATTCAGCCGGCATAGGTCTGTTTCCGGTTATTACTATCCTGATTGCATTTTTATTTATTTGCGGATTGAAAACTTCCGGATACTGAATCAGCTTCTGAATCAGCAGTGAAAGAGTCGGCTCAACAGGTGTCTTAAGATCGATAAGCAATTGAAAAGTACCTGGATTGTCTGTCCATGCTCTCCCTCCATTCTGTCTGAAAATTCTGACAATCGGCCGAATATAAAGAGAATCAAGAGTCCTTGAAGGAATTATATCCTTCTCATTATGAGAAACAAATAACTCGCCGTTTACTGCCCAGATATCTGCCTCTATCGATCCGAAATGATTCTCATATGCCAGGCTGAAAGGGGGGGTGTTCTCATAATCATTGTGGGAATGGGCATTGAGGGTTGAATATTGAGGGTAAACAGTTGCCAGGGAGATAAACAGCAAGAAAACAGGGATCAATATTTTCCTCATTGCTTCAGAAGGTTAGTTACGGTTTCAACGTTTGAAATTTAAATATTTTGCATGGATTTACGTTCATATAAATATAAAATGACAAAAATTTTGTAATATTGAAGCTCTCATTTAAAAAAACAGATATGAAAAAAGTACTTATAGGAATTGGAACGATTTTAATTTTGGCATGTGTGGTTATCCTGTTCGTTAATGCAAATGGTTCCAGGAAGGAGTCGAAGAAAGCCAGGACTGAAGTCTGCGATCCGGCAACCTGTCCTTCACACCAGACGGAAGCAAAAACAGCAACTCCGGCTTGCGGACAGACAAGTTCATGCACAGGAGCCTGCGGATCAAAAGCCACAGGAGTCAAGTAACTTTTCTGTTATGATTTAACTGAAAATCCGGTTTGTGATTCATTTCACAACCGGATTTTTATTTAAAATGAGTATCAGGAATCATATATATCGAATCCAATTATTATTGTCCATTTGGTTCAGTCTATTTTTTTCAGAGATTCCTCATCCCGATGACCCGGGATTCGGAATGACA
>DOTV01000234.1:7266-9157 GCA_003520925.1 Bacteroidales bacterium | reverse complement strand
CACGGTAAAACTGAACGCCGGATGAGGGTGGAATGATTTCCAGCCCGAATTTGTCAACTTTTAGCAGCCTGTTTATGTTGATAGTATCCGAATTCTGAACCATGCTTCCTGTCAAAGAGCCATTTTCTGCAATAGTTAATGCAGCTGATAACAGGAATATTACAAATAGTCTTTTCATATTTTGATGAACAATATTTTACCAGTGCCCGTTTTTCGTGTAACCCGATTTATTTGGAGAAAAATTGATTCCTAAAGCAATTTCTGAAGTTAAGGATTTTTTAAAGAACGGCGATTTTTTGGGCAGGGCAAAGTAGGTACCGACATAAAATGAGGGGTACCTGTACTGGAAGAAAAACGAGATTTTACTATAATCGTTGAAATAGGTTCCCAGACAGAAATTTCCTGCATAGAGTTTAAGTGCCGGTTCTATATTCTTTTTTACATCGAACGAAAGTGAATCATCGGTGTGTATAAGGATCGATGGTTCCAGGACAAGATTCAGTTCACGGCTTATGACAATTTTATAGCCGGCAATAAAATTATACTGCCTCGAGAGAGGGATCCGGTAATTTGCGAGGATTGCTGTGTCTTTCGGAGGATTTAGCAGGTTGGTAACTGAAATTCCTGCGTATGTGTTTGGATTGTACAGATAAAGACCAATATCAAGATTCGGAAAGTAGAATTCCTTGTAAGGAATACTCCTGTCGGGGTCCCCTTCATTAAAATGGTACATACCCTTTACCATGGCGCCGATCGAAAGGAACGATAATGCCTTCTTGTTCAGTGGTATATGGTAGGATGCTGCAGCGCTTATACCTGCATTATGAGTCGAATCAGCGGTTTGAAAATCGTTATAGGCCGAAAACCCTGTTCCGATATTCGTGTATGAATAGGTCCTTCCTGATGGAAGATATCCCATCACTTTTTTTGTAATTCTGGTGTTGCCGCTTAAAATCTGCGAATATGATTTTCCATTGAATCCTGCAAGCATATCTACAGAGAAATAATCCTTGCTTCCGGCAATTGCCGGATTAATTATAAACGGGGAGTAAATTCTGTAGGAAACGGGATTAAAAGGTATTTGCTGTCCGAATGACGGATTAAAACAAAACCAGGCAAAAGCTAAAAGAATTAGTTTTTTAAAAACCGATAGGTTGGATCGTCCCATAATTATTAATTAACCTGTAACTGATTATTTTGTTCACCTTTCTGCAATTTAAGAACGAAAACATGCGGGTTTTATTTCATTTGTTAATTACTTCACAACCTGATTCCGGTTTCTTAATCCGGATGATTCCATACGATCTGTATAAAGATCAATAAATTAGAGTGATAGGCCTGTTCATGCATATCCTGATTTTAGAATTTTATTAATTGATAAAGCCGCTGACTTTCCGCTAATTTGCTAATCTGTTTAGTGGAATTAACTAATTGCTCCCTGAACTGATCATGTCCTGCCTTAACATTTTTAGTATACCCCGCAAGATTGCTGAACAGATCAGCCTCGTATTTCCCGGTTTCAAAAATAAGCGAAAGTTCCTTCATGCGATCTAGAACAAATATATTACTCTGAGCTGCTGTTTTTCGAATCTCAGTCCACAAAGTCTGTACTTCTGATGTCATTTTGTAAAAGTAAGAGAATACCGAATAATAATTCCTTGCCCACCTGATTATGTTACTGACCCCTTCAGAATCATTTATCCATTCCATAAATAATCCGCTGACAAATTTGTAATAATGATCAAGTGAACTGATAAGAAAATCGTAGTCTAAAAATCCGGGCATTCCATTTAGTCTACCTTCTTTTCTTAATTCTTTTTCTATTCTTGTGTCAAAGAAAGGCTCGGTTTTAAGAAAAGAAACAGAGGTATAACCGTCACTGCATAATTGT
>DOTV01000234.1:0-6941 GCA_003520925.1 Bacteroidales bacterium | reverse complement strand
TAATCAAAGCCGATTTCAAGATCTTTAAGAGTGCTGATACCCCTTAAACTATCTTCCAGTTTCATATGCTTGTTAAGTCTTGCAAGTCCGTTATCTGTGCCATCATCTATCCCCAGAAAGGTCAGGAATAAACCGTGATCTTTCATCATTTTAAAACTTTCATAATCCACCTCATCAGGACGACAGTTGATTTTCCAGATGATCTTTTTAACCAGCTTTTTCTTTTTAAGTGCTCTGCAAAACCTTTCAGTCCAATCAGATCCGTTGCTGGTTTTTACAGGAAAATCATCATCTTCAAATAGAAACACTGAGCAGTCTTTTTTATGATGGAGAAAATCGATTTCCTCCGCTACCATTTCCGGCTTTCTTAATCGCCTGAAGGGTACCGAAGATTGTCTGATATATTCCGTGTTGTTGCAAAAGGAGCAATTATTTATGCAACCTCTGCCCGCAATCAGTGTTGAAAATTTTCTGTCAAGGGCGAAATTTCCAGGGCGGGTTCGGACCGGAAACGGGAACTTGTCAAGGTCCATCTCCGGAGGACGAAGAGGAGTAATTTTTATTGTGCCATTTTCCTTAAAAGCAAGGCCTTTAATTTTCCTCCAGTCCGATCCGGAATGAATACAATTGACAACCTCAAGAAAAGTATATTCACCTTCAAACCTTACAATTGAATCAAGTGAGGGAATTAAATTAAAAAGATCTTCATATCTCATGCTTGCATATTGTCCGCCGGCTGAGAAATGAGATTTGATTCCCGATTTTCTTAAATAATCTATTAATTCTCTGAATTCATATATATGATACTGAAAGATCACTGAGAAACCAACTACCAGGGGATTTTCCCTTCTGATAAGCTCCAAGATTTCCTCCCTGCTGTTCCGAAAATCAATAATATGTGTTTTGTAGCCTTTTACCGAAAGCATTGAAGCTACATACCCGACACCAAGATTGTCAAATTCCTGAAAAGCAACAAAAACAACCGGATGTTCAACCATTTAGATATCGTATAATGCAAATAATCTGTACGCCAGAAATTTGTATCATTTCGGGATAAAATGTTTGTCCTGAAATAAAGACTTTAACAATTAATTAATGAGGAAGAGTATATCAATAACCTATTTTACATGACGCTCATCTGCCATAATTCTAAGCTGTCTCCTCATCTTTGTTGCTGCACTTTTGCAGGCTTTATAATAATCATCATAAATAAGCAGTACGCTTTGAGTCAAATCCGGATAGGTCTCGAGGAGCCTGCATGTCCTTGAATTCATTACATAGACCACACGTTCAACTTTTTCGGCCATAGGTTTACATTTTTTTGGTTAATCAATTAAAAGGCGGAACTGTCGGTATTAATATTTCTTATTGGAATAATCGAGCAATAGTTTTTTAAATCCTGGTTTGTCTTGCAGGGGTTTCCAGAAGGGATCTAATTGCAATAGCTTTACTGAGATATTTGAGGGATTTTTTAATAATTCACCAAGAATCTTTAAACTTTTATCATATTCACCAAGCAGCATGTAAATCTGGGCCATCTCTATCATCCTGTCACTCTTGTCAAGCCCGTCATACCTGGTGAACATTATTGCTTTCTGACCTGCTTCCAGCGCCCTGGTCCTCTCTTTCAGACCTGCTGCTGCAATCCCTATGGAACCTAAAATTGCAGGATCGTCGGGATTATCTGAAAGGCATTTAATAAAATACTCCAGTGCAGCCTTATAGTGTTCGGAGGCCATTGAGGGGTTATTCAAATTCCTGTAAATTTCTGCCATTATCAGCGACCTGGTTCCATTATCTGTAAAATCGGATGGACCTCCAAGCTCAGCTTTGAGCAAAGCCTCCCTGAACCGTCCGTTATACAGGTCAAAAATGATTCTTATCCACTGAAAATATCCTCCGGTGGTTCTTTTAACAGCAGTATCGAAAACAATTTCCGCCTCTGAAGTGTTTCCATCCCTGAGCAGAAGGGATTCAATTTTATTGTTATAAGGAGCCGACCAGCCGGGCAGCATTTTAATTGCCCTGTCATGGTAATAGATTGCAGTATCATACTTGTGAAGCCCATGATATGATAAACCAATATTTGTCAGAAAAAGCGGATTCTGGAGATCATTTTTCACTGCTCTTTGTATCATTGCCTGCGACTCATCCCACTTTCCCTGAGCCCGGAGTACGATAGCCATATAGTAATTATTATTACTGTTCTCTGGTTCCCTGGCAGCTACTTCCCTGAAATATTCAAGCGCCTTGTCATAATCCTCTTTGAAGTAATAGTAATAGAAACCAAATGCGATATTTGCATCGGGGAGGTTACTATCTATCTGCAAAGCACGCTCAGCGTCCCTTCTGCAATTGTCCATCTGGTCGATCTTAAAGTGGCCTGCCCTGTAACCCCATGCTCTGGTCAATGCTCGCTTGGCATAGGCCAGAGCAAAAGCTGAATCGGCTGTAATTGCTTTATCATAAAAGAAAATTGCCCTGTCAAAACTTTTTTCAACTGAAAGGTCCTTGAAAATGCTGTCCCCCATTGATAAGTACAATATTCCATTGTATGCATCATCCTGATATGCAGTACCTTCCAGATAATTGAAAAAGGCAGCAGTATTTACTGTCGGTCTCTTTTTGATCCTCTTTTTTTCATCATCCGATAAAACAATTTTCAAAGCATTAACAATGTCAACTGGAATCTCATCAAGGTCATCAATGTTCCCTTTTGGATCGAATGGGTATTTATTTCCCCAGATTCTTTCAACTTTATTTTTCTTGTATCTCAGCAGGTTTATATTAACAAGCACCAGCTCCTTGCTACTTACCATTTCACCCGTTACGAGGAAAAAAACGTTCAGCTTTTTTGCAATATCTTCAATTGGTCTGTCAATAGTCCTGAATTCCTGAACTTCCCATCTCTCACGTACCTGAACCACATTTGTTCTGTTTAAACCGGTTCTGATAAATGAGGTTATTACATCAGTAGTAAATGGCAAGACTTCATTTGGGGTCAGATTATCAAAAGGCAGTACTGCAATCGACTTTTCGGTTCTTTTTATTTCGGATGACTGAATATTCCCCCTGGCAACATTAAAGATTATTAGTGCAATTATCACTATAAGACTTATCATGGTAGTCTCTTTCCATGTTCTGACTTGTGCTTCAAGCTTAATCCGCCTTTTAGCGTTAAGAGGTTTCGTTTTTTCAATGCCACCGGGGGTAATGTCGAAAAACCATGAGAAAATTGCTGCGACAGGGAATCCGGTTGCGGCAATTATGATTATCAATGTCATAACCCAACCCGGTAATGATAACCCTCCGATAAGAATATCGGCAAGCTGTAGAACAACAAAAGATGCGGCAGCATACATTACAAGCACCCTGTCAGTTTTCCGGCGCTTAAGCTCCATTAAAAACCTGGAGAATTTGTTGGATGAATCAGCCATTTCTCCGGTTGCTTCTGTTTAAGAAATATAAAGTTATGCCAACATTTAAATAAATGCAAAAGTTTTTTCAGAACCGGATTTCAGAATTAGTTTAATTGTGATTAAAGAAGTATTGGATTTGGACTTCTCAGACAGCTTAAAAGTATTGGCTACTTTTTCAGCCATTCCTCAACAGCCTGAGGACTTAAACCCGCCAATCCCAGCTTGTTTTTCTTGTTGAAGCCGTTCAGATCATTGGCAAGCTTCCCTGCTTTCTCAACCTCCTTAAGCTTTGCCACCGTAGTAAATCCCAGCTTCTTAACTGGTTCGATCCATTCTTCAGGAATGCCCATTTCAAGGTACTCTTCCCTGGTACTTTCGACTCTCGGCTTTTGACTTACGGGTTTCATCTGTGGGAAAAGTAGCACATCCTGAATTGACGGCTGATTTGTAAGAAGCATTGTCAACCTGTCGATTCCTATTCCCATTCCTGAAGTGGGAGGCATCCCATATTCGAGTGCTCTTACAAAATCGAGGTCTATAAACATAGCTTCATCATCCCCTTTTTCCGATAACTTCAGCTGATCGAGAAACCTCTCCATCTGATCAACCGGATCGTTCAGCTCTGAATAGGCATTTGCGATCTCCTTCCCATTTATCATTAGCTCGAACCGTTCAACCAGACCCGGTTTGCTGCGATGCATCTTTGTAAGAGGAGATGTTTCTGTGGGATAATCAATTATGAAAGTCGGCTGAATATAATTGTGTTCACATTTCTCACTGAAAAGTGAATCAATAAGTTTCCCTTTCCCCATCTCAGGAGAATGGGGAACATCAAGGCTGTCGCAGACCTTCCTGAGTGATTCCTCGTCCATGCCCGAAATATCAATTCCGGTGTTTTCCTTTATTGCATCAAGCATGCTTATCCTCTTGTATGGCGGTTTTAGATCGATTACTTGATCACCATATGCAATTTCTGTTTTACCGTGGAGGTCCGTTGCTGCCTTTGAGACTATCTCTTCAGTAAATTTCATCATCCAGTTATAGTCTTTGTAGGCAATATAGATTTCCATTACTGTAAATTCAGGATTGTGCGTCCGGTCCATCCCTTCATTGCGGAAATCCTTGGCAAACTCATATACACCTTCGTATCCTCCTACAATGAGCCTTTTCAGATAAAGTTCATCTGCTATCCTCAGGTAAAGAGGAATATCGAGCGCATTATGATGAGTTATAAACGGTCGGGCTGAAGCTCCGCCCGGAATAGGCTGCAGGATAGGGGTTTCCACTTCAAGATACCCGCGGGAATTGAACAATTCCCTCATCGATTGAATTATCCGGGTTCTTTTCCGGAAGACATCACGGACATGGGGATTCACAATCAGATCAACATACCGTTGCCGATAACGCATTTCCGGATCGGTAACTGCATCAAAAACTACACCATCCTTTTCCTTTACTATGGGAAGAGGTCTTACGGATTTCGAAAGCAGGGTAAACTCATTAACATGTACAGTAACCTCCCCTGTCTGGGTCGTGAACACGTGTCCCTTGATCCCTATTATATCCCCGATATCGAGCAGTCGTTTAAAAACGGTATTGTACAGAGTCTTATCCTCACCTTTGCAAATATCATCCCTTCTTACATAGAACTGTATCCTGCCCGATGAATCCATCAGCTCTGCAAAAGAGGCATTCCCCATTATACGGCGGCTCATTATGCGGCCTGCAAGGCATACATCCGGGTAACTGTTCTTTGCCTGATCATAATTCTTCAGGATTTCACTGGCCATTACATTTGTCTTGTATTCGGCAGCAGGATACGGATCAATACCAAGTTTCCGGAGTTCTGCCAGGGCATCCCTTCGTATCTGCTCCTGTTCACTTAAAATCATAACAGGTCAATTAAAATATGTGCAAATATATTAAAATTCACTTATCGGCTGGAAGATGATCACGAATGTTTCAGGGAGCAAATCTCATCGTTGAATCTTTCCCTGATTATTCTGGTTACAGGTCCGGGTATGCCTTCTCCGATAATTTGGCTGTCAATTTTTATAACAGGTGTGACCTCCCCGGATGTGTTTGTAATAAAAATTTCCTGCACCCTGCCCAGCTTTTTTGCCGCAACGGCCTCTTCTTTTACCGGAATCCCCGCCTTCCTGGCAACGCGGATTATATTTTTTCTTGTGATTCCCGACAGGATATCAGACGATTCGGGATGGGTGAAAAGAACACCCCTGATTACAAAGAAAATATTTGAATGGGTACATTCCGTAATTATACCGTTCTTTACAAAAGCACACTCGAAAAATCCTTTTCCGGTTGCCTCCTGGAAACAAAGAGTATTCGGAAGAAGTGCAACGGACTTAATATCGCAGCGACCCCATCTGATATCATCCTTAAGCATGATTCCGATTCCCGATTCCTTACCTTCATTCTCAGGAATAAAATCGCGTGCATATGCATAAACTGTCGGACTTGCCGGGGGGGAAGGAAAAGCGTGGGTCCGCTTAGCAGCTCCTCTTGTAACCTCAAGGTAAATAAGGGCTTGTGATGACTCAAGATGATTCACCCTGATAAGTTCTCTTGCTATTACCGGAAATGAATCCTCTTCAGGCCATGCAATCAGCGTTTCCTTAAGACTCCTTTTCATCCTGGCAAGATGACCATTCATATCATAGAAAAACCCTTCATACCACCTTACTACCTCATAAATGCCTTCCGCAAAAAGAAATCCACGGTCATCCGGACTTATCTTTACTTCATCTTTAGGGATATATTTTCCGTTAAAATATGCTATCTCCATTTTTTACTAATTTTACAACTAACAGATTATATGCGGATAATGTTCTGTCACTGCCTTTTTTTTTACCCCACTGTAGGGGGGGTGGGGGGTATACTACCTTTCTGGCCCGGGTATTATTCAGGTTCTATAATTTCATTTTCATAATCTATGGCTTCTCTTGCCACTTCGGGTGATGAAAAATTCCCGCATGCTGCCTGAACAAACAATGAAGCTCCGAGGACAGTTGTCTCCTTATGGCTTATGATTTTTAACGGAACACCGGTATAATCAGCTCTTAATTTGTTCCATAGTCTGTTTTTCGATCCACCGCCTACACATAATATGCTGTCAGCTTTAAATCCACCTGCATTTTCAAGAGTTCTTTTCCCTTCTGCAAGCCGCTCAGAGAGTGCCTCAAGGATTGCCCTGAAAATCTCATCCCTGGTCGACTCCATTTTAAGCCCAAGAATCTGTCCTCCCGGTTTGCCGCCCATCTCCTCATAGAATTTTGGAATGACCTTAACACCGTTACTGCCGCGAGGAACCTGTTCAGCTCCTGCAATCATCGTCTCAAAAACATCATTATCAAGATCATTGTAAAAGGTCCGCCGTGCCCATTCAATGACACCCGAAGCTATCCACTGGTTTCCTATATTGAATAGTCCGGGCCTTGAATCCAGTTCAGTTGTAATTCCCAGATCAAGCTGCTCGGTTCCCGATTTATACTCTTCTGCCCT
>DOTV01000080.1:35261-46123 GCA_003520925.1 Bacteroidales bacterium | reverse complement strand
GATATCCTCAAATAAGCGGAGTCGGGCTGTTTGCCATCGCAACCACCGAAAGAAACAACAGCTGAGCCATATCTTCCATTATTTCAGGTTTTATGATTTCCATATTATCCATCGGAATGTGATAATAATTCAGTGATCCGAATGTTGAAAAGCTTAGGGAGGGCACTCCGGCACGTAGAAGGATCGCTGCATCAAGCCGAGGCCTGCCAAGATTTGAGAAAGATCCTGTCACAAGCGTCCGGTGAATATACTTTTTATTCGCTTCTTCAAAGAATGACCATAAAACCGGAAAATCTTTTCCCGCAGCTGCATTTATTCCCTGGCCGATTCCTACTCCGTCCATATTCAGCAAGACAGACTTCTTCAAAGGAAAAATCGGGTCAGCCGCGAAGGCTTTTGACCCGAGCAATCCCTGTTCCTCCGATCCGAAGGCAACAAACATTACCGATCGTTTCAACGGGATCTTGTTTACTGCCAATGCTTTTGCGACTCCCATCATTACCGCCACAGCTGAAGCATTATCGTTTGCACCGGGAATCAGGTCATAACACATTCCAAGGTGATCGAGATGTGCACCAATTATAATTACTTCTTTGCTCAGTTCAGGATCAGAACCTTTCAGTAACCCGATAACATTGCTTCCTTTTCCTTCAGGAAAATGTACCGTGCTCATTTTAATTGTGACAACCTTACCCGTATTGAACGACTGAGGTTTAATCGTTTTATCAATTGTTGCCACTATTTCCCTGTGATCCTTTCCAGTCCCGGAAAAGATGTCCTTCACTACCGAATCGCCAACATGTACATAGATGAATTTTTCGCTGTAAGCATTATTCGGATTTGCAATTGGTCCGTAATTATAAAGCATCCCGATTGCTCCATGTTTAATAGCATTTGCGTGCTTGTACTGATGAAAGGAATATTCGTACCAGGGATTGAATTTGTCTGCACCTGCTGAAGGATTGACAGGAGATTCTCTTTCAATCATAATGATCTTCCCTTTTACATCAATTCCCCTGTAATCGTCGTACCCCAGTTCCGGAGCAGTAATTCCGTATCCGGCGTACACAACCTCCCCGGTTATTTCACCACTCCCCGATGTTGATCCTGGCATGAATTCTGTGATATAATTATATTGTTTCAGAATATTACCGTTTTTGAGAGGAATGTGTAGAGTCAACCCGCAATCGGGTAAAACCATTGTATATGGTACATTGAACCACTGGTACCAGCTTCCATTCTCACCGGAGGGAGAAATTCCCCATTCCGAAAATTCACCTGCCAGCCAATCGGCACAAGCCTGGTATCCTGATGTCCCTGTAAGCCTCCCCTGATACTTCTCATCGCACTGAATTCCGACATATTTAAGAAGGTCGTGACTTGAGATGGAGTGCATGGCATTGACAATGCCGGTTTCTGTTAATTCCTGTGACCGGACCTGGATCAAAACTGAAACCAGGAGCAGGATAATTCCTGTTTTTTTCATTAAGCTGCTGATATAATTTAATAAAGATTGGAATAAATCTTAATGGTTGTCTTCCTCAAGTATTTCTGCAACCAGGTGTTTAAGCTGTGAGTATGAGTTAACGACACGTATATCAGGGTTGTCATCAATTACGTTCTGAGGCGGCCTGTAAAGTATCCCATACTCTGCTTTGCGGAGCATCGAAATATCATTGTAAGAATCACCCAGTGCTATAACCTTGAAGTTCAGATTCTGGAGGGCCTCCACAACCCTTTTCTTTGCTTCAGTCTGGCGTAGATTAAAATCTGTAATATTACCCTCTTTGTCAATTGTAAGATGATGGCAGAAAAGTACTGGCCAGCCGATCTTTTCCAGCAGAGGGTCGGCAAATTCGCGGAAAGTATCAGATACGACTACCATCTGAACACGGCCGTGTAGCCAGTTTACAAAGTCGAGTGCTCCAGGCATCAGCTCAAGCAGAGCAATTACTTTCTGAATGTCTTTTATTGTTATTCCATGCTGTTTCAGAATCTCAAGCCTTCGTTTCATCAGGGCATTATAATCACTGATATCACGCGTTGTAAGATTCAACTCATCAATACCGGTCCATCTTGCAACATTAATCCAGACTTCCGGTACAAGAACTCCCTCAAGGTCACTGCAAAGTATATACATTTCTTACAACAATTAAAAATTAATAATTCTGAATTATGAACTTCTTTAGCGCATCGTAATTATTCTCTAAATATATATATTCTTCGGTTCTGCCTGCAATTTTACGAAGCGATTCGGGAAGTTCCGGCTCAATATTGAGAATACTGATTATTTCATCCAGGAATTTGGCAGGGTGTGCTGTCTCAAGGGAAACGCAGAAGACATTATTGTTTTCATCCGACGGATGTTCCCTGCAATATTTCTGCATACCGGCCCAGGCTACACCACCGTGGGGTTCAAGGATTTTTCCATGTTCTTTATAAATCGAATAGATTGTTTCCCTGGTTTTGCGATCAGAAATTACTGAGGCATAAAAATCCTGCCTCATCCTTGCCAGATCGGGTGACTTATTTATTATACCATTCTCATCCATATTACCTCCATACATAGATATTATCCTTGCAAGATTACTGGGATGACCGACATTCATAGCACTGGATATAGAGTTTCTGGAGGGCCTCACCGGCTTGTATATTCCAGTTTTGAGAAACAAAGGAACTTCATCATTATCATTTGTGGAAATTATAAAGTGTTTGACCGGCAATCCCATGTCCCTGGCAATGAGCCCTCCGGCAAGATTTCCAAAATTACCGCAAGGAACGCTAAAAATAAAATCATCAGTGGTTTTTCCGGATAGCTGTGCCCAGGCCCAGAAATAATAGACTGACTGCGGAAGAAGCCTCCCTATATTAATTGAATTTGCTGAAGAAAGGTTAACCGGCGATAATAATGGATCCATAAAGGCAGCTTTCACAAGTCTCTGGCAATCATCAAATTTCCCATTTATTTCTACTACCTGGATGTTATCATGAAAAGTAGTCATCTGCCTTCTCTGCATGTCCGTAACCTCCCCGGATGGAAACAATATTATGACCCTTATATTTTTCAGTCCGTAAAAAGCATTTGCAACCGCACTACCTGTATCGCCCGATGTTGCTGTAAGAATTGTAATATGCTTCTCCTCCTGACTAAGAAAATGTTGCATTAGCCTTCCCATAAGGAGTGCTGCAAAATCCTTGAACGATGCTGTGGGGCCCTGGTCGAGGCGCATCAGATAATTTCTATCGTACACAAGTTCAAGTGGTATACCAAAAGAATAAATCTCTTTGCATATATTCAGCAAGTCAACACTGCTTATCTCATTTCCGATAATTCTTCCGATGATTTCGGTGGCCAGCTCCGGGTAAGTTAATTCAGTAAGCGCCTCAAGATCATCGGAAGGAATCCTTGGCAGACGAAGAGGCATATAAAGTCCGGCATCCGGTGCAAGTCCCTTAAGAAGTGCTTTTCTGAACGGAACGTGAGGTGCCTTAAGATTAGTGGAATAATATTGAGTTCCTTCCTCCAATGCTTCAAGTGCTAAACATTAACAACTCTCATTATGTCGGCAAAAACCCCGGCGGCAGTTACATCAGCGCCTGCACCATATCCCTTTATCACCATAGGAAGCTCACGGTATCTTTCGGTTGTAAGCAAAACAATATTGTTGCTGCCTTCAAGGTCAAAAGTGGGGTGGGAAGAATCGACAGAAATAAGTTCAACTCTTGCTTTTCCGCGATCCATTGATGCGAAAAACCGCCATTTCTTATCCTGTTCTACCAGAGCTTTCCTCTGTTCTTCGAATTCGTCATCATATTCCCTTACTTTTTTGTAGAAGCTTTCAAGACTACCCTCAAAACACTCTTCAGGGAGAAACCTGTTGACCACAACATCTTCTTTTTCAATTTTATAACCTGCTTCACGTGAAAGTATGAGTATTTTCCTGACTACGTCTATCCCACTCAGGTCGATCCGGGGATCTGGTTCTGAGATACCTTTTTCCTTAGCAATCCTGATGGTTTTGCTCAGCGGCATATCAGGACCAAGAGTGTTGAAAATGAAATTCAGGGTTCCTGAAAGCACTGCCTCTATTTTAAGAATCTTATCACCGCTGACAACAAGATCCTGGATAGTTTTTATTATCGGAAGTCCCGCACCGACAGTAGTTTCGTACATGAAACGGACACCTCTTTCACTGGCTATTGATTTAAGGAGATGATAATATGAGTATTCGGAGGAGCATGCGATCTTACTTGCCGTAACTACGGATACATACTTCTGAAGCGCTTCCAGGTACGTAGTTGCTACTCTGGCGTCGGCTGTGCAATCGATAAATACTGAGTTCCTCAGATTAAGCTTTGTGATCTTACTTATGAATACATCAATATCACTTTTTTCTCCTTTGGTATTCAGGACTTCTTTACAGGATTCCAGGGAGATCGGTTTGTTTTCCAGAAGCATCTTCCTTGAATTTGTAATTCCCAGGAGATTAATATTCAAATTATGCTCCTTCAGAAGTGTCTCACTCTGTTTATTAAGCTGAGCAATCAGGCTCGATCCGACAAATCCTGTTCCTGCCAGAAACAGATGAAGCTCTTTGTTTTTTGAAAGAAAAAAGCCGTCATGAATTACATTTAGTGCCTTCTTCAGGCTCTCGTTTCTGATCACCACCGAAATATTCAGTTCAGATGATCCCTGGGCAGTGGCAATTACATTTATGCCGTTTTGTCCCAGCGATCTGAAAAGAGTTGCTGAGATTCCCGGGGTATTCTTCATCCTTTCACCAACAATAGCAATTATAGAAAGATCTCTCTCAATAACTATTTTAAGTTCCTTTTTGAAAGTTATCTCCCTCTCAAACTCCTGATTTATAGACTCAACAGCCTTTCTAGTATCGGGCGGATTAACCGCAAAAGTGATTGAATATTCTGACGAAGCCTGCGTAATAAGAATTATATTGACATTTCGCTTAGCCAGTGATCCAAATAACCTCATGGAAGTTCCGGTCACCCCAACCATCGAAGGTCCCTGAAGTGTTATAAGATCTATCCGGTCGATGGATGAGATTCCCTTTATAGGACTTCTGCTGCCATTGGATGACTTATCGCTTATAAGTGTTCCTTTTGCATCGGGATTGAAGGAATTCCTCACAAGAACAGGGATAAGCTTTTTATATACAGGCCGAAGGGTAGGAGTGTAGATAACTTTAGCCCCGAAGTGAGATAGTTCAATAGCTTCCGAATAGGTTAAAGAAGAAATTGCATAAGCTTTATCGACTTTTCTGGGATCGGCTGTCATAAAACCGTCAGTATCGGTCCAGATTTCAAGGATCTCTGCATTTACTGCCGCGGCAATTATAGCAGCTGTGTAATCTGATCCGCCTCTTCCCAGTGTTGTTGGTTCATTCCCGGAGGTGCTTGAAATAAATCCTGGTACAATCAGAAGTTTGTTCTTTTTCTGCAGCTTCTTTCTGATAAGTGCATTTGTTATTTCAAAATCAACATTTGCATTCCCGAAGCTATTGTCGGTTTTTATTATTTCCCTTGCATCGACAAGCAGGGAATTTTCAAAAAAAGCAGATATTATTATCGAGGAGACTCTCTCTCCCGTGCTGAGAGCCTTGTCGAGAGAGTACTTGCTAAGCTCCCGGAGAAGGTACAATCCACTCAGCGTCTCTCCAAGATCCTGAAAAATAGTATCAATCTTCGAAAGTGCCGATTTCAGGGAATCTCCCTCAAGTAGCTCACGGCAAACAGTGTGATGCTTGTTTATCAGATCTGACAGTCCGGACCTATACCCGGCATCGTGGGCCGCTGCCGTCTCGCAAATGTTTTTCAATGTATCGGTCACACCCTGCAGTGCCGAAACCACCAGAACAAGCGGTATGGGTTCAGATGCAATGATTTTCTTTACCGTTCTGATCCTTTCTGAATTGCCGACGGAGGATCCTCCAAATTTCAGGACCTTCATAAATGAAACTAATTAATAAATCGAGGTGCAAAAATAATAAAAAACAGGGATATCGCTTAATTCTATATGATTATTAAAATATCAGGCTATTTGGTGAATTTTATCAAGATATCAATACAAATAGATTAATAAATATCTGACAGGAAAGATTTACCACGGAGTCACACTGAATTGATACAGAGTTACACCGAGTCTTAATGAATTACTCTCCATGGAACTCCGTATTAACTCTGTGAGACTACGTGTTAAAGGATCTTTTTTTATTACGCAGGCATGTTTCAATCAACTGGCAGATGCTTTCTCCAATCTCTTAAGTATTGAGAAAATAAACGTAGCGGAAAGGAGACAGCAAATAATAAATACAAGCCAAAGGGTGCTCAATGAAACCTTATCCCAGAGAAGCGTTCCTACAAAAAGGAGCTTGTTCCCGATTGCTGTTGCCAGCAGCCAGCCGCCCTGCATCAGTCCCTGGAATCGCGATGGAGCAACTTTTGAAACAAATGATAATCCCATCGGGCTAAGAAATAACTCTGCAATCGTCAGAACCAGATAGCTGCTCATAAGCCAGTATGGTGAAACCCTGTCGCTGTCAGTAACCGGAACTCCTGCAAGCGAATGTGGAGATGGCGCTCCTATTGAAGCTATCAGGATTATAATAAATCCAACCGCAGCAATTGTCATCCCGATTCCGATCTTCTTTGGCGTTGAAGGCTCAATACCTTTTTTATTCATCCATGCAAATACTGCCATAACCGGAAAAGTTAGCGCAACAATAAACAAAGGATTGAACGATTGAAAAATCTCAGGAGCAATTGAATTCAGCTTACCGAATGGTGTGAGGTTTTTACTGAGTAAGGTTGTAAAGTCAAAACCTGTTAGAAAGAAAGAAGCTACCCAAAATGAGATCAGGAATAAAACTCCTCCGATAATCCTTGTTTTTCTTTTTAAATCTTTATATAAAAGGAGTATTATCCCGGCAATTGAACCTATTACAGCAAGCATCGAAGGCAAGGTAAAAAAGAGGTTAGTTAAAGGTCCGACCTGCTTTGCAGTATAATCCCTGGCAAAAAGTGTAAGGGTAAGGCCATTCTGATGAAACGACATCCAGAAGAAGACCACAACAATAAAAACCAGTACTAGAGCCGTAATACGGGCTCTCTCTTCCTTACGTGATGATAGGAATATCCAGGTAATAAATGCTGCAAAAAGCCCGAAGGCAAACCCTGTTGCCCAGTCAATCTGGTCAAGAAGCTGAAGGACGGAAGCAGTGATTCCCATCGCTGCTACTGCGGCAATAAGTGGTACAGGTTTGAAATCGACTTTTTCCGATGCTGAAGCTGAAACCTTTACTTCCTTATTTGGGAGCAGTTTGTTAAAAATTATGTAAACCAGCAAGGAAATCACCATTGCAACTGCAGCAATGCCAAAGGCGTAATTGTAGCCTTTGGAGAAAACATCAAGGTAGTTGTGGGCGAATACCGACAGATCGGTAACAGGCCCTGACATATTAACCTTATCGGCAAGCTGTTGAAAAACTCCGGTGTCGGTAAGCGTTCCGTTAATATATTGATGACAGAGGGAAGGTAGACTTCCGTCGTGAGTGAATCCGTTGGTTTTAAGCCACCAGTTTCGCATACCGTTTGCAGCATAGGGAGCAAAAAAGGCACCTACATTTATTCCCATGTAAAAAATCATAAAAGCAGTATCTCTCAGTTTGGAGTACTTCGGATCATCGTACATCTGTCCTACTACTGCCTGAAGGTTTCCCTTGAAAAGCCCGTTCCCGAGAGCAATTGTCATAAGGCCGGCAACAGTGATTGTAAGCGACATCCCGGGGACAGCCATTATTACATATCCCGCAAACATTATTATGATGCCGGCAAGTATTACAAGTTTATATTTTTTTGTTGAATCAGCAAGAATGCCGCCCAGCAGCGCAAGTGCATATATGCCGAAATAGAACCAGCTGTAGATACCTCCTGCCTTTTCTGCCGTGAGGCCGAATTTGGCTTGCAGGAAAAGAACCAGAATAGCCATCATTGTATAAAAGCCGAACCTTTCTCCCATATTTGAGAAAAACGCTACCAGCAGACCCTTTGGATGATTTTTTAACATATAATTCCGTATTAATATTTATAAAATGAAAAGCCTTTTCTAAGCAAGTTATGCAGTTTATTTATCAGGTTATAAGATCATGTTAATATGATCTGAAACAAATATATTAATCTTTTTCAATAGTGGTCGACTACGGGAAAAAGATTCTTCGCTTCGCTCAGAATGACAAACATTTAGTGAGGTAGGGGGGAGGTGGTTGGAGGCAAGGCCTCCAACCACCTCCGCATCAAAAACCCAAATAACTGTCATTCTGAGCAGAACGAAGTGAAGCGAAGAATCTCATTCCCAATTAAGATATTGTCATTTCGATAATTAATCTTTTTAACAATTGAACAAAAAGATATAATATTGTCACTTCTTATGTAAAACTTCAGATAAAAACTGAATGAAAAGACCACAAATATCAGCAGCCCTGATTATCCTGGTCCTGATCCTTTCCGGGTGCGAAAAACAATTCATTCAGCAGCCCGTTCCGGTTTATCCTACTCACGAACCTCCCTATGCAGATCTCGAAAAGCAGATAAGGGAAAAGTATGATTACAGAGCTGTATTTACATGGGATCAATACTATGAACTTTTGACCGAGCTTTCAAAAGATAAATACATTGTTCTTCCACTCGATGAAATGAGAAAAACATACAACGACTCCAAAGTTGTAATAGGATTACGTCATGATATTGACATGAATCCGTTTAAAGCCCTTGAAATGGCTGATATTGAAAAAGATTTCGGGTTCCTGGCTACATATTTTATACTTCCCACTGCCGATTATTACGGATATCTTTATAAAACCGGATTGACTAGATGCAAAGGACTTGACTCACTTATAGCGGATCTGCATGACTATGGAGCAGAAATAGGTATCCATAATGATATGCTTACTGCAATGATTGATTATGGCTTTGACCCGCTCATTTTCAACAAAAATGAGCTTGCCTTTATCAAATCACTTGGTATCCGGGTTTCAGGCACTGCGTCGCACGGATCTCCAATCGCCAAGAAAACTGTACCAAATTACCAGATATTCAGCGATTTTGCAAAAAGCGATTCTGTTTTATACGAAGGGAAGAAATACCCGATCGGAAAAAACAGTTTAAAAGAATTCGGATTTGAATATGAAGCCTATTTTTTGAATTTCAATTATTATTATTCTGAATCAGGCGGTAAATGGAATGATGATAAAGGATTTTCAGGCATCCTGTCGGATCTTGAAAAAAGTTCGCCGGGTGACAGGATCCAGATTCTGACACATCCTGATTGGTGGGGAAGAAAGAACAATTAGAATAATTGAGATTGATTGCTTATTTTTAGAAACCAGAATTAAATAATCCGGCTTCGAAATGAAAATATTCACTACCCGTCAGGTAAAAGAGATCGATAATTACACCATAATTAACGAGCCGGTTTCCTCTGCAGACCTTATGGAAAGAGCTGCAGATCAGTTGCTGAAATGGTATGTGAGAAATTTTGACAGATCAGGAAGAGTTTTGATTTTTACCGGTCCCGGAAATAATGGAGGTGACGGACTTGCCCTTGCAAGATTGTTGTCAGCTAACAGATTCGATACAGAAGTTTTTTTTGTCAATACCTCAGGTAATACATCGGATGACTGGAAACATAATTTTCAGAGGCTGGAAAAAGAAACCACAGTTCTCTTCAATACTATCGAAAGTATCGAACATTTCCCTTTATTAAACAATGATGATGTTGTCATTGATGCAATCTTCGGTTCGGGCCTTTCCCGTCCTGTTGAAGGTCTTGCGGGCCTTGTAATAAATAAACTGAATCAGGTAGAAAATGTTATAGTTTCAATTGATATACCGTCGGGACTCTACGGGGAGGATAATAGTTTAAATAAGGGCGGAAATATAATTCAGGCTGATTTTACGCTGAGCTTTGAATTCCCGAAGCTTGCCTTCATGTTTGCTGAAAACGCTGGTTTTACAGGTGAATGGCAGATACTTCCGATTGGTCTTAGTCCCGTTGCAATAAGGAATACGCAAACGCCATATATTATTCTTGAAAAAGATTATGTTTTTTCATTGTTGAAGAAAAGGGGAAAATTTGATCATAAGGGAAAATTCGGACATGGACTTCTCGTTGCTGGTTCATACGGAAAGATGGGTGCTTCGGTTTTAGGCGCCAGGGCTGCCCTGAAAACCGGTATTGGTCTGGTTTCGTGCCATATCCCCGGTTCGGGTTATCAGATAATTCAAACCGCTCTGCCGGAAGCTATGGCACAAGTTGACAAGAATGAATTACACATTACAGATATCGGAACCGTTGATAAGTTTGATGCGGTGGGAATAGGACCGGGAACCGGAACCGATCCTGATACTCAAAAAGCACTTCATTCTATTCTCACTGACGGAATTAAACCGTTGGTTTTAGATGCCGATGCAATAAATATTCTGGGTTTGAACAAGGAGTGGCTTAGCGAATTACCACCAGAAACGATCCTGACTCCTCATATAAGGGAATTTGAAAGGCTGGTTGGGAAATGTGATAATAGTTTTATCAGAATGAAGAAACTGACAGAATTTGCAGTTAAACACAACTGTATTGTTGTTCTTAAAGGTGCTCACACTTCAATAGCATCGCCCGATGGAAAAATCGTTTTCAACAGTACCGGAAATCCTGGTATGGCAACCGCCGGGAGCGGTGATGTTCTGACAGGGATGATACTTTCACTGCTTGCACAGGACTATTCACCGGTGAATGCTGCTGTGACAGGGGTATACCTCCATGGTCTTGCAGGTGACATAGCTGGATCAAAATC
>DOTV01000080.1:31603-34938 GCA_003520925.1 Bacteroidales bacterium | reverse complement strand
AATGGTATCTGAGTACAATCTAAATATGAAATTAACTATGCAAAAATGTCATAAGCTGATTTATCTGGTTGTTTTAGCGTTGGGTGCCGCATCATGCTCCATGAATAAAAGTCTCACAGGTTCAAAAGCCATTATTGGTCCTCTTTCAGAAAAAACAGTTGTCTCAGAGGGAAGCCTCGTATACGGGCTGCCTCTTACCGTTATTGACATCGAAATTGAAACTGAACGGGTAGTTGAAAAACCTGGTCCGTATTCGCGGTTTGCCGCCGACCTGCTCGGATTGACCGATGTTATTAAATCGGAAAACGAGCTCTGGACAATAACGGGAATAACTCTCCGCACTCATGAGGAGCCAGATCCGGAACAGTTTTATGTAATTGAAGCAAGCAATTTTTTCCAGACAAATGTCCTTGCAATCAGGAAATCAGGATTAATAATGGACCTGAATCCGGAACTTTATAATTCCTTAGGTGATATTGATCAGAATTCCCGGAAAGATAAAATCCGTCCAGGTATATCTGATCTTGGTTCAGATGAGTATTTTCAATCCAGGAAAGATACCCTTTACAGGATTGTAAACGTCGACACTGCTTTTGTCAGGATTCCATATCTTGTCGAAAAGAAGCAGAAGCTTTCAATTGACCAGCTTGCAGCTAAAGCTGCCGCCAGGCTAATGGAATTAAGGGACGGGAAACATCTTATTCTGACCGGTGAGACCAATCTTTTTCCCCAGGACGAAGCCGCGATTAAAGAAATGAACCGGCTTGAAAAAGAATACACGGAACTATTTACCGGTAAAATTGTGAAAGACAAGCAAAGATTCAGTTACAGCATAATTCCTCATAAGAACGAATCAGGCAGTAAAGTAACCGTATGCAGGTTTTCTGATTCCGTTGGGGTTATTGAGCCGGGTGACAAATCAGGGTTGCCGGTTAATCTTGAATTTATTCCTGAGATGAATACCAGGAATCTTAACATTATTTATGGTAAATCGGGATCTGCAACTTCCCAGAAATATGATAAATTGTTTTACAGGGTTCCTGATGTTGTAAACGTAAGGGTTACTATCGGTAATGAGGTCCGTGGTATATCGAGAAAACTAATTTATCAGTTTGGCGAAATTATCAGACTGCCGGCAAATTACATTATAGGAAAGTAATTACATTGTAATTACATGCACCCGACGCCTACTATTCTATCTTCCCTTTAAAAGTACTCTGATAATCTTCCCATTTCCTTGTTTCGTACGCTTTGTCGGCAAAATATGAAAGGAGCATCTCCATCTCTTTTGGCTGTCTGAATCCTGGAACAGGTGAGACCTGAAACTTGTCATTCTGTTTTGTGAGAAATACTACCGTTGGGTATGATAACTGTCCATTAAGAAGGGCTAAGGCGAGCTGATGAGTTTTACCGGCTTTCCCGTCGTTGATAAAAGTCTGACCAAGAAAACTGATGCTCTCCTTTCCTTCTGCATCAAACTTGACAGGATAGAACCGGGTATTTAAAATTTCGGCAATTACTGAGTTTGTAAAAGTCTCCTGATCCATTTTTTTACACCAGCCGCACCAGTCGGTATAAGTATCGATGAACAATGGACGAAATGATTGATTGCTGAGCTTTTCAGCTTCCTGGATAGTATACCATTTTACGGCTTTATTTTCCTGGGAATATGATGAAAAAGTCAGAATAATAAGTAATATCAGCGTGAATACCTTTTTCATAGAATTTATTTAAGTATTATGTATGACACTTTTTGTGCAAAATAAATACTTTACATAAAACCAATGTAAAATAATCTTAAATATCACCTGTATAACGTGAAAAGAGTGTTTTAGGATCAATTAAACCAGTTTTTTTACAGATTTACGTAAAAATATTTTTCTACATTTACCGGTCCTTTAACGAACCTAATTAAATTTTATGGAAACAATTACAAATACTTTGCGCGACTCAAAAATCGCACGCTGGTCCGCCTTAGCCGTGGTATCATTTACAATGCTTTGCGGTTATTACCTGACTGATGTTATGGCTCCTCTTAAAGGCTTGCTGGAAGGCCAGCTTAATTGGAACAGTTCGGAATTCGGATTTTTCACAAGTGCATATGGGTGGTTCAATGTTTTCCTGTTGATGCTTATAGTCGGAGGTATAATCCTCGATAAAATGGGCGTCAGGTTCACAGGACTGATGGCTGCATCAATAATGGTGGCTGGAACATTCCTGAAATATTTTGCAGTTTCAACTCATACTCTGGATGGTCAGATGTGGCATATCCTGTGGTTTGATGTGAAAGCACAGGTTTTTCTGGCCGCCCTGGGTTTTGCAATATTTGGTGTCGGTGTAGAAATTGCAGGAATCACGGTTTCCAAAATTATTGTAAAATGGTTCAAAGGGAAAGAAATGGCCCTGGCAATGGGTTTAGAGATGGCAACTGCAAGAATGGGAACTGCCCTGGCTCTTTCAACCTCTGTCCCCATTGCAAAAGGATTCAATAGTGTTTCCGCACCTATCCTTGTTTGTCTGATCATGTTATGCATAGGCCTGATATCTTTCTTTATCTATACTTTTATGGATAAGAAGCTGGATGCCTCACAGGCTGCCTTTAACAAGGCAACAAATGTTGTGGATAATGAGGAAGCTTTTCGCGTCAGAGATATCCTTAAAATTATTACAAATAAGGGCTGGTGGTATTTAGCTATACTTTGTGTCTTGTTTTATTCCGCTGTATTTCCATTCCTTAAATACGCTACCGACCTTATGGTTCAGAAATTCCATATTAATGAAGACTGGGCCGGAATAATTCCCGCCATGCTTCCTTTCGGAACTATTCTGCTCACTCCGCTATTTGGTAATATGTACGACAGGAAAGGTAAAGGTGCTTCTATAATGATACTGGGTGCAATACTTCTGATTTTCGTCCATATTATATTTACAATACCTTTTCTTAATTACTGGGTGATTGCAATTCTTCTGATCCTGGTGCTGGGAATCGGATTTTCCCTGGTACCCTCTGCAATGTGGCCTTCTGTTCCCAAGATCATACCTGAAAAGCAACTTGGAACTGCTTATTCCCTTGTCTTCTGGGTTCAGAACTGGGGTCTTATGGGTGTACCTGCTTTAATTGGATGGGTTTTGAATAAATATTGTTTCATAGGTTATTTTGCTGTTGCCGGAACAGGATTTGTTACTACCCAGGGAGCCCATATTTCGCAGGTTGTTACGGATAATCAGAAAAGCTACAATATAAATGAAGTAGGGTTGATAAGCAGAAAAAACATTGATCAGACAATTGCGCAGTTCATCAAATCGGATGATGGCAAAATAAGCGCAATTATCAC
>DOTV01000080.1:14296-31339 GCA_003520925.1 Bacteroidales bacterium | reverse complement strand
ACTTCAAACGACACTATCAGTTCAGGTTTTATTTCAAAGAAATCCCTAAAAAAAGCTGTAAATAAGCAGGAATTAAAAGTTACCCAGTATTTCTATAATGAAAGTGAACAGATAGAGAGCTTCGTAGACACTGATGGCAGGACTGTATCAAAGTTCAATAATGTGTTTTCATTTTATAACTATACCCGCCCGATGATGATATTTACTGGACTTGGTTTGCTGGCTCTCCTCTTTGCATTTCTTCTCAAGTCTGAAGATAAAAAGAAAGGTTACGGACTGGAATTGCCAAATATTAAAAAAGAAAATCTGTAAATATGAAGAATCCGGAATTTGAAAAATCGAAAATATTCAACTACAACGAATCAATTGAATACTCCGAAGGAGCAATAGTCAGTAAGACAGTATTGAAAAAGGAGACCGGAAATATATCTCTTTTTGCTTTTGCAAAGGGAGAGGCGCTCAGCGAGCATACTGCACCATTCGATGCAATGATTCAGGTCGTTGATGGAAAAGGTGAAATTATAATAGGAGGGAAGTCATTTATTCTTGAAGCGGGTCAGACAATTATAATGCCTGCCAGTGTTCCCCACGCAGTAATTGCGGTTGAAAGATTCAAGATGGTACTGACAATGATTAAAAGCAACTAAATGGGTCGGGGTATGAGGTACGTGGTGTAAGGAAGACCGGATTTTGGATTTTCCCATACGCCGTACCCCGTACCCCGGACCATATTTATGCCATCTTGATAAGTATCGACTTGATAGTATCGGTTACATCCTCCTCCTCATCGACACATCTTTCAAGTATCTCAAGAATTTTATTGTTCTTCAGAAGTTCTGCTGCATCCTGTTCTTTTTCAAACAGCTCGGCTACAGCAACAAAATAATAATCATCTGCTTTGTGTTCAATGTCCTTTACCTTGTCGCAGGCTTCAGTGATCTCTTTCTTATTCGCTGCGGCATCATTAAGGCAGTGAATGCAGATCGTTATCTCTTTGGCAGCTTCGACGATCATTTCTGCCATCTCTTTATACACCGGCATAAGATGTTTTGGCTTATATAGGCATATTCTTCTTCCAATACCGTTTATTGAATCCACTACATTATCAATATTTGCAATGAGTTCATGAATGTCCTCCCTGTCAAAGGGGGTTATGAACGATTTGTTCAACTGCTTATATGTGGTGTCAGTTATCTGATCGCCGATGTGCTCCACCTCCTTAATCTGCTGATAAATCCTTTCATGATCCTCTATATCGGTGCTTGACAGCAGCTCCTTAAGAAGGTCAGCGGCCTTCGCAAGGTTTCGTGCATCTTCTTCAAAAAGCGGATAAAAGGAATGATCCTTCGGAACAAAAAACTTAAGAAACTTGTCTATATTCATATATGTGATTTTTTATTTCAAATCGAACCTATTTTGACCAGACTGAATAGATAATACATTGCAGCACCTATTAATCCTGAAACCGGGATTGTGAATATCCATGCCCAGAATATTTTAGTCGTTACTCCCCATTTAACGGCTGAAACACCTTTTCGTGAACCGACACCGATGATTGCTCCTGTTATTGTATGAGTAGTGCTTACCGGAATGCCAAAATGAGTTGCCCCAAAAAGTGTTAATGCACCTGCAGTCTCAGCACAGAATCCCTCAAATGGTTTCAATTTCGTTATTTTTTGTCCCATAGTTTTAACAATTCTCCACCCACCGAATAATGTTCCCAGGGCAATTGCGGTCTGGCAGGATAAAATAACCCACATTGGGGGTCTTGAAGCATCTTTTGTCGTAATACCATACACGATAAGTGCTATCCATATTATCCCCATCGATTTCTGGGCATCATTGCCACCATGGCCAAGACTGAAAGCAGCAGCCGACACAAGCTGTAAACGTCTGAAATGCTTGTCCACCCCAAATGGTGTATGGTTCCTTGCCAGAAACTGTACAATTGTGGATATAATAAATCCGAATATCATCCCCAGTAAAGGAGATATTACAATGAAAGCCACAATTTTAATAACGCCCCCTGTGATTATTGACCCCGGACCAGAACTGACAAGGGCTGCTCCCACTAATCCACCGACAAGAGTGTGTGAAGAACTGGATGGTAATCCCCACCACCAGGTAAGCAAATTCCATATTATCGCTGCAACAAGAGCTGCTCCAATAACCGTAAGATTCAGAACGTCAGGATCAACTACACCTTTGCCGATTGTGGTCGCTACTTTAAGCGGGAAAACGGTAAATGCTATAAAATTAAAGAATGCAGCCATTGAAACTGCTGCCAGGGGTGAGAGAACTTTTGTAGAAACAACAGTTGCTATAGAATTTGCCGAATCGTGGAATCCGTTTATAAAATCGAATATAAGAACCAATCCGACAATAATATAGAGAGTAGTCATTTAAAGTAAATTAGGAATGTAAATCGGATCTGGCACTGTGAAATTACTGCCCCTGAAGGAAATTAGCCTCGAATTCATGAATGTCTGATATTTTGATCAGGTGCCCAAAATTATAAAAATAATTGTACTTTTATAATGTAATCAATTTAAAATTTTAAAGGTTTATAATATGAACGATATAAGAAAGCTCGAACCAAAAGAGGTATGGAACTATTTCAATGAAATCACACAGATCCCAAGGCCTTCAAAAAAGGAAAAGAAGATTGCAGAATTTGTTGTCAGATTTGCTAAAGAACATGGTCTTGAAGCAATAGTTGACAAGGTTGGTAATGTTATTGTTAGGAAAAAAGCCACGAAGGGTCTGGAGAATCGCAAGGGTGTAATTCTCCAGACACATCTCGATATGGTTCCCCAGAAAAACAGCGATAAGAAGCATGATTTTGAGAAGGATCCGATTGAAACAATTATTGATGGAGAATGGGTAAAGGCAAATGGTACTACTCTTGGTTCCGATAACGGGATAGGAGTCTCTGCTGCGCTGGCAGTACTTGCCTCAAAGAATCTTCCCCATGGCCCTCTGGAAGCTCTCTTTACAATTGATGAGGAAACCGGAATGACAGGAGCATTCGGCTTGAAGAAAGGACTTCTGCATGGAGATATTCTTATGAATCTTGATTCTGAAGATGAGGGAGAATTATATGTCGGATGTGCTGGCGGAATTGATGTGAGCGCGGCCAGGAAATATGCTGAGGAAAAATCTCCAAAGGGAATGACAGCCTATCGTGTTACTGCAAAAGGACTTAAGGGAGGACATTCCGGTGTCGATATAGCTCTGGCCAGGGCTAACTCAAATAAAATTATGTTCAGATTCCTGATGCAGGCTGAATCTGATTTCAAAATCAGGCTTGCGGAGGCAGCAGGTGGAGACCTTCGAAATGCTATTCCCCGCGAATCCTATTCAGTTCTCCTTGTTCCAGGGTCTAAAGAAAAGGAATTTGAGAAATTTGTAAAAGGGTACGATAAAATGTACAAAGCAGAATTTGCTGAAACTGAACCGACTATCTCTTTTACATGCAAAAAGACCGACTTACCAGAAAAGGTTATGAATAAGGACGATCAGTTTAAAATAATCCGTGCCGTGTTCGCCTGTCCGAATGGTGTACAAAGGATGAGTCAGGCTATGAAGGGACTTGTTGAGACGTCGAACAATCTTGCGATAGTGAAATGCAGGGGTGGAAAATTTGAAGCTCATAACCTCACCCGCAGTTCTGTTGACTCTTCCAAGGTTTCAACAGCGTGGAAAATTGCTGCGGTATTTCATCTGATCGAAGCTAAAGTCACACTGGCAGGCAGTTATCCAGGATGGAAACCTAATATGGATTCCCCTATTTTAAAGACAATGAGTGGTATTTATCAGAAACTTTACGGTAAGATTCCTGAAATCAAAGCAATTCATGCGGGTCTTGAATGCGGATTGCTGGGAGGGGTTTATCCGAACCTCGATATGATTTCATTCGGGCCCACGATAAAATATCCTCATAGTCCGGATGAGAAAGTACATATCACTTCAGTAAAAAAGTTTTATGATTTTTTGTGCGAGACTCTGAAGCAGATTCCGCCAAAATAAGGCTTGGAGCAATGGGCAAAGGATGTAATACTCCCTGCCAATTACCTCAGCTAAGTGACCTTTATCTCGATCAGCAAATCATCCTTCATTACGTTTGAGTTCGGCTTTGCATGAATTCTGATGATCTGCCCGTTTACCGGCGACTGGATTTCATTTTGCATCTTCATCGCTTCCAGGATAAGAAGGGGTTCTCCCCGAAGGACATTTGCCCCTTCCCGGACAAGCACGTCGATAATCTTACCAGGCATCGGAGCCTTCAGAGATTCTTGTTCATTTTTTCCCCTGCCCGAACTCAAAACCTTCATCCTTTGCATGGAGAATGGCGTCTCAACTGTAAAAATATAACTGATGTCGTTAAAGAGAATCTCATATCTGTTCTGCCTGGACCTTACTATCTCGACCGGATATTTTCTGTTTTTCCATAAAATATAGGTCCCATACTTTTCATCAGACTTAAGTTTTACCTCATACTCCCTTTTCCCGATTCTTATTGAGTGCTTTAAGGGTTGTGAGAAACAAAACCTCTTGTTTTCAGATGAAAGTGCATATAATTTCCTTATTCCCAATTTATCAGCTTTCATTGATCATTGATTTTAAAACTGATTAATTCTTTTGTTAAGCAACCACGGACTCATCTCTCTGCTGTTTTCCGAATCGACCGGAATACTGTTGTCCATCAGGTTTTCCTCCGCAAACATCTTTGTGGCAAGCCAGGCGGCAAGCATCTCCTCATATTCACTGTTCAGGTAGAATTTATCCAGATCCTTTTCAATAAATGCGGTTGTGAAGCTTCCGTCAATGAATTTTGGATTGCGCACAAGCATTCTGAAAAATGGGAGTGTTGTCTTGACACCCTTGACCCAAACCTTGTCGAGAGCCAGTTTACAGTTTCTTAATGCATCCTTCCGGTTCGTTCCCTTTACAATAAGCTTCGCGATCATTGAGTCATAGCTGGATACTATTGCTGAACCTGCTTGAACACCTGTATCTACCCTGATAAAGTGATCTGTTGGCAGGTTCAGTTTTTCAATTTTTCCCGGATCCGGGGCAAATCCCGACTGAACATCCTCTGCATTTATCCTGCACTCGATTGACCATCCCTCCAGTTTAATATCCTCCTGCCGCAGTTTAAGCGCTTCATTGTTGGCTATCCGGATCTGCTGCTCAATCAGATCAATGCCGGTAATGATCTCAGTAACAGGATGTTCTACCTGAATCCTTGTGTTCATTTCCATGAAATAGAAGTTCTTCTCCGAATCAAGAAGAAATTCTACCGTACCTGCTGAATAATATTTGACTGCCTTGGCTATCTGAACTGCTGTTTTGCCCATTACGCCCCTGAGATAATCATCAAGGGCTGATGAAGGGGCCTCTTCAAGCAGTTTTTGATGCTTTCTCTGAATAGAACATTCCCTTTCTCCAAGATGGATCACATTCCCTTTCTTGTCCCCAAGAATTTGAAATTCTATGTGTTTAGGGTTTTCGATATACTTTTCTATGAACACCGAAGGATCATTAAATGCTTTTTCAGCCTCTTTGCTGGCAATGATAAACATCTTCTCCATTTCATCTGCCTTACGGACAATCCTCATACCCCTTCCTCCGCCTCCTGAAGCAGCTTTGATAATTACAGGGTATCCTATTTTTTCAGCTATTATGACCGCTTCTTCCTCATTTCCGATATTACCTTCGCTGCCCATAGCCATCGGAATATTCAATGACATGGCAATTTTTCGTGCAATTGTTTTATTTCCCATCTTATAAATAGCATCGGGGGACGGGCCAATAAAGACAATATTTTTATCAATGCATTTCTGGGCAAAATATGCGTTTTCAGCAAGGAATCCATAGCCTGGGTGGATTGCATCAGATTTAGTCTTCAGCGCAATATCAATGAGCATATCAATATTCAGGAAAACAGGAATCTCGGATGTATCCTCGGTATTGTCATAAACCACATCCGCCTGAGAAACATACATGGCATTTGGTTCAGCTGAAGTCTGTACGACTACAGTTTGAATATTCATTTCTCTGGCAGTTCTGATAATCCGGACTGCTATCTCTCCCCGGTTTGCAATAAGTATACGTTTGATTTTCATAATGGCATGTTTCCATGTTTCCGGGCCGGAACTTTAACCCATTTATTATTGAGGGCAGTAAATGCGGAGATTATTTTTTTTCTGGTGACAGCGGGATCAATAACTTCATCGATATATCCGCTCTCATCAGCAATAAAGGGATTTGCGACCTTGTCACGGTATTTCTTTACCAGCTCTTTCTTAAGTTCAGAAGGATTTTTTGAACCGGCGAGTTCCTTCCTGTATAGGATGGCAACTGCACCATCGGGTCCCATTACAGCAATTTCTGCAGTGGGCCAGGCAAAATTGAAGTCTCCGCCAAGGTTTTTGCTGTTCATAACAATAAATGCTCCGCCATAAGCTTTTCTCAGGATAACAGTTATTTTCGGTACAGTGGCTTCACTGTATGCGAAGAGCATTTTTGCCCCATGTCTTATTATTCCTGAATGCTCCTGATCGACTCCCGGGAGAAAACCAGGCACATCCTCTAGGGTAAGAAGAGGAATGTTAAATGCATCGCAGAACCTTATGAATCTGGCACCTTTTGTTGATGAATCGATATCCAGAACTCCTGCAAGCACTTTAGGCTGGTTGGCAACCACCCCGATTGTTTTTCCCTTAAGCCTTGCGAGGCCTGTAACAATGTTCGCTGCAAAGAGCTCGGATGTTTCAAAAAAGCTGTTTTTATCGACGATCTGATGTATTACTTCTTTAACATCGTAGGCTTTATTAGGATCGTCAGGTATAATATCCCTGAGCTTCGGGTTAACATCGGGAACTGCTCCATCATCGCCAACCACAGGCGGGTTTTCGACATTGTTCGAGGGAAGATACGAAAGGAATTTCTTAAGAGCCAGTATAGTGTTTTCTTCATCGTCATAAATCATGTGAGCAACGCCGCTTTTGCGAGCATGCACTTCGGCACCCCCAAGCTGATCAGACGAAACCTCTTCATTAAGGACTTCCTTAACAACATTAGGCCCGGTCACGAACATGTAACTCGTATGGTTCGTCATGAAGACGAAATCGGTCAGGGCAGGTGAATATACTGCACCTCCGGCAGCTGGTCCCATGATCACTGAAATCTGTGGAATTATACCGGAAGATTGAATGATGTTATGAAATATGGAGGCGTATCCGCTAAGACTTGCAACACCTTCCTGAATTCTGGCTCCGCCTGAATCGATAAGACCAATTATCGGAGAACCCATTTTTAAAGCCATCTCCTGAATCTTGGCTATCTTTTTTGCATGTATAATACCCAGCGATCCCCCCATTATTGTAAAATCCTGTGCATATGCAAAGACAAGGCGTCCGTTAACCTTTCCATGACCGACTATCACTCCGTCGCCAAATGACTTTTCGACTTTCCCAAACTCTACAGGCTGTGCAGCAGGAGTAACGAATGTATATATCTCTTCAAATGATCCTGCATCAAAAAGGAGGTTAATTCTCTCAAATGCAGTAAGCTTGCCCTTAGAATGCTGTTTTTCGGCCTGTTGTGGACTATATTGCTTTTTCAGAGCCTCCTGCCGTTCAATAAATGCCTTATAGTGTTTACCTGATAAATCCATATCCTTTGTATAATATTAATTTATAGGAAGATGACAGTAACAAAAACTTGATGTTTTGCAATTTCAGGCCATTTTAAGGCTTCAAAAATAGCTATTATCAGGGTAATTCCAAATAAATCTTTCGACTGTAAATGATGCCTTTAATATATTATACTACTAATCAGATTTTTAATGACCATCATTTTTCGACCAGGTTATTTTAACTTCGAAGGTTTAAACAACCCCTCTTCGATCGATCCCAGCATTCCGGCCCTGAGCATATAATCGCCTGCTATATTTAGTTTTTTAATCCTTTCTTCTGAAACAACCGGGAAATGATGCAAGGCTTCGATCTTATCTCCAATAAATTCGAGATCTTCATCGGTGATTGCCCAGTTTCGTTTGTCAAGTGAAGTCAGATTAAATGGCAGCGAGTATGATCTCAGAGACTTCTCACCATGGATATTGAAGAAGAAATCAAAATATGACATTATCAATTCCCTCAGTGACCGATAGACCGGTTCCCTGAACCGCAGAGTAGTGAAATTTGATTTTGCAACTGCTCCCCAGTTTCTCCCTTCCCTGAATACAGCTATGACATGGTCATCATCGTTAAATGCTTTCATATCCACAATCAGGGGTTTATAACCAATGAAATTAAGCGCTGCTGCCGCAAACAGAGCCCCCTCAAAACAGTGGGCCGAAAGCTTTCTGATAACCCATCTGGGCGATCGGCATTCGTATGCAGGATTATATGCGATGGAATCCAGAAATACCTGAATCGACCATGGATCTTTGAATCTTTTTAAAAACTCCTTTTCTTCGTTCGTCCAGCTAATTTCAGAATACGGTTTACCCATAGCAATAATTAAATGTAGTTTTTCTTTATTTCCTTGTGCCTTATGCCAGTCTCCTGATGCCTGACGCCTTAAGAGGTCATGTAAGTTTATTGATGATTTCCTGCATCCGCGGATACTGTTCCTCCATACTTTCAAGCAACCTTAACTGCGAACGTGTCCGCTGAATGTTATGATTCTTATTGTGAATACGGTAATATTTATCGCCTTCAATATAGTCGGCGAGAAAACGCAGGGCCTGTTCGTATGTCATCAGCAGCGGCGCGAAAGCAAGATACTCTTTTTCGATCGTATTAAGTGTATTTCTTGTTTCAGAAAGGTATCCTTCGGCGTAAGCCCTGAACAGGTTAAGGTCCATTTTTACCTTCGACAGGTCAGTCTCATCTTCTGCAGCGCTGTTTGCCCCTGTTCGTATCGCATCCCCAAAATCGGAATGAAAATATCCTGGCATAACCGTATCGAGGTCGATAAGGCAGAGTGACTTGCCGTTTATATCAAAAAGAATATTGTTGAATTTCGTATCATTATGTGTGATCCTGACAGGGACTTTGCCCTCCCTCCCAAGTTTCTGAATGATCTTCATTTCCTCAGCCCTTTTTAATATGGAGTCAGTCTCACTGATTGTTTCTTTAACTCTTCCGGCGGGATCATTCATTAATGAACTAATAAAGCTGTCAATTCTCTTTTCTACATCGTGGAATGATGGAATAGTCTCATTAAGCGGTTTTCCGGGCAGATCTGCCAGTAAAGCCTGAAAGCGACCAATAGCTCTGCCTCCCTCGAAAGCTTTGTCCTCGCTGTCGACAATATCATAGGAGATGTTATCCGGTATAAAAATGAACATCCTCCAAAAGTTACCCTCTTCATCCACAATCCAGCTTTTATGATTTTTTGCCGGAACCACTGTAAGGCACTCCCTCTTAACATCAGATCCAGGGATCAGGAGAAGTTTCTGATGCATATGAATAGTTACTCTTTCAATATTCTCCTGAAGTTCGGGTATGTTTTTAAATACTTTATTGTTCAGTTTCTGTACTATGTAATTATCCTTGTCCTTCTCTGCAGTATTGATAAGGAATGTGTCATGTATATGGCCGCTTCCACAGGGATTTGCACCTGCAAATGAACTATCTGAAACGAATGAATCAAATATCGCCTTCAGGTCGTACCCCATACTTATTTGCCTGCTTTGTGTCCGATAAATGCATAGTACATAATAATCAGATATCCCGGAACACAGATCCAGTACGCTGCCTGAGTGGAAAAAGCAACGGCCAGTTTCCCATAGATTAATGGAACGATAGCGCCACCGGCAATGGCCATGATAAGCATAGCCGAAGCTGTTTTAGTGTATTTGCCCAGGCCATCCAGTGCAAGGGGCCACATAGCCGGCCAGACCAGTGAATTGGCAAACCCGAGCAATGCGACAAATAAAACCGTAACAGGCAGAATCAATTGGAGAGGTTTGAATGTAACAAGGTCAATGAAAGGCATTGTGAATACCTTGTCAGCCGGTGTAAATATAGCTCCAAGTGAAAATATGACCCCAAGGATTGTACATATCTTTAATGCATTTCCCTGTTTCAAATACTTAGGAATTAAAGCAATCCCAAGTAGATAGCCAGCTATCATAGCGAGCATCGTCAGGGATGTAAAATATTTCGCCGAATCCATCGGTATGCCAAGAGACTGTCCGTACCTTATTATTGTATCGCCGGCTATTACTTCCACACCAACATAGAAAAACAATGCTACAACTCCCAGGATAAGGTGAGGGAACTGCCAGATACTTGTTTTTTTAAGATTAGCCTCACCCACAGCTTCATCTTCTGCCTCAGTATCAACTTCCGGAAGATGAACAAATTTCAGCAGAAGCCCAAGGAGAACAAGGACAACCGCCATGACAATATATGGCATTATGACATTTCTTGCCATTTCATCCAGGAGAACAGAACGTGAAGCTGCATCCGAAGCCTGTAACAGCTTTTCTTCCAGAATGTGGGAGTCTTTCAAAATTATGCTTGCCAGAATTATAGGAGCGATCACACCGGCGAATTTATTCGCAATTCCCATTATGCTGATACGTTTGGCGGCACTCTCCCGCGGGCCTATAATTGTTACATAAGGGTTTACTGCAGTCTGCAGAAGGGCAAGTCCGGTTCCCTGAATAAACAATCCGGTCAGAAAAAGCCAGAAAGCCCTGGAGATTGCTGCAGGAATGAAAACAAGTGCACCTACTGCCATAACCCATAAACCTAATGACATTCCGATCTTAAAACCTGTTTTTTTCAGTATTACAGATGACGGGAGAGCCATCACAAAATAGGAGATATAAAATGCAGCAGTTACAAAATATGCCTGAAAATCGTTCAGCTCACAGGCTGTCCTAAGAAATGGGATAAGGACCCCGTTAAGCCAGGTTACAAAACCGAAGATGAAGAAAAAGAGACCGATAATGGTTATTGCAAAAACATAGTCCTTTCTGCTGATGTCGCTTGAAGAAGTGCTGGTGGCCATAATTACGGAATTAGGTTAGAAAAATGATATCGGAAAGTCCAAAACTAATCTTTTTTAATTTCGTGACAAAGAAAAATTATTTTCGCTTAGTAGTCTGTCCTGATTTTTCACGTGATTTAACGCCAAGGTATCCTCCGTGATGCCTTTTAGAGTAGTCTTCAGAAGTGAATCCTATCTTTTCCATCATCAGAACAACCAGAGCATCACCAATGACAGTAAAAACTGTAGTTGATGTTGTTGGAGTAAGCCCGAGTGGACATACCTCCGAAGGTGAACCTGTTGAAATAAAATAATCCGATTTGAGGGCAAGGGGACTGTTTTCATTTCCTGTTATCACTATAACCGGAATTGTCGGAAAAAGATTATCCTTAAGGTCGATCAGTTCAATTATTTCCCTTGTTTTCCCTGAATTAGAAATTGCCAGCAACACATCATTTTCCTGCATAATCCCCAGGTCTCCGTGTTGTGCTTCACTGGGATGAAGGAAAACCGCCGGTGTACCGGTCGAACTGAATGTGGTTGCTATGTTATGTGCTATCTGTCCCGCCTTCCCCATTCCGCTGGTAATCAATTTACCTTTTCTCTTCTGAACATGCTGATAGATTACTTCAGTAACCTTTTCATAACTATCAGTCACTGGTATTCCTCTGATAGCAGATGCTTCACTGTCAAATATTCTTGTAACTACTTCCTTCATTATCGGGATTAAAAAAATAAAGTCCAAAAATAATAAAAAAACAACCGTGTTTTTCTATTGCGTCATTTATGGTATTTCCTTACTTTTTTAAATAAAGAAATTTTATTTTTGTAATACAGCCACACCTGAAACCTTAACCGCCTGAATGGAAAACCTAAAAGCAGATTCTTTCAAAAAACAGAGTATACCCAGTTCAAAGCCATATGTTGTTGCAGCAGCTTTTTTTTCGCTCCTTGCCATTGTGGGTTTTGCTCTTTACGGTTTGCCTTTCTATTACGATTTTTTTGTTAAGGAATTTGGATGGTCCCGCACTGTTGTCACCTCAGGCAATGCAATTGGGAAGCTTTTGGTTGCTCCATTATTCGGATTTATAGCAGGCTGGATCATTGACCGTTACGGACCCAGAAAAATGATGCTTGCAGGGTCACTTCTTGCAGGTTCTGCCATTATCGGATTAAGCATGATGAATAGCCTGGGAATGTTTTATTTTTTCTACATTCTTAATGCTCTCGGATATGTTTTCGGGGGGCCGCTTCCATGTCAGGTGCTTATCTCAAGATGGTTTACAAAAAACCGGGGGAAAGCAATGGGCATTGCATATCTGGGGATCGGAACAGGGGGTGCACTTGTACCGTTGATATCAACAGCTCTTGAAAAAAACTTTGGTTGGCAAATGGCACTGACATTGATTGGAGTAATCGTAATCCTGTTCTCTTTTCCGATGGCCTTTTTTATTAAGGAAGTACCGGTTCAGAGTGAAAAACACAAAGAAAGTGAATCAATCATTTCGATAAGAAGCGTGCTAAAAAACAGGAACTTTTATCTTCTCGGAATAGGAAGCATGTGTTCTATTGGTGCAGTAGGAGGAGTGAATCAGCATTTAAAGCTATATCTGAGGGATATGGATTTTTCACAGTCGCAATCAGCGCAGATAATGTCGCTGGTATTACTTTCAAGCCTTGCCGGGAGAGTCCTGATGGGAATGCTGGCTGATATCTTTCCGCGAAAGTTTGTGATGATTCTGATCTATTTGATAGTGGGTTCTTCAATTCCCCTGCTCCTTGTACCTGATTTCCCGGGAAGGTTATATCTTTTTGCTGTTGTTTTCGGTATAGGTCTGGGAGGTGATTATATGATCATCCCATTGATGGCGGGGGATCTTTTTGGAATTAAGACCCTCGGCAGGGTAATGGGCATTATCCTAGTGGCAGACGGCCTTGCTGAATCTTTGTCACCAATGATGGTAGGCACTTTGTACAATGATACATTAAGGAGCTATTCATTTGGGTTTACTGTATTAATATGCTTTGCACTCATAGGTGCCGTAATAGTGTCTTTTCTTCCAAAACAAAATGTTCATAAGCTGTAAACTCTGCCATCTCATATCCTGTTGAAGCTTTTAATTTTAGTTATGAACAATTAGCTAAAAAACAATTAAAAATGCTTTTTTTGATGAACGTAGACTAATCAATTTCAAACCAGTAGATTTTAATGATATATGTAATAAATAGACGGCCCGGGATTATCAAAATACCTCAATTTGAGATACTTTGGAATGGTAGTAATTTTGATATTTATTCTTAAATCTTTACATTTGATTTGAAAACAGTAATTTATTCCTCATAAATTTCTTTTTCAATATAGTTTGTTTAACTAAACACGTAAAATGTTCAAAAACTACCCTGATATAAGGGAAGCCCTGAGGTCGAAAACTTCAGAGTTTTTTCATAAGTACTCGGTTCCAAGGTGGATGCTTTTAATTCACGACACAATTGCTGTTTTTGTTACTTTTATCATAGCTTATCTTCTGCGGTATAATCTTATTCCGGATAATTTTCAGATTAACCAGGCCATCATTCACGGGTTGATCGCTCTTTTTGTATATACTGTTTTTATGCTGACCTTCCGCTCATACGCAGGTCTGATACGACATACGACCCTTACAGATGTGACACTTGTTTTTGTCTCTACAACTGTTTCTGCAGTGGTCCTTGTACTTATTTCTTATGGTGAACAATTTTTTAACCTTAGCGAGGACCTGGTAATTCCTGTTGCTATATTGTTGATTCATTATGTTTTAATTACGGTCTTCCTTTTCTTTATGCGCATCTCTGTAAAGATGCTCTTCAGATTTGCAACCCATTCTTCAAAAAGTTCAACGAACAGGGTGATAATATATGGTGCAGGTGAAATGGGTTTTATTGTAAAGAGGGTTTTATTAAGCGATCCGCGGGGAGGTTTTGCTGTTGCGGGCTTCATTGATGACAACAAGCAGCTTCAGGGGAAGAAAATAAACGGAATTCAGGTCTTTGACTCCGAAGTACTCTCTTCAGGTTTCATAATCAGGCACAAAATTCAAACTCTTATTCTTGCGATCCGTAATTTACCATCTTCGAAAAAAAGTGAAATTATTAAAAAGGCAATTGATTTTGGTGTCGAGGTACTCGAGACACCAGCAATCGAGAAGTGGCTAAACGGACAACTCGAGGTAAAACAACTGCAAAAGGTTCAGCTTGAAGATCTTCTTGGCAGGGATCCGATCAGACTTGACCTCGATATTATCAGGAAAGGTTTGGCAAAAAAGACAATTCTGGTGACCGGTGCGGCCGGGTCAATCGGTTCAGAAATTGTAAGGCAGCTGTCAAGATTTTCCACACATAATATTATTCTCATCGATCAGGCTGAGACACCAATGTTCCATCTTGAAAATGAACTTCGGAAGAGCTATACCCATGTAAAATTCAAGAGCCAGCTGGCCGATGTAACCAACCCTGATAAGATGGAGCTGATTTTCCAGAAATATCATCCTGAAATTGTATTCCATGCTGCTGCATACAAGCATGTTCCACTGATGGAAGAGAATCCGCATGAGGCTCTTAGGGTCAACGTTGGTGGCACAAGAGTCATGATCGAACTTTCGGTGAAATATGATGTAAAGAAATTCGTGATGATCTCAAGTGATAAATCAGTCAATCCTACAAATATCATGGGTGCCTCAAAAAGGGTATGTGAGATGCTGGTTCAGACAAAGGCTATGAAGGAAGGGGTAAAGACGCAATTCGTAATAACAAGGTTCGGGAATGTACTTGGCTCTAACGGCTCTGTGATTCCTCTTTTCAAAAAACAGATTGAAGAAGGAGGTCCTGTGACCGTAACGCATCCGGATATTATGAGGTACTTCATGACTATTCCGGAGGCATGTCAGCTTGTCCTTGAAGCAGGATTTATGGGGAAAGGCGGTGAAATATTTGTATTTGATATGGGCAAGCCTGTAAAAATAGCCGATCTTGCAATAAATATGATACGTCTTTCAGGACTGGAACCCGAAAAGGATATAAAGATAGAATATACAGGATTACGTCAGGGTGAAAAGTTATTTGAAGAATTGCTTTCAAATACGGAAGAGATAATTCCGACTCATCACGAAAAGATAAAAGTTGCAAAGGTTGATAAGAATGACTACAAAACCGAGGTATTGAAAGTTATTGCTTCATTGAAAAATATATACGGACTTTCAGAACAGGATGTATTCGAATTCTTCGAAATGCTTGTTCCGGAATATAAAAGTTCAAAGGCGAATAGTAACGGAAATTTCTTATCAAAGAAAAAATCTGTTCTGAAGGAAAACTAGCGCTGAAATGCTCTTTGTAACTTCTAGATAATCCCTGTTAATATTAAGACAAAAGGCGCCCTTAAAGACGCCATTTTTTTGTGATCCCGAAGGGATTCAAACCCCCAACCTTCTGATCCGTAGTCAGATGCTCTATTCAGTTAAGCTACGGGACCATTTTTCAGAACGCAAATATAATAATAATTGCATTAAATTAAGTGCCTAGAAAACTTAAAGTGCCTAGAGTAATTAGAGTGACTAAAATACTTAGAGTTAGACTGTTCAACTTTAAGTACTCCAAACTTTAGCTCACTACTAACTTTTTTCAACTCTAAGTACTTCAAACTCTAGGCACTTTAGGCACTTCTTTTCTGTAACCCGGATATTATTTACTCTTAAATGACGTTTTATTAGATAAAACTTTTCTCTAAAATATTGATCGTCAACTGAAAATATCATAGTTATGAAAAAGACAGCCAAATGGATAGTTAATGTACTGGGAGGATTAATCCTGCTTATCCTTATCCTTCTCTTTATAGTTCCAATGGTGTTTAAGGACAAAATCAGAATAAAGGTCGAACAGACTGCTAATGAATCAGTCAATGCAAAAGTAAGTTTTGGGGATTATAAGCTCGGGTTCTTTAAAAACTTTCCCAACCTCACATTTTCCCTCGATAATGTTGCAGTAACCGGAGTTGGAAAATTCGACAAGGATACACTTGTTTCATGCAGTTCATTAAACCTTGTTTTTAATCTTTCAAGCCTTTTCAAAAAGACAGGGTATGAAATGAAATCAATTGTCATAAACGAGGCTGATATCAGGGCACTTGTACTTAAGGATGGCAGCGCTAACTGGGATATAATGACTGATACAACTGAAAGTATCCAGGGAGACGAACCTTCAAGTATGAAAATCCTTCTTGAGAATATTGAATTTACAAATAGCGCTATTTCATATATCGATCATGAATCAATTATAGAGACTTACCTTAAAAAGGTAAATTGTTTAATGAAAGGAGATCTTACAGAAAGTGAAACTAATCTTGAAATCCTGATCAATACTCAGGAGCTAACATTTTTAATGGATGGGATCAGATACCTGAATAAAGCAAATGCTGATTCAAAAATTAATGTCAGGGCGAACCTTGATAGTATGAAATTTTATCTCAGGGACAACTATCTGGCAATTAATGACCTGAAGTTGAACTTTGCGGGAATGGTTGCTATGCCTGAGGATGATATTGAAACTGACCTTACTTTTAAATCGGAGCAGACTTCTTTCAAATCGTTGATTTCATTGATCCCTGCAATTTATATGTCTGATTTTAAAGATCTTAAGACAAGCGGTGAATTTAAACTGGCAGGAACGGCTAAGGGTACTTACAGTGATGCCGACAGTACGATGCCGGATATAAGTCTCAAATTATCGATAAATAATGGTTTGATAAGCTATCCCGCCCTTCCCGAACAGATAAAGAATATCAATTTAAAATCGGACATTTTTGTCGATGGCTCCGACATGGATAAAACAACTGTGAATGTCGACAATTTCCATATGGAACTGGCCGGAAATCCTTTCGATATGGAGTTTGGTTTAAAAACCCCGATAAGTGATCCGGATTTCAAGGGTTCCATGAAAGGGAAAATAGATCTTAATGCACTCTCAAATGCCGTTCCAATGGACAGCCTGTCCCTTAAAGGT
>DOTV01000080.1:12159-13968 GCA_003520925.1 Bacteroidales bacterium | reverse complement strand
TTTCAGGCTTCAGGTAATCTTAGTGTAACGGGTTTAACAGTTTTAATAAAAGGATATCCATCAGTTGAAATCAGAAATGCTGAATTCGGATTTGATCCGGAATTTGCTGAATTGAAAAATGCTGAATTGAAGGTCGGCGGGAAAAGCGATTTCACTATTGCCGGGAAACTTGACAACTATATTCAGTACGTAATTAAGAATGATAAGATTAAAGGGAGACTCTCGCTTCATTCTAAACTCGTTGACTTTACCGATATTATGTCACAGATGGCAACCGATACAACTTCGGTTGACACTGCATCACTGGCAATTATCAAGGTCCCGGAAAATATTAATCTTGATTTTAATGCTGTAATTGATCAGTTTAATTACAACAAGATGAAGTTTCAGAATGTGAAAGGCCATGTTATAGTAAAGGACGGTGTTCTGAGTATAAGAGAAACCGGTATGGATCTTCTCGGGGGCAGAATTGCAATGAATGCTGATTATGACACACGCGACTCAATGAAACCATTCGTAAAAGCTGATCTGAATATACTTGATCTGGGTATCAAAGATGCGTTTAATACATTCAACACTATTCAAATGCTTGCCCCGACTGCTAAAGGCATTACCGGGAAGGTTGGGGTCAAAATAAACTACAGCAGTCTGCTGGGAAAGGACTTTATGCCACTTGTATCCTCAATCAGCGGAGGTGGTAAACTAGTATCAGAGGAAGTGACTCTTTTAGAATCTGCAGTCTACAACAATATGAAAGAGGTTCTTAAATTAGGAAGCAGTTACAGTAATGTATTCAAGGATATAAATGTAAGCTTTAAGGTAAACAATGGAAGAATTTATGTAAGTCCGTTTAATACAAAGGTCGGCAACATTAAAATGAATATCAGCGGTGATCAGGGAATAGATCAGACTATAAACTATTCGATCAGGACAGAAATTCCACGATCTGATCTTGGAAGCTCGGTTAATTCCCTTATCGATAACCTTTCGGTACAGGCCGCAGCATTTGGAATAGCTTTTAAACCAGCTGACGTTATAAAAGTAAATGTGAAAGTGACTGGAACCTTCCTGAAACCGTTAGTAACTCCATTCTTCGGCAATGCTTCTTCTGACAGTACCAGGGGAATCAGAGAGACAGCAAAGGAAACTGTAAAAGAGGTGGTAGGTGCAAAAATTGATCAGGCAAGGGAAAAAGTAAAAAGTGAAGCGGAAATACAGGCTGACAAATTAGTACAGGAGGCAGAGGAAAAAGGCCAGCAGCTCAGGGATGAAGCTTCAAAAGCAGCAGAGAAGATACGCCAGGAGGCTGTTATTCAGTCACAAAGAATAATAAAGGAGGCTGAAACCAAGGGTACCATTGCAAAAATGGCAGCACAGAAAGCTGCTGATTCAGTCAGGAAAGAAGCCGATAAGAAAGCCGACCAGCTTGTTCAGGCGGCTGATTTAAAAGCGAATAAATTAGCTGAAGAAGCTAAAACGAAAAGGGAAGAATTGCTGAAAAAGATTGAATAATAAGAACAGAAAAGGCTGTCCATCAGGAACAGCCTTTATATTTACTTTATGATCAAATCAGAATTTTTTTTCGCGAATACGTGCTTTTTTGCCTGTCAGATCACGCAGGTAAAAGATTTTAGCCCTGCGTACTTTTCCATGTTTATTGACCTCAATTTTGTCAATTGACGGTGAAGCCATAGGGAAGATCCTTTCAACACCAATATTGCCCGACATCTTTCTAACAGTAAAAGTCGCTGTGTTACCACTGCCGTTCAATTGTATTACAACTCCCCGGAACTGCTGAATTCTTTCCTT
>DOTV01000080.1:0-11848 GCA_003520925.1 Bacteroidales bacterium | reverse complement strand
GGATACTCATTCTTTACAGCCAATTCTTTATCGACAACATCCATTAGATTCATTTCTCAAACAATTTCGTTTTCTTAATATGATATTTTAAAACAGGGGGCAAAGATACAATAATATTTTCTATTCATCAATAGATCATCAATATTTTAAGAAATGTCTGGTTGCCTTAGCTTCTAATGTGATGGTCCTCCCGGAACCAGTAATTTATTTCCTGTGTCCTGGATAACCGATTTTTTCCATTTATCATCATAGCCAGGCTGTCTGGGTCCTGAAGGGTAACCATCTGGACTTGTGGCAAATTTACCGTCCTTTTCATTCTTAATATTTCCGTCAATATACTTGACAAGAAGATACTCGCTGAGCTTTTTCCAGTTCATGAATGTACTCTGAGCCGTTGCGACTGAATATTTTGTCAGATAATCCCTTGCTTTCCAGACATCATTTTCATACAGCTTTCTGGCTGCTTCGTCGGTTGCCGCAGTTTCAGCAATATACTTACTCTCGAGTTCATTCTGAAGCTTTACAGCATCTGCACTCATCAAATCGTACCTTGAATAGCACATATTTGCAACCTGGTTGAATAACCAGAATGCAGAGGTGGGAGAGTAGGTGACCATATCACCGTTACCTGCCCTGAAACATTCAGGGATCTCAGTTATACCGCAGTACATAGGATTAAAAACTGTTGTCGCTGCATCATCAACCCCAAACCAAAAAATTCCGCCGACAGGATCAGGAAGCCAGTTTCTGGATTCTGCCACAAATACAAAACCGGTCTGCTGGGTTGCTGTTGCTCTTTCGTTGCAGTATGAAGGGGCATTTGGATCGTCGCTGACTTTCCATGTTAGCGGACGCCAGCGGTAAGGAGATCCAAAAGGACCTGCTCCGATATCCTTTCTCATATCGAATTCAGTACCTTCAAGATGGTCACGCATAAAGTTCATAAGATCATAGTCCGAGATCTTACGGTCGGGCTTGATCCAGAGCGGCATGCGTTTACTTAGATCATGACCCGAAACATAGTTTTTATACTGATCCATTCCGTTGCTAACAGATTTGAAAAAAGACCAGACCCGCATCTCGCAAAATCTTGCCCCATCGAAAGATATAGGATTATAAGTATCTGAAAAGCTGAATTGCTGATCAGTACCCGTAAATGGATTCTTCAAAGTTCTTGCAAAAGAAATTACGTCGTGGGCATAAACACATTCGACAACAGGATCAAAAATTCTTCCCAGATCCTTTGATGTCAGGGCTATGCCGGTTTTCTTGCCGGTAGCAAGCGGAAAAGTCTGAATCCTTGCCTGATTGGCATGTCCGGAGACATATCCGTCGGGAATCAGGCGTGCTACCCAAACTGCTCCTTTATTCCCTTTCCCTTTTCCTATTATTTCAAAGATCCATGCTTCATTAGGGTCTGCAATTGAGAAAGACTCTCCCGAGCTTGCATATCCATATTCTGATACCAGCTCTGACATCACCTTTATCGCTTCCCTTGCATTCTTTGCCCTTTGGAGGGTTATGTAAATAAGGCTTCCGTAGTCGACGATTGCATCGGGGTCCACAAGTCCCTCAATGCCGCCATAAGTCGTTTCACCTATTGAAAGCTGATGTTCATTCATATTTCCAACGACAGAATAAGTATGCCGCACCTGCTTTATTTTTCCCATGTATTTGCCTGTATCCCATTCATATACATCGAGCCAGGCACCGTCGGGGTAATCCCGCGAAGGCCAGTAATACAATTCACCATAAAGTACATGAGAGTCGGCCGAGTAGGTAATCATTACGGAACCTGTTTTTGATGCTCCCCTGGTAACAATATAATTTGTGCAGGCAGTTGAAGTCTGTCCGGCAAAGATTCCTGCAACAGTGAAAGCAAAGAGTGCTTTAAATAGTCTTTTCATAAAGTATTCTATTTATTAGTAATAATTTTTTTGAGATACAGATGTGCAAAGGTAGCAAGACAAAGAAAATTTCAAAGTGCAATCAGATCATTTTGAGAACCCCGATGATTTTTTTTAATCTTTCAGAGTCAGCAACCTTCCGGGAGAATTCGGGAACCCCTTTAATACCTCCCATGTTAATTCCCTGTCTTCTGAATATCATTTCACTGTCAACGACTTTCCGTCCTGTAAGATGTATCTCCTTTGTTTTTGTTGCGGTAACAATTAACGCGGCATTGGTTTCATCGATACCGCCTCCGGGCATAATTATTATTCTGTCACCAGACTGAATTACAAGCTGTCTTAACAACTCAATTCCGTCCTGGGCTTTGTTCTTTAAACCTGAGGTCAGAAGACGGGAAGCACCTGTAGCGATTACATCTTCAAGTCCCTGGACCGGGTCGCTGCACATGTCGAATGCTCTGTGGAAAGTAGCTGCCATCGGAAATGCAAATTCGAAAAGTTTTGCGCTCCTTTCAACATCAATGTTACCTCCTGGAAGTAAGATACCTGCCACAATTCCATCAACTCCCGACTCACCGCAAATCTCTATGTCTCTTCTCATTATATCATATTCCAGATCGGAATATAAAAAGTCACCGCCTCTGGGCCTTATAATTACGTGAAGCTTTATATTCAGATTATTTCTTGCTGAAATTATAGATCCATAACCCGGTGTAGTACCTCCTTCAATCAGGTTATCACAAAACTCAACCCGGTCCGCTCCAGCAGATTGTGCATTGATTGCAGATTCAACACTATCAACACAAATCTCAAGCTTAAACTCCATCGACAAAAATTAATCAGAATATTAAAAGTAACAATTTTTTCTGTATAATTGTGGATCAAAAAAACTTATTCTTATGAAACCGACACTATTAGTTTTGGCTGCCGGAATGGGCACTCGATATGGAGGGAATAAACAACTTGATGAAGTTGGTCCTTCAGGTGAAACGATAATCGATTATTCCATATATGATGCCATACGTGCCGGCTTTGGTAAGATCGTCTTTGTTATCCGGCGGGATATAGAGGAACAGGTAAAGGAACGGTTTGTGGAGAGGCTTCAGGGGAAGATTGAAGTGGATTATGTTTTCCAGGAGATAACTAATCTGCCGGAAGGAGTAAATGTTGCTCCGGATCGTTCAAAGCCATGGGGTACAAGTCATGCAATCCTTGTAACAAAGGATAAGATTAAAGAACCATTCGGTGTAATTAATGCCGATGATTATTATGGTGTTGAATCTTTCAAAATCCTGAAGGATTTCCTTGTAAATGATAATGCCCCAAATAATTTTTGCATTGTAGGATATAAACTGGGAAACACGCTTTCTGATCACGGACATGTTAACCGTGGTGTATGTAAGGCAGACAATAATGGATTTCTCAGCCATATTGTAGAAACCCGCCAGATAGAAAAAACAAGGGATGGTGCAACAGCTCCGGGTCCCGACGGAAAGCTCATTCAATTCTCAGGGGAAGAAATAGTCTCGATGAATCTATGGGGATTCAAACCATCATGCTTTGACTTCCTCGGGAAAGAATTCAGGAATTTCATAAATAACTATGGAATGGATCTTAAATCTGAACTTGACATTCCAACCTCTGTTGATAAATTTGTCAAGAATGGCGAGATCACAATTAAGATACTCATGAGTAACGAAAGGTGGTTTGGCGTCACATACCGGGAGGATAAGCCATTCGTGGTTGAAAGCATAAAGAAAATGATCCGGAAAGGAATATATCCCGCAAGGATATATTGATAATTCCTACCACGTAAATTCGCATTTGTAAATACTTATATTTTCCTTGTTATCGCTGACTTTAAGGATCAGGTTGTGTTTCGATCCCTTCCGGATTCTTTCAGGATCGAAATTGTAGATTAACATATTATTCTTCTGATCATATTCAAACAAAGCCCATTCACCATCAATCTGGGGTTCGTAAGCATTAATCCCTGATAATTCATCAGTTATCTTTATCTTCAGGTTTGATTTACCAGAAAGGCTGGCTCCTGAGGAGAACCCAATCTGCGAAATCAGCGGAGGAACTGTATCGATGCCAACAAAGAATGCTCCGAAGCTGTTTGTACTGGCTGTAAGAAATCCGTTGTTCCATGTGCTGTTAAGAGGTAATCTCTGTATTTCATCAACAAGCTGAATTATAAGCATCTTTGATTGTTTCCCTTCAGGAATTCTGTCAGGCTTTATAGAAATGTTACAGGCTTTGTGCAGGGGAGTGAATTTATTATGGATCTGGTATATGTCGGAAAACATCAGAGGATTCCCGGCCGATCTCTTAAATTCGAAGTACAGAGTATCATAAAGTGCCCCCGAGGGTATATTCACTGTCAGATTCTTTGATACGAACTTATTATTTCTGTTATAAGGCATCATAACAACGCTGCTTCCATCAGGTTTTGTCTGGTCCTCACTGACAACAGCCTTACCACCGTTGACATTAAAGGTCAGCACCGATCTGTTGTTGTGGATATCCGAGACAATAAGTTCAATATTATGTTTTCTTTCACTAGTAAAGTTGAAGATACCATTATTCAAAACATTCCCGTATGCATTCAACTTGTCGTTTGGCAGAATATAAGCTCTTTCAATATATGTTTTTTCACGCTGCAGAGTCTCATAGTCAATATGGCTGTTGACATATCTAGACTCGTTGAAAGAGAAAGTATCCATTTTATAGTTAAAAACGGGAATGTCATCTATTTTAAGCTCAATTGAATAAACTGAACATTTGTTGTAACTGCCATTCAGAAGATCATAGGCTTTAAATCCGAAGCCTGCAGGACCATTTATCGAAAGCTGATTGTTTGAAGAAAGAAAGTAATTTCCGGCGCTCCCGCTGACATTTAATTTTAATTGTTTATTCCGGTTATTTATCATTGTCTTTTTTCCTGCCGGATATATAACAAGGTTTTCAAAAACAGGTTTGATTTTGTCTTCTATTCCAAATTCAAACAGTAAAGGATTAACAGGGTCCTCATCGTCAGATTTTCTTATTTCATAATGAAGATGAGGTCCTGATGAGCTTCCAGAGTTGCCTGAATATGCAATTATCTCTCCCTGCTCATACCTGAACTTATCTTTTGGAGGCCAGAGTGTTACCATATATCGCTTCTCCTCATATTGTCGTGCAATTACATACTTTTCAATTTCAGGAGTAAACCTGTCCAGGTGCCCATATACAGTGGAGTATCCTGATGTATGCCTGAGATAGATTGCTTTTCCGAATCCTCCTGGTGAAACGCTTATCCTGTAAACATAGCCTGAGGCAGCAGCAATAACTTCTTTTCCTATAACTCCCTGTGTACGTACGTCAATTCCCGAATGAAAATGATCTGCCCTGAGTTCCCCGAAGTTTGCAGAAAGTGAAAGCGGAATTTTAACAGGAGAAATAAATAGTGAACGATCCTTTGGTTCATCACCTGAAGCGTTCGTCAGAAGGAGGCTTATAAGAAAAGTCAGTATTAAAACCATTGCAGAAAATGAAATTAAGTTTCAGAAGGTGCAAAACTATGCTTATGAGTTGTTCTTCCAAACTATTTGAGTTAATTTTTTGAAAAATAGATTAACAATATTAACTTTGCATTAAAGATTTTAGTATGTCCGATAAGGGCCCTGAAGAACTGATATTGCTGAACAATAAGCTTGAAGAATTGTTAAAAAGATACAGTGACCTGAGGACAAAAAACAGAGATCTGACGAAAGAAAATGATACTTTGCAGCGTTATCTTCAGGAACGCAATGAGAAGTTTAAGGAATTAGAAACCAAATACGAGAGAATTAAAATATCGGGAGCATTAATGGGTGATGGGGAAGGCGCGATTGAGGCCAAGAAGAAGATAAATGAATTAGTGCGGGAAATTGACAGATGTGTTGCTCTTTTGAACAGATAAGATATAACAATGGATGATAAACTTTCTATCAGGGTTAACGTAGCCGACAGATATTATCCATTGAAGGTTGAAAGGGAAAATGAGGAGAAGATCAGGAAAGCGGCCAGAATGATTAACGATAAGGTGCTGCAATACAAACAGCGCTATTCTGATAAGGATGTACAGGATTTTCTGGCGATGGCATCACTTCAGTATGTGATCAAGCTTAATGAGGAGGAGGAAAAATCAGGTACCGATCACTTCCCTGAAACTATAAAAGAACTTATCAGGAAAATTGATCAGGTTCTTGAAGAGAAAGAGTAACAGCGTTCTTTAAAATAGATAAACTTATTGCCCGCATCGTTTCTTCATTCATTTTTGAAACTCAACATTTAAAACTTTGGAGCACTCCTTAGTTCAGGTAGAACAGGCCTCACCCGGTTTACCGGGATCCCGCTTAACTGCGGGGCAGTGGACGTTCGAGCTGTATTAGCGGCTCCAGCCATAAAGATATGGGGTTTTATAAAATCTGAAGAGACTTTGCGGGTTTTTTATATACATATTTTATTTTGAACATAATAACATGATGAAATAATGAGCGGATTAACTTATATTATATGCCTGGCGGCACTGATTTTTGGATTTGGTGCTTCTTATCTGCTATGGCAGATTGCACTTAAAAACAAGAGCCGTAAGATCATCAGCGAAGCAGAAACTGAAGCTGAGGTGATTAAGAAAGAAAAAATTCTTCAGGCCAAAGAGAGGTTTTTACAACTAAAGGCCGAACATGAAAAGGTCATAAATGAGAAGAACAGCAAGATCGGTCAGGCCGAAAGCCGGATAAAGCAAAAAGAGCTTACACTGTCACAGAAGCTCGAGGAGACTCAGCGAAAAAAGAATGAAGCTGATTCAATACGTGATAATCTTAATTCCCAGCTTGAGCTTCTTGAAAAGAAAAGTGATGAACTGGCAAAGCTCCACCGCCAGCAGGTTGATCAGCTTGAAGCCATCTCAGGCTTATCGGCCGATGATGCAAAAAACCACCTTATCGAATCTCTGAAAGAGGAGGCTAAGACCGGAGCAATGTCCTACATAAATGAGATACTGGACGAAGCTAAAATGACTGCCAATAAGGAGGCAAAAAGAATTGTGCTCCAGACCATACAGAGAGTAGCAGCTGAGAACGCCATTGAAAATGCTGTTACCGTTTTCCATATTGAATCGGATGAAATGAAAGGGAGGATTATTGGACGTGAAGGCCGTAATATCAGAGCTCTTGAAGCAGCAACAGGAGTTGAAATAATAGTTGATGATACCCCTGAGGCGATAGTTCTTTCTGCTTTCGACCCCATACGCAGGGAAGTAGCCCGTCTTGCACTTCATCAGCTTGTCACCGACGGAAGGATCCACCCTGCCAGGATTGAGGAAATTGTCGACAAAACCAGAAAACAGGTCGAAGAAGAAATTCTTGAAGTTGGTAAAAGAACTACCATCGACCTTGGAATCCACGGGTTGCATCCTGAACTTATACGGCTGATAGGGAAAATGAAATACAGGTCATCTTATGGCCAAAACCTTCTGATGCATTCAAGGGAGGTTGCCAACCTGGCATCGATAATGGCGGCAGAGCTCGGCCTGAATCCAAAACTTGCCAAAAGAGCCGGATTATTGCATGATATTGGAAAGGTGCCCGATGATGAACCGGAACTTCCGCATGCAATCCTCGGAATGAAAATGGCTGAAAAATATAAAGAAAAACCCGAAATTTGCAATGCCATAGGTTCGCATCATGATGAAACCGAGATGACAACACTTATCGCGCCAATAGTCCAGGTTTGTGACGCTATTTCCGGCGCACGCCCCGGTGCAAGGCGCGAAGTTGTTGAATCATATATTAAAAGACTCAAGGAACTTGAATCTCTTGCTTTGCAGTATCCCGGAGTAACAAAAACATATGCAATCCAGGCCGGAAGAGAACTGAGGGTAATAGTGGGGGCTGAAAAAGTCAACGACAAAGAAGCTGAAAACCTGTCATTCGAGATAGCAAGAAAGATCCAGAATGAAATGACCTATCCCGGACAGATAAAAATTACAGTTATCCGCGAGACGAGAGCAGTCAACTATGCAAAATAGTCTTACCTTTAGTCTGGATACCAAATCTTCAAGATAATAATGCCTAAAATAAAGCTACTGAATATAGTAGGTGCCCGGCCACAGATTATAAAATCATCAGCTATAAGCAGAGCAATCCGTTTGAATTTCTCTGACCAGATTGCAGAGCTGACACTTCATACAGGTCAGCACTATGACAAAGAGATGTCAGATGTGTTTTTTGACGAGCTTGAAATTCACAAACCCGATTTCAATCTTGGAGTAGGATCCGCTCATCACGGACGCCAGACAGCTTCAATGATAACAGGAATAGAAGAAGTCCTTATCAATGAGAAACCTGACGGAATTCTTCTTTACGGAGACACTAACTCAACCCTTGCAGGTGCTATTGCCGCTGCAAAGCTTCATTTCCCTGTCATACATATTGAAGCAGGGCTGAGGTCATTTAATAAATCAATGCCTGAGGAACTCAACAGGATAATGAGTGACCATTCTTCAACACTGCTGTTTGCACCTACCCATGCCGCATTCAAAAACCTTATTAATGAGGGGTTCAGGCCTGAAAACAGTCCGCCATACACTATTGACAATCCAAAGATCTATTATACCGGGGATATCATGTATGATAACTCACTGTTCTTTGCCGAACTGGCTGAAAGGAAGAAAGGAGATATACTCGAATCAATGTCTCTGGAAAGAAATAAATTCGTGCTTGCCACAATTCACAGGGATATAAATACAGATGACACCGGAAGGCTGGAGGCTATACTTTCAACGCTGAAATGCCTGGCTGAAGAATACCAGATCCCTTTCGTGATGCCATTTCATCCGCGTACCATGAACTCCCTGAAATCAGGCCTGAGCAGTCTGCTAAATGACCTTAGAAATTCAGACTACATAAAAATAACTCCACCGGTTTCATATCTGGCAATGACTCTCCTGGAAAAAACATGCAGCATGATCATTACTGATTCGGGAGGGGTTCAGAAAGAATCACACTTTTTCAAAAAGCCCAGCATTGTTCTGAGGAAAGAGACTGAATGGATTGAACTGGTTGCAAATGGCACAGTAAGGCTGGTAGATGCAAACCCCGAGCTGATCCGGAATGCATTTGCTGGATATATTCAGTCGGGTCAAAGCCTTGAGTATCCCGCTTTCTACGGTGATGGCAGAACTTCTGAATTCATTCTGAAAGAGATCCTTATGCTTTTTGAAAAGTGATTTCTCCGGATTTATGAGAAATATTCATTTCTGAAATCCGTTTCTTTACTATAATTTTTAATATGAATCGAAAAGTAAGCGGCCGGAAAGTCCTCATTACAGGAGGTGCTGGTTTTATTGGCTCAAATCTTGTTGAATCGATGCTTAATTCAGGCAATTATGTTGTCTGCCTCGATAATTTTTCGACTGGGAAGCGTGAAAACCTTAGCGGGTTCATTAATAATCCTGATTTCAGGCTGATTGAAGGCGACATCAGAAATTACACTGATTGTGTAAAGTCAGTTCAGGGAATTGATTTTGTATTTCACCAGGCTGCGCTGGGTTCAGTTCCGAGGTCAATAAAGGATCCGGTTACATCGACAGATGTCAATATAGGCGGCTTTGTAAAAATGCTGTTTGCTTCAAAGGAAGCAAATGTAAAAAGGTTTATTTATGCAGCCAGCTCGTCAACTTATGGCGATCATCCTGATCTTCCAAAGGTCGAAGACAAGATCGGGAAACCGATGTCACCCTACGGGATAACCAAATATGTCGATGAGCTTTTTGCAGAAAATTTCGCCGGCACCTATAATATTGATGTTATAGGTCTTCGCTACTTTAACGTATTCGGACGGCGCCAGGATCCCCAGGGAGCTTATGCCGCAGTGATACCTTTGTTTGTAAAAAACCTGATGAATCATGAATCTCCCGTAATTAACGGCGACGGTACTTATTCGCGGGATTTTACTTATATAGATAATGTTTTGCAGGCAAATCATCTTGCAGCACTTGCCGAAGATAATTCAGCAGTTAACCAGATTTACAACGTGGCCCATGGCGAAAGAACAAATCTGAATGAATTGTTTGAAATGATTAAGCAACTGATTGGTGCTTTTGACAGGGATGCCCTGGATATAAAACCTGTTTACGGACAAAACAGGGCAGGAGATATACCACATTCACTGGCTTCTGTTGATAAGGCAAAAAGATTTCTGGGCTACAATCCAACCCATACTGTGCGCGAAGGAATGTCAGAGGCAATAAAATGGTACAGAGACAATTTGTAACAATTGTTACAATTCTGAATTTTAAATTATCCCCATCACTTTTTTAGCAAGATCCATAATGATTGGTTTATAATCATTAATGAATTCCCCGGTAACCCGGTTGCCGATTACAACACAAATTGTAAGTGCCTTATGACCAAGTAAACCCGACAATCCATAAATAGCAGAGCTCTCCATCTCATAATTTGATATTGTTCTGCCTCTGAATGAGAACTCTGCAAGCTTATTATTTATTTCGTTGTCGAAAGTATCAAGACGAAGCCGCCTTCCCTGGGGCGCATAAAAGCCGGGAGCTGAAACTGTTATTCCTTTAATGAAATTCTCATTCCGGAAAAGTGCTATAAGGTCCTTATTTGCATTAACTGCATACGGGAAAGACAGAGTGTCAGGCCATTCGAGATATTCAGCCAGCACCGAAGTAAGCACGTTATCAAGAAGCCAGTCGTACCCTTCATAAAAATGGATGAGGCCATCAAATCCTATTGCAGTTTCAGCCATGACAAATGATCCGGCAGGTACATCACTTCTTATTCCTCCTGAAGTTCCAAGTCTTACAAATGTCAGGGATACCGGGTCAGCTTTAACAATTCCTGTTGAAAGGTCAATATTGGCAAGAGCATCAAGCTCATTAATCAGAATGTCAATATTATCGGTCCCGATACCTGATGAGATTATCGTAATTTCATTACCCTCATAGCTTCCTGTAACTGTTCTGAATTCCCTGTTCTCTTTTCTTACTCTGATGTCGCTCAAAAGAGAGGAGAGCATTTCTACTCTTCCGGGATCCCCGACTATTAATATTTTATCGGAGATATCTTCAGGGAGCAGATTCAGATGAAATATGCTTCCATCCTTGTTTGTTATCAGTTCTGTCTTTTTTTCCATACCCAAATATTAACAGCAAATATAGAGTAATTGGGATTCAAGTCTTACAGGTAGTACTCCATGATTCTTCCGGAAATAAGAAGAAGAGAAATTTCAGCAAGCTTAGCCTGGTATTCAACGGAAAGCAGACTTTCACGGGCATCGAGAAGACTCTTCTGGACCTCCCGGAGATCAATTCCCGAAAGACTTCCCAGCTTGTATCTTTCCATTGCAATATCCAGGTTTTCAGTAGCTGTCTGCAGGTTCTGGTTTTCAAGGGTAATAAGCCGGAGGTAGTTGCTGTAGGCGCTGTAAAGGGTTATAAGATCAGCCCTTACACCCTGTTCGATCTCGAGATATTTAAGCTCTTTGTTTTTCACATCAATCGAAGAGTTCCGGATGCTCCTCCTCTGGTTCAAACCATCAAAAATATTCACACCCATGGTAAGGCCATAGCTCAAACCATTAGTAAGCTGATTCTTTGTATTGCTTGCAGAGAAGGTATTGATTGAATAATTATAGCCTGATGTTGCGTTTAGATAAGGATAACTGCGTGATACAATAAGTTTATAATCGTATTCCGATATCGTTTTGTTCTTTGCCGCAATAAGGAGACTTGTATTTTTTGCCAGAGTCTCTTCAAGAAGTTTCTCAAATAAGAGTTCCGGATTTACGATAATTGAGGTGTCAGTTGTAGTGAACTTCTGGCCAAGATCCTCAAGCGCCAGCATTTCATTCAGACGTATCTGGGCTGCCCTGACTACTTC
>DOTV01000128.1 GCA_003520925.1 Bacteroidales bacterium | reverse complement strand
GAGTTTTGGTGCCTCCGCTTTCAGCAATAAGTTTCATAATTCAAAAATACTAAAAGAAGATGATGGTTTCTGATCTTAATAAAATTTCTTTTTAACCACGGATTTACACGGATTTACACGGATCTACACGGATAGAATCCGAATGATTGTTTGCCTTTTGCCCTTCGCCCCCTGCCCCCCGCATCATTTCCTCTGCCTTCCATACACCCAATACCCCATAAATGTTTTCACCGTTACGCCGTTACGCCGTCATGCCGTCAGACCGTTACGCCGTTGAGGTAGTATTTATACTAATATAAAATAGGTTTTAAGCCTCTTATATGGCTGAATTTGAACCGGTACTTTTGTGTTAATTAATTAACATACCCTGATATAGTAAACATTATTTTTTGATGGAAAACTACTATGAATTGCTGAAGCAGGATATCAGGTTTGAAGAGGGGCTGAATGCATGTATGAATTGCGGTGTATGTACAGCCATTTGTCCTGCTGCCGAATTCTATGATTATGATCCAAGGAAAGTAGTCGACGCCGTGCAAACTGCAGATAATATTGAAATTGAGAAACTTCTTAAGTCTGAAACGATCTGGTACTGCGGTGAGTGCATGTCGTGCAAGACAAGGTGTCCAAGAGGAAATACTCCAGCCCTTGTAATTATGGCTTTAAGAACCCTTTCCCAGAAGCTTGGATTCTTTACGGAATCGGAGAAAGGAAGACAACAATTTGCAATAAAAAGAACAGTCGGAGAAAATATCTTCAAATACGGGTATTGTGTTGCAACATATGCAGTGAAACCTGAGATGCATATTGAGCAGGGACCGATTTGGAATTATATTCTTGATAATACTCAAGATGTTTATGAGCGGCTTGGAGGTCAGATAAATGAACTTGGAGCCGGACCTTTACGAAAGATTCCGGAGGATGCCAAAGAAGAGCTTAAAAAAATATTTGAGGTCACCGGCGGAACAGACTTTTTTAACAAAATCGAAGAGCATTCAAAGAAAAAGGCAGCAGATATGGGACTTCAATTCAGTGATGAAGGTATTGATAATGAATATTTCATCGACGTCTATACTGCAAATAGCGGAAAACATACTACATGAAGTAAAGAATGGCTATGGAAAATGAAGGAAAGAAGAAGATCTGGTCAGAATATCAGAAAGAGATTGCTAATGACCATTTCTTTTATGTCAGGTCTTGCATAAGGCAAAGTTTTTACCCCGGATCAGAGCAATTTTTCCTTGATTTCATGAGAAATGTTCTTGGAAAAGATGTGTATGAAAATCCTTCTCATACAACATGCACGGGAATAGGATATCATGGAGATATTGTCCCGTTATCAACCATTATGACAATAGTAGCTCGTCATTTTGCACTTATGAAGGAGTCAGGATATAAGAATATTGCAATTTCATGTGTCACATCATTCGGAATCTATACAGAGATCCTCGAGACATGGAAGCACTTTCCTGATGAACTTGCAAAAACAAGGGAGTATCTTTTCAAAGCTACAGGAAGGGAGTTCGATATCCCTGAAAATATGGCTCACACAAGTGACATAATTTATAAATTCAGAAATGAGATAGCAGCAAAGGCAAAGAATCTCCTTATTGACAAGAAGACCGGGGAACCGTTAAAGGTTGTGGAGCATATCGGATGTCATTATGCTAAGATGTTTCCGAAATTTGGGGTCGGAGGGGCAGAATTTCCGCATGTTTTGAGCGGAATGGCTGAAGCCTGGGGTGGTGAAGTTATTGATTATCCCGAAAGAAGGCATTGCTGCGGGTTCGGGTTCAGGCAATATCTTGTTCAGGCAAACCGGGGATATTCAATATCGAATACTGCAAAGAAATTTTCATCAATGATGCCATACAAACCTGATCTTGTTCTAACAAATTGTCCTGGATGCAATATGTTTATGGATAAGTGGCAATACACTATAAAGGAGATGGAGGGTACTGCATACGGGACAAACGGGGATTCGATCCCGGTTCTGACTTATGAGGAACTTGCTGGTCTTGTAATGGGCTATAACCCATGGGATCTCGGTCTTCAGTTCCATATGGTTCAGTCGGAACCATTGCTTAGAAGAATGGGAGTTGATTTTAGCCGGGAAGATAAATTCAAAACCAAAGATGGCAGACAGATGCCTGTACCTGAAAACCTGATTAATGCCTGATATGACAGGAAGTGTTGTAGTTGTTGGTGGCGGTACCGCGGGTATGGAAGCAGCGGGACAACTTGCTAAGGCTGGATTATCAGTCACACTTATCGAGAAGGAAAAATATTTGGGAGGCCATTTAAGAGAATGGCATCATCTTTTCCCCGACCGGCGTCCGGGTGATGAAGTCCTTAGTTATCTGAAAAATCAGATTATCCATAATAATATAAGGCTTCTTACAGGAGAAGGTGTAGAGGGATTCCAAAAAAGAGGCAATGATTTTATTATTAATACAAGAAGTGGTGATGTAGTTAAGGCTGATGCGGTTCTTCTTACCACAGGATTTGATCTGTTCCGAAGCGAACGGAAAGAGGAATACGGCTATGGAATTTATGACAATGTGATTACATCATCGGACCTCGAGGAAATGTTCCACAGTGGTGAGATAATGATGAAGAATGGCGAAAAGCCAGAAAAAATTGGCATTGTTCATTGTGTGGGATCAAGGGATGAAAAGGTTGGTAACCTCTATTGTTCAAAACTTTGCTGTGTTACCGCGGTTAAACAAGCCATTGAACTGAAGGAGGCTCTGAACAAATGCAAAGTATTTTGCTTCTATATGGATATGCGGATGGGAGGAGCATTATATGAAGAGCTATACAGGGAAGCCCAGGAGAAGTATGGCATTACTTTTATCAGGGGAAAAGTTTCAGAGGTAGGAGTAAATTTCAGCAAGAGGCTGGTCATAAAAGCTGAAGACACCCTGGCAGGGAGGCCCTTAAAAATGGAGCTCGATTTGCTCGTACTTATGGCAGGAATGGAAATGTCCGCCGAAGGATTAAAGCTTGCGGAAGCAGGGAAACTGGAAATTGGTGAAAACAGATTTTTTGCCGCTTCCGATAATCATTTCGGGAGCAACAAAAGTAATTTGAAAGGATTATTCTATGCAGGGACCTGCACAGCCCCAATGAATATTACTGAAACGATATCTCATGCCCGAAGTGCCGTTTCTGATATCATCAATTACATGAACAGTGACAGAAAGTAATATGGAAAAGTTTGGTTTCACTCTTACAAAAGCACGGGTTATTGACTATGATAGGAACGATCACTCGATCGTTGATTTTATTATGGAGAGAGAGCCAAGCTTTAAAGCATGTATCGAGTGTGGATGTTGTTCAGCAACTTGTACAACAGGTAATTTCACAGGATTCAGTCTCAGGGAAATAAATGTGCTACTTAAACGCGGTGAAAATGATCAGGTCAGAAAAAAAATAAAAAAATGCATGCTTTGTGGAAAATGTTCACTTGTTTGTCCAAGGGGAGTCAATACCAGGAATGTAGTGTTTGTGGCGAAACAGGCTTTTCAAAAATTTGATAACTATGCAGTTTGACCCGTTTGTGATACCATTTGATCTCGGGCTTTACTTCATACTTATTTATGCAGTAACCAGAAGTATAATCTGGTTCAGAGAACTTTCGAGGCCCGACAAGCTCAGATTGCAAAGGGGTTTTTTCGGAAAAGCCTTTGGCCAGAGCCTTAAAGAAATATTCTTAGAAAGTCTTATCCACAGGAAAATCCTGAAATCAAATCTGAGGCTTGGGTATATGCACATGAGTCTTGCCTTTGGCTGGTTCTTACTGATTTTGTTCGGTACAATTGAAGCCGATATTTTCGGTGAGAAACACCTGAATGCACCCTACAAGGCTATTTTCTTTAAGTTCTTCAACCCCGATCATGGGAAAACACCTTTTGAAGCCGGGTACTCATTCCTTATGGATCTTATACTTGCCTTTATTCTTTCAGGTCTTGTCCTGGCAATAATAAAGAGGTTCTCCTCAAAGGCAGTAGGAATGAAAAAGACAACGAAGCTCAAGACACTTGATAAAATTGCACTCACATCTCTCTGGCTGATTTTCCCAAGCAGGCTGATTGCCGAAAGTCTGACAAGCGGTGCTTATGGAACAGGCAGCTTCCTTACAGGAACACTGGGATCGTGGCTTGCTTCATTCCTGCCTGCAAGTCAGATGGCTTATCCTTTCTGGTGGCTCTATTCACTGTCGCTGGGAACTTTCTTTGTGCTTCTTCCACTTACAAGGTATCTTCATATTCCAACTGAGCTGTTCCTTATCTTCATGAGAAATTCAGGAATAAGAACAGGTGATAAAGCCGGATCATTTTCAGAGGTTGAGGTTCACTCATGTTCTTCCTGCGGATTATGCATTGACACCTGCCAGATGAATTTTTCAGCCGGAATAAATAATATGCAGGCAGCGTATCTCACAAAAGCAATAAGGAATAATACCGAAACCTTTGATATTGCACAAAACTGCCTTATGTGCGGGAGATGTGATCAGATATGTCCGGTGGGGATTGAGCTATCTCCGATCAGAATGATACAACGGCGGACCGGAGATTCTGAAATAAGTTACACAAATACATGGAAAGGTTATTTCCGGGAGAAGCAGCATTTACCTGTCAAAAAGCAGAACATAAGGAACTCCTTTGATTTTCTTCCTGAGAGCAACCCTGGAAAGGCTGATATACTTTACTTCGCAGGTTGCATGACCCACCTGACCCCTTCAATAAAGATTGCTATGACAAGTATTCTGAATGCTTCGGGATTAAGCTGGTCATTCATTGATGAAAAAGGCGGTGCCTGTTGCGGAAGACCATTAATGCTTGCAGGCCAGGATAAGGAGGCCAGGGAACTGATCAACTATAATTCCCAGATAATCTGGAAGTCAGGTGCTCATACCCTTGTGACATCCTGCCCCATCTGTTACAAAGTGTTTAAAGAGAGCTATTATCTCGATGTCGAAGTGCTTCATCATTCCCAGTTTATTAAGAATATAATTGATGACGGGTCGGTTAAAATGAATTTCCTTCATAAGAGAGTAACTTACCATACACCCTGTGAACTTGGAAGGAGTTCAGGAGTTTATGATGAGCCGAGAGAGGTTCTCAGGCATGTTGCAAATCTTGAAACCACAGATTTTGATAATGAGAATTCACTTTGCTGCGGTGGCAGTCTGGGGAATTTAATGCTTAGTCAGGAAAATAAGCGTAAAATAGCTTCTTGCACTGCCGCTGAACTTACAAGAAAAAATCCCGATTTTCTGATAACTGCCTGTCCTCTCTGTAAAAAAACGCTTGCCCCTGTCACAAAATACAAAGTGATTGATCTTTCGGAAATAGTAGCAGAATCAATTGTGACTCCTGCTGTCTTAAAAAAAAATACTTACCGGTTTAAAAAGACTGTCAGGGAATCTGTCGGAGTAGAAAAAAGTTGAATCAGAAAATTTTTTCGCAGTTCCGGAAACAAAACAATTTTCATATTGTTAATAACTTATATGCATTCAGATAGAAGTTTGGTATTTTTTTTGTTTTTTCGCACAATTATTGGATACTGAAAATGTTAATTGTACGTTATAAAAAAAGTTGTTAGTTATAATACCATTTATATGAGCAGAAAAATCTTTACACTTCTAAGTCTGGTTTTACTTTTAGTGTCATCGTGCGGGAAGAAATCCGGTTCAGAAAATGTATCTGAAAATGCTGTTTTGCAGAAAGCTGACGGAACTATTTCACTTAAAGTAGAAAGCGCAACATGTTACAATGATGATGTAAATCCTTCCATCAATACTGCCGAATGGAATGTTGTTGTTTCAAAGCCTGGTACGTATAAAGTATGGCTTTCAAGCGCAACAAAGGATACTACAAGTCTCAGCTATATCAATTCTGTCAAGATAAGCCTGCTTGATAAGCTCATTGAGGTTAATCCTGAAATTGATAAAGTTGTACTTAATTCAGATGATGTATCATACCCTTATTTCAGGGCAGATTCCTATGCAGGATCGTTCTACATCTCAGAACCTGGTGAATACAGCATCCAGGTGATAAGTGAGAAAGTCCTTACAAAGGAAGCCATGAACCGTATTCCTTCGGGGCTCAATGATACCAAGCTTATGTCGGTGATCCTTACTCCAATGACGCGCTGACTTTCTCCTCGATCCATTGCCTTGCATTAACAAAGGCCTTGATCCAGGGTGTTACTTCATCATTTCTTTTTCCTGAAGGATAAAATCCGCACTGCCATGGAAAGTATGCTCTTTCCAGGTGAGGCATCATTACAAGGTGCCGGCCATCGTCCGAACATAAGCCTGCAATATCGTAATCTGACCCGTTCGGATTTGCAGGGTATGTGCTTTTGCTGTATCTGAGAACGATATTGTATTTCTCTTCGGTGTATGGCAGACTGAACTGTCCTTCACCATGTGCAACCCAGATTCCAAGCTCCATTCCTGACATATTTTCAAACATCACCGAATTATTTGATGGAATTTTTACTCCGATAAACCCTGATTCAAATTTATTCGATTTATTATGTAACAGCCTGACCTTCTTATTATGTCCGGGATAAATCAGCTCCAGTTCGGCCATAAGCTGGCAACCATTGCAGACTCCCAGAGAAAGGGTATCCCTACGCAGATAGAAGTTTTCAAGAGACTTTCTGGCTTTTTCGTTATATCTGAAAGCTCCCGCCCAGCCTTTAGCTGATCCAAGAACATCAGAATTTGAAAAACCACCCACAAACACTATCATATTGATCTCTTCAAGGTTTTCTCTCCCGCTTATCAGATCTGTCATATGAACATCTTTCACATCGAAGCCGGCAAGCCATAGTGCATATGCCATCTCCCTGTCGCCATTAACACCTTTTTCCCTGATTATAGCTGCCCTGGTACCCCATTTCTTCCTCCGGTCGGGGGAAATCCCAAGCGATTTGAAAGTCCCCTGGAAATTTCCGGTTTCATAATGCAGATCGTGATTTTTATAATTCAGATACCTTTCCCTGGCCAGATCGGGTAAGCTCTGCCTGCGGTCGAGAAGGTAAGATGTATGAAACCAGAGGTCTCTGAGGCGATCAATTTCAAAGTTGAGAGTGACATTATTATTTGTGATCTTAATCGTCCTTTCTGTTACAGGATGACCGAAGGCATAATAAGATATCCCGTGCTCGAGAAGTACTTCAGATATCTCATCAACATCTTTTACCTGAATTATTATTCCTGGATTCTGACTTAATAGTATTCTGACTGTATCTGGTTCACCTAAAGCTGTAAGGTCGACAGCTGCTCCACCATCGGTATTTGAAAAACACATCTCAAGAAGTGTTGTGATCATTCCGCCGGCTGAAATATCATGACCGGAAAGTATTTTGCCTCTTTCGATCAGGTCCTGGACAGTGTTAAATACTTCAGCAAAGTATGAGGGATCAGTTACTGAAGGAACCTCATCCCCGAGTTTGTTAAGTATCTGGTTAAAAGCGCTTCCTCCGGTTCTGAAAATATCCCTGCTCATATCAATATAGATAAGGCTTGTATAGGGATCGCTGACCATGACCGGTTCAACTATTTTTCTGATATTACTTACTTCCCCGGCAGCGGAGATAATTACAGTACCAGGCGAAATGACAACCTGATCGCTGTATTTCTGAGTCATTGAGAGGCTGTCTTTTCCTGTTGGAATATTAATACCCAGTTCAATTGTAAATTTACTTGCGGCCCTCACGGCAGAATAGAGTCTTGCATCTTCACCAGGATTCTTGCAGGGCCACATCCAGTTTGCCGAAAGTGAAACACTTTTGAGTTTATCGGTCAGTGGTGCCCATATAATATTTGTAAGAGCTTCTGCAATTGAAAGAATTGAACCGGCTGCAGGATCAACCAGTCCGGCTGCAGGAGCATGTCCTATCGATGTTGCCATACCGTATCTGCCCCTGTAATCCAGGGTTATTGCCCCAAGATTATTCAGTGGCAGCTGAAGCGGGCCTGCACACTGCTGTTTAGCAAGCCGTCCTGTTACTGACCTGTCGACCTTGTTCGTAAGCCAGTCTTTACAGGCTACTTCCTCAAGCTGTAGTACTTTTTCGACATATTCATGAATCTTATCCTGGGAGTATTCAGGGTTTCCGTACCTGGAAACTATTGAAGTGTCAGCCATTATAGTCCTGGGAGGATTACCGAACAATGATTCGAGGGTTATATCTATTGGTTTTTCGCCGGTAATGCTGTTCTCAAATGTAAACTGATGATCACCGGTGATCTCTCCAATTATATAAATTGGTGCTCTTTCCCTTTCGGCTATCTGTTCAAGCGATTCGATGTCACCTGTTTTAAGGACGAGGCCCATCCGCTCCTGCGATTCATTGCCAATAAGTTCTTTCGCAGACAGGGTAGGGTCACCGACAGGCAATTTGCTCAGATCTATTCTTCCGCCAGTTGCTTCAACAAGCTCTGAAAGACAATTAAGATGTCCGCCAGCACCATGATCATGAATTGAAACTACAGGGTTATTATCCGATTCGCTCAATGCACGTATGGCATTATATACTCTTTTCTGCATTTCCGGATTTGCCCTCTGCACTGCATTAAGCTCAATAGAACTGTCGTAGAGGCCTGTATCGACAGAAGAGACAGCTCCTCCGCCCATTCCGATCCTGTAATTGTCACCGCCGAGAAGAACAACAAGATCTCCTTTCTCAGGAGTGTCTTTTTCACAGTCTTTCTTTTTACCGGTCCCAATTCCTCCGGCAAGCATTATCACCTTGTCATAACCGTATTTCCTGAGGTTTTCGAAATGTTCAAATGTGAGTACAGATCCGCAAATTAGTGGCTGTCCGAATTTATTACCGAAATCGCTTGCCCCGTTGGATGCTTTAATCAGTATATCCGCCGGGGTCCTGTATAGCCAGGGTCTCTCCTGAGTTGCTTTTTCCCACGATCTGGCACCGTCGGTCCTTGGGTATGAGGTCATATAAACTGCAGTTCCGGCAATAGGGAAAGCACCTTTCCCACCTGCAATCCTGTCGCGGATCTCTCCTCCAGTGCCCGTTGAAGCTCCATTGAAAGGTTCGACGGTCGTTGGGAAATTATGGGTTTCAGCTTTTATTGACAGAACCGATTCATAATTCTTTACTTCAAAATAGTCAGGCTTATTCTGGGAGACCGGAGCAAATTGCTCTGCAACCGGACCTTGAAGAAAAGCGCAATTATCCTTGTATGCCGAGACAACTTTATTGCGGTTGAAATGAGTTGTATTCTTTATAAGCTGGAATAGGGTCGAATCTTTTTCTTCGCTGTCGATAATGAATATCCCGTTGAAGATCTTATGACGGCAATGCTCTGAATTTACCTGGGAAAATCCAAAGACCTCGCTGTCGGTCAGCGGACGTTTGATGGAGAGTGCAAGATCATCAAGGTATTTTATCTCGTCATCATTAAGCGCAAGTCCTTCCTTATCACTGTAGTACCTGATGTCCTCAACATAAATGACATTTTCAGGCTTGTGATCAATTGTAAAGATCTTCTGATCAGGATCATTGTAAATTGCCTGCAGCATTGGATCATATTCAGGATCACCTGATCTTACCTTGAAAAACTCTTCTATCCTTACTATACTATTGATCCCCATATTCTGGGTGATCTCAACTGCATTTGTGCTCCACGGTGTTATCATTTCGCGTCGGGGACCTATGAACCTGCCCTCTATAATGTTTTTCTGAAGAAGAGTTGCTTCGCCAAAGAGCCATGTCAGTTTCTCGATCTCATTTTCTGACAACAAGGTGGTAGTGCCGACCGCGATTATATTCCCGGAACTGTTTTCAAAGAAAAGAATCATTTATGAACTTAAGAATTTGATTAATAATAATATAAGTTGTTTTGTTCTGGTAAAAAGTGTTAAATAAAGATACTACTAGTTTTTGTTTCTCTGTGATATTCTGCTGGCGCGGATTAACAATCCGTGCCATTTATGAACTTAGCACGGATCACAGATCCGCGCTAGCGGTGGAAAAACAATATTTCTATTTAAAACCGCTTCTTTCAAGGAAGGCATCCATCGACGGTTCCCTGCCTCTGAAATTAACATATAAGTTCATAGGCTTATCTGACTCTCCCTTTTCGAGGATATTTTTTCTGAACGATTCTGCCACATCAGGATTAAAAACTCCTGATTCCCTGAAGAAACTGAATGCATCGGCATCAAGGACCTCAGCCCACTTGTAACCATAGTATCCTGCAGCGTAACCTCCTCCGAAAAGATGGGTAAAAGAGCAGCTCATGTTAAGCGATTTATTAAATGGAAACAGTTCGGTTTTCATCATGGCTTTTGCCTCAAAATCACTAATATCACCGCAGAATGGCTCAGTGATTGTATGCCATGCCATATCGAGAAACGAAAATCCATTCTGCCTGTTGCATGCATAACCTTCATTAAAGGTTGAAGCTTCCCTTATATTTCTTATCAGTTCATCGGGAATTTTACTTCCGGTAAGGTAGTGAACCGCCCATGAATCAAGCCAATCCTTCTCAAATGCCCAGTTTTCCATAAACTGAGATGGAAGTTCAACAAAATCGCGTGCAACATTTGTTCCGGAAAGACTTTCATAGGTACATTTTGAAAGCATCCCGTGAAGTGCATGACCGAATTCGTGAAGAAAAGTTGTCAGCTCATTAAATGTAAGAAGAGATGGATGGGTTTTTGCTGGTCTGGAAAAGTTGGATACAATCGATATCAATGGAATGATTCTTTTACCGTCGTCAATTCTCTGCTCCCTGTAAGCTGTCATCCATGCCCCACCGTTTTTTCCTTTACGTGGATGAAAATCGAGATACAGGATTGCAACCGGTGAATTATCTCTCTCAAAGACCTCAAATGCCACCACCTCCCTGTGATATGCAGGAATAGTTTCATTTCTTTTAAACCTTAAACCGTAAAGACGTGAAGCAAGACCGAAAATGGCTTCCTGCACCTTTTCGAGTGAAAAATATGGCTTAAGTATTTCATCATCAATATTATATTTTTCTCTCCTGAGCTTTTCTGAATAATATGCCCAATCCCATCTTTCCATCCTTTCTTTGAATCCGATCCCTGAAGCAAAAATCTTTAAGTTTTCAAAATCACGTATTGCCGCACCATGAGAAGCAGAGTGCAGATCGAGGAGAAATGATTCAACCTTTTCAGGATTTTCTGCCATGCGGTCGCGGAGAACCATTTCGGCATAATTTCTGAAACCAAGAATATTTGCTATTTCAAGCCGGAGATTCACAATCTTTGAAACCAGGTGCCGGTTGTCTTTTTTGTTTTTATGGAGCGCCCTCGAGCTATAGGCCTTCAGCATCTTTTCGCGCAGGTTCCTTTTATCTGAATATTGCATAAAAGGAACATAGCTGGGGTAATTAAGTGTGAAGATCCATCCTTCTTTCTTTCGCCTTGCTGCCTCAAGTGAAGCCATCTCGATAATGCTTTCAGGTAATCCACTAAGGTCATCCTGATCCGTAATTTGCA
>DOTV01000164.1:4454-12494 GCA_003520925.1 Bacteroidales bacterium | reverse complement strand
AGAAATTAATTAAATGAAAGCAATAGTATACTCAGAATATGGACCGCCGGAGGTTTTGCAACTAAAGGAGGTTGAAAAACCTGTACCCAAAGACAATGAGGTACTTGTAAAAATATATACTACCACTGTAACAGCAGGAGACTGGCGTTTGAGAAAAGCCGATCCATTCGTTGCAAGACTTTTTAATGGCTTATTTAAACCTACAAAGGTGAAAATACTGGGATTTGAATTAGCTGGCATTGTTGAAGAGGTAGGTAATAAAGTTAAATCGTTTAAAACAGGTGATAGTGTGTTTGCCTCCTGCGGATTAAAATTCGGAGCTTATGCTGAATACAAATGCCTGCCTGAAAATGATTTAATTGCAATAAAACCTTCCAATATGACCTTCGATGAAGCCGCTACAGTTCCGATAGGAGGCCTTACTGCCCTGGGATTTTTGAAAAAAGCAGGTATTACTAAAGGACAAAAGGTTCTTATTTACGGGGCCTCCGGGAGTGTGGGAACGTTTGCCGTTCAGCTTGCCAAGTACTATGGGGCAGACGTGACAGCTGTATGCAGCACGGCAAATGTTAATCTTATTAAATCGCTTGGAGCTGACAGAGTTGTTGATTATACAAGAGAGGATTTTACAAAAAATGAAGCTCAGTTTGATATAGTTTTTGATGCGGTTGGGAAAACTTCCAAATCAGCCTGCAAAAGTATATTAAAGCCGGATGGAAAGTATGTATCTGTATCCGGTTCACCCGATAAAAACCCAAATGATTTGCTGTTTTTGAAGGGGGTTATAGAATCCGGAAAACTAAAGACTGTAATTGACCGTAAGTACACTCTTGATCAGATCAGAGAAGCGCATGCATATGTTGAGAAACACCATAAAAAAGGAAATGTAGTAGTAAATATATCGGAAAGTCAGTAAAATTTAATTTAAAATCAGAGCTGACAATGAAGCTAAACAGATGCCATTAACAACAAAATATTTATTAAATTAAAAACCATCGGCTATGAAAAAATCAGTTTTTCTACTCGTAATGGCAGCTTTTATTCTGCAAAGCTGTGCAAAGATCTTCTACACGCCTGATGCAAGAGCCCTGGCTCAGAATCAGAAAATTATCGCAATTGCCCCTCCAAAGGTTTCAATAGCGCCCAGAAAGAATGTTGACGGAGCGGCCCTTATTGAACAACAAAAAACCGAGTCAGTAAATTTTCAGCGTGAAATGTACAGCTGGTTGTTAAAAAGAAAGATGCAGGGTAATATCTTCGTTGAAATTCAGGATGTTGAGACAACTATTGCACTTCTTTCAAAAGCAGGGGCGAATGAAGGCAGGGTATTAACCCCTGATGACATGTGCCGGATCCTGGGGGTAGACGGAATTTTGACATCAAATTATGCCCTGACCAAACCAATGTCAGAGGGAGCTGCAATAGCTGTCGGTTTAATTGCAGGTGTCTGGGGACCTACAAACGAAGCAACTGCGTCATTATCCATTCATGATTCAGGGACAAAAAAAATGATCTGGAATTATGATCACAAGCTTTCATCTACCCTGGGGACTCCAGCCAGACTTGTTGACGATTTAATGAGACAGGCAAGCAGAAAAATGCCTTATTTTACCAGCAGGTGAAATCCCCAAAGTCAGTTTGATAATCCTACTTTAGTACCGGTAATTATATCTGAGATTTTAAACAGTTTTATTCAGGCTTGTTGAATATCTGAAAATGAAAAATAATTGAAATGATTATCTTCGCCGTATCTGCGAAAAACTCATTCAATGTCAAAACTATTTTCTCCCCAGAGGATAAAGGACATCACCCTGAAAAACAGGATAGTCACTTCCCCGATGTGTCAGTATTCAGCAACCGGCGGTTATGCAAATGACTGGCACCTGGTGCATCTCGGAACCAGGGCAGCAGGTGGCGTCGGACTGGTCATTGCTGAGGCTACTGCAGTTCTGCCCGAGGGAAGGATCACTCCGGGAGATCTTGGCCTATGGAGCGACGGACATATCGACGGATTAAGAAGGATTGTCGACTTCATCCATTCACAGGGTGCTGTTGCAGGGATCCAGATTGGTCATGCAGGAAGAAAGGCTTCCTGTGCAGTACCCTGGAAGGGAGGCCTGCAGCTCGATGAACAGAATGGAGGATGGCAGACTGTTGCCCCGGGGAATATACCTTTTCTTCCCACTGACAGAAAACCTGAACCTTTGAGCAGGGAAGGCATCCGGAAGGTGATCTCCGGTTTTGAATCAGCTGCTGGCCGGGCACTGGCTGCCGGCTTCAGGGTTATCGAAATTCATGGTGCACATGGATACCTTTTACAGGAATTCCTTTCTCCGCTGAGTAATAACAGGACTGATGAGTATGGTGGTTCGTTTGAGAACAGGATCCGTTTACTAACACTGGTCACCGGTGCCGTAAGAAAAGTGTGGCCGTACGGGTATCCCCTGTTTGTTCGCATCTCGGCAACGGACTGGAGTGATGGGGGATGGACACTTGAGGAGAGTGTAAAGCTCTCCCGCATTTTAAAAGATATGGGTGCTGACCTGATAGATTGCTCTTCGGGCGGCAATGTTCATGATGCAAAAATCCCTGTGGCTCCGGGTTATCAGGTCCCGTTTTCAGAGGCGATCAGGAAAACAGGAATTCTTACCGGTGCTGTAGGTTTTATAACCACAGCAGATCAGGCTGAATCAATTCTTCAGGAAGAGAAGGCTGATCTTGTTTTTCTGGCAAGGGAACTGCTTAGAAATCCGTATTTTGCACTGTATGCTGCAAGGGAGCTGGGTGAGGATGTGGCATGGCCGGTACAGTATCTGAGGGCAAAGAAGGCGTAAGGGCACTAAGGTGTAAAGGCATTAAGGTGTAACGGCGCAAAAATATTAAGCTAAAATTAGTAATAAGAAAAACAGTTCAGAATGGTAAACAAAACTGATGATTATTTAGCCCCGCATTTCGTACAGCGCAGTAATTGGCTGAGGGCATCAGTGCTCGGAGCAAATGACGGAATTTTGTCGACTGCCAGTCTTGCCATAGGTGTTGCAGCTGCCAGTCAAACCAGGGAACCTGTTGTACTGGCAACTGTCGCAGGTCTGGTTGCCGGTGCGTTATCAATGGCTGCCGGAGAGTATGTTTCAGTCAGCTCCCAGACTGATATAGAAAAGGCGGATATAAAGCGTGAAAAGCAGGAATTAAAAGAGATGCCCGAAATTGAACTGGAACGATTAACAGAAATATATCAGAAAAGGGGTCTGAAAAAAGAAACAGCATTGACAGTAGCAAAAGAATTAACTGAATATGATGCGCTTGGTGCTCATTTAAGAGATGAACTGGGCTTAAATGAGATATCCCAGGCCAAGCCAATTCAGGCAGCTCTTGCATCATGTGCATCATTTACGGCAGGAGGAATTCTTCCGCTTCTGGTAACTCTCTTTTTACCATTGAAATATATGGAATACTCGCTCTATATATTTGCAATAATATTTCTTATTTTACTTGGAACTCTTGCGGCTAAAACCGGTGGCTCAGACGTAAAAAAAGGTATCATAAGAATTACCTTCTGGGGTACCGTTGCAATGGGATTGACAGCATTTGTAGGATATATATTTGGAGTGAGTGTCGGATAATCGCAAAAAAATAAAATTACTTCCCGGTGAAAAAAGAATACAGGAAAGCCGTATTAAAGGCTCTTGAAAGTACAAAAAACCAGAAAACTGAGATTTTAGCTGAGGCCGACATAAAGTATCAGATTCCCGGGGGCTCCGGCTTTTACTCTTCAGGGGATCTCGATCTCCGAAGGATCATCGTTGCTAACAGGTAAAAACCAGTTGTCATCCAGTTCCATATTGTCGGTGATTCTGTCGATGTTCACCTTCATATATTTTCCCTCAGCAGAAACAGCGATATCCCCATTTGGGAGAACAATTTCTCCTGTACCTTCAAAAGAACGGTTTCCTTCGCTGGTGATACGAGCCACAATTTTCAACTCCTGTCCAAGTGGAATTGGTTTTCTGAACCTGGTTTTCAGTTCAAGCGTAACACTCCATATTTGTTCATCTTTACCGTTGCAGATTGACCTGCCGATAGTTTCATCGAGGATTGCAGCTGCTATGCCTCCATGCATCCTCCCGGGATAACCCTGGTGTTGCTCCGATGGATCGATCAGCGCGACAAGTTCGTTAGCATCGGTTTCATAGAAATTGGCGTGGAGGCCGAAATTATTCTTCACACCGCATACAAAACACATCTTTGANNAGGAATGAAAAGAACTCCTTCATTATCAGTTACAACGAGGTCTCCCGGCAATACAATGGCCTGACCTATACGGGTTGGTGTATTCAATCCTGTGAGGACAACATCTGTCAGGAATGAAGGATGGAAGTCGCGGACATAGGCGTTGAATCCCTCAATGGCAGATATACCTGTCAGGTCACGTGCTGCTGCATCAAAAATAACACCGGTGCCGGTCTTAGAATAAATTGAGGTTGCAAGCATATCCCCCATCATAGTCCCGCCTTTGATCTTACCGAAGCAACTGGCGACATATACATCCCCCTTTTGAAGGATTGAGATAGGCCAGGAGTTGGTATTCCCGGCAAAGCCATTTTTCCATCCTCGCTCCTTAATGTTCTTCTCGATATCCGGACGGCTCGGCAAAAAGGTAGCTGTAACAGCCCGTCCGATAACAGGTACATTATCCCTGACCATCTTCCAGTTCCCTTCAAACTGATTGGTGTACCCTTCATTGTTTAATATCTGCCATCCATCCTCAATTACAAGATTCCTTGCCCTGCTGATCAGATCATCAGAGATCTTCGGACGACCATCCGGAAAACGCTCCCCCTTCCACTCCGATGTCAGGAATATGAGTTCCTCTTTAGAAATTATCTGGGAAGATGCTGATTTGATTGAACCAATCAACAGGCAGAGTAAAAACAAGACTGTAAGTTTATTCATTATTGTATAGGTTTAGTGTTTCACAAATTTATTTTTAATATTATAATCCTAAATAGCGTTGGTCTTTAATTATGTTAAAGCGTCATGGGATTTCAATTTCTGATGGGTCACCAGGAGCACTGACAAAAAACCAGTCATCATTTACTCCAGGGTCATCAGCGATTCTTTCGATGCTCGCTTTCATATATTTTCCCTCGGCAGTAACGGCTATCTCTCCATCCGGTAGAACAATTTCTGCTGTACCTTCAAACGAACGGCTTCCTTCCCTGGTAACGCGCCCCACAATTTTCAATTCCTTTCCCAGTGGAACGGGTTTCCTGAATCTGGTTTTCAACTCCAGTGTCACTCCCCATATTTGTTCCTCCTTCCCGTTGCAGATCGATCTGGCAATTGTTTCGTCCAGAATGGTAGCTGCAATCCCTCCATGCATTCTTCCGGGGTAACCCTGGTGTTGCTCTGAGGGTGTGATCAGGGCGACCAGCTCATTGGAATCGGTTTCATAGAACTTTGCATGCAACCCGAAATCATTCTTTTCACCGCATACAAAACACATCTTTGAGATATGCTGCTTCTTCAGAACTTTATGTTTCATTTTGATTAAATTAATCCCGGTAAAGGTTGAATGCTACTCCGGCTTTAAGGTCGAAACAACTCCGGAAGTTTACATCATTAAGCATGATCGTGAAAGTGACAGGTGGTATTTATGCAAGTAAAAATGTATCATGTGTTATTTTAAAGACTATTCTTCTATTTCCACAATCACCTCTATTTCGACTGCCATATTAAATGGTAATGCATTCATGCCAACGGCTGACCGGGCATGTTTTCCTTTTTCGCCAAAAATTTCCACCATCAGGTCGCTATAGCCATTTATTACTTTAGGCTGGTCTTTGAAATCTTCCGTACAATTTACCATACCCAGTACTTTTACAATCCGTTTTACTTTGTTTAAAGAGCCAAGTTCGTTTTTTATAACTGCCAGGTGGTTGATAGCTGTTATACGTGCGGCTTCATAACCCTGTTCTATCGTCAGGTCTCTGCCTACTTTACCTGTTACATATGTATTATCTTCTTTCAAGGGGCCCTTCCCAGCCAGGTAAAGCAACTTGCCAGCTCTTACAGCATTTACATAATTTGCAACTGGTGCTGATGGGGGTATTAACACGATTCCTTTTTCCTTAAGGTTTTTTTCCGCATCCTGAGCAATTAGTGCAGTTGACAATATCAAAGTGGAAATAAATAATAAAAGAATCTTCTTCATATTAAAATAGTTTTAAAAACAGGTTATTTTAATTCCGTCAGGGCATTTACAAGTATATCGAGCTCGGAAGTTGTTGTATAGACATTTGGTGTTATTCTGCATCCATGCACTCCGGCGCCATCTATCGGAGCAGTATAGATTTTGTACTTTCTGAACAATATATCACCCAGATCAGACGGTTTCATACCTCTGATTCCTACATTTGCTATCCCGCAACAGCGGGCGGGATCTGAGGGTGTATTTAAAATAACATTGGGAAGATCTCTTACTTTTGAGGTCCAGTAGGTCTGTAAAAACCTTAACCTGGCTTCTTTTCTTTCCATGCCAATAATTCTATAGAAATCAATGGCATCGACGATAGCAAGATCAGTGTGAACAGGATGCGTTCCAATGTGGTTAAGTCTTGAAATATCATCCGGCTTTCTTTCACCTTCAGCTATCAAAGGCCATACAGTCCCAATTTTCTCTTTCTTTACATATAATATTCCGGCTCCCAGCGGAGTACTCAACCATTTGTGTAGGCTGCTCCCATAATAATCGCAGTTAAGATCCGGTATTGTGAATTTAAAATGTGCAAATGAATGGGCACCGTCAACCATTACCTGGACTCCCCTCTCATGAGCCATATCACATATTTTTCTTACGGGCAATATTTGTCCTGTTATGTTGATCATATGGCAGACCATAAGAAGTTTTGTTTTATCTGTAATAGCTGAAGCATACAGATTTACTATCTCATCATCTGTTTCGGGAAGATTTGGTACTGATATCACTTTGTTTAAAACGCCATATCTTTTTGAAACCTGTTTGAACATCTCAAGCATTGCCCCATAATCCTGTTCGGCCATAACAGCTTCATCGCCTGTTTTCCAGTCGAGTCCACCTATAATCATGTCGAGGGATTCCGTTGTATTCCTGGTAATTATAAGTTCATCGGGAGAGCAGCCTGCAATTGCGGCAAGTTTCGCAGCAACAGACTTTTTGTTTTCAAACTGAACAGTACGCATGTAATATGAACCCTGAAAATTTATCTCCCGTACATGTCCAATAAACTTTTCCAGTACCTGTTCCGGGAGAAAATTATAATACCCGTTTTCAAGGTTAATATAATCGGGTTTAAGTTTGTAACCTTTCCGTATTGAAGACCAGAAATCCTCATCCCCTGCCAGCTCAGCAGATGGCACAGCAGATACCCTCCCGACAAGTTCAGCAAGACCCTCGAGGCTCATCATACCACCTAATCCAACCAAACCCGCACTCTTAAGAAAAGTCCTCTTATCCATAGTTTTTAAAAGATAATGATCCGTAATTATTAAATCTGAAGGCAGAAGCCTGCTATGAATGTTTCTCCGAAGATAACCAATAAGATTTATAAGATATATTGATACAATTGAGAAAAACCAAAAGAATCCTAAAATCATTAATATTTGGATACCATTTGCTAAAAACAATAAACAATATAATCTTTGATATTCTTTTTAACGGACAACCACAATTATGAAACGTTGGAATCTTGTCATTATGTTCCTGTTAATTGCTGAAGCAAGTCATGCCCAAAAGATCATGGGTTTTACGGATACCAATGCAGCAAATCAAATTCATCTGGAAAAACTGTTTGATGAACAACTTAGTGCGAAAAACCTTGATATCTGGATGCAGTTTCTGTCTTCGCATCCCCATCATGTAGGTAGTCCGCAGGATAAAGCGAATGCAGAATACATGGCAAATTTATATACACAATGGGGCTATCAGACTGAGATAGCATCTTACAATGTCCTGTTTCCAACTCCTAAAACAAGATTGCTGGAACTCACCGGCAGCAAGCC
>DOTV01000164.1:2142-4105 GCA_003520925.1 Bacteroidales bacterium | reverse complement strand
GCCGATGGTGATGTAACAGCTGAATTAGTCTATGTTAATCGTGGCATTCCATCAGATTATGACGAATTGGAAAGAATGGGAATAGACGTAAAGGGCAAAATTGTGATCGCAAAATACGGTGGATCCTGGAGAGGGATTAAACCGAAAGTAGCTGAAGAGCATGGTGCTGTCGGTTGCATTATTTATTCCGATCCCGAAGATGATGGCTATGTACAGGGTGACGTGTATCCTGAAGGTGCTTTTCGCCCGAAGGGGGGCATTCAGAGGGGTTCAGTGATGGATATGCCTGTTTATCCGGGTGATCCACTTACACCCGGAGAGGGAGCCACCAAAGATGCAAAACGTTTAAAAATGAATGAAGCGGTTACTATAATGAAAATTCCTGTTTTACCTATATCCTATGAGGATGCATTACCTTTATTGCAATCCCTGGGTGGTCAGGTAGTGCCTGCATCGTGGAGAGGTGGATTGCCTATCACATATCATGTTGGTCCAAGTAAAGACAAAGTTCATTTGAAATTGCAGTTCAACTGGGATATAAAACAATTGTATGATGTAATAGCTAAGTTACCCGGCAGTGAATTACCTGACGAATGGATCATTCATGGAAACCATCACGATGCGTGGGTAAACGGCGCAGGTGATCCAATAAGTGGTATAGTGTCGGAACTGGAAGAGGCGAGAGCCATTGGCGAACTTGTAAAAAAGGGATTTAAGCTAAAACGTACCCTGGTTTTTTGTGCCTGGGATGGAGAAGAGCCCGGCCTCCTGGGGTCAACAGAATGGACAGAAGATCACCAGGCAGAGTTAAGGGAAAAGGCTGTTTTTTATTTAAATACCGATGCCAACTCCCGTGGTTTTATTAGTGCTTCCGGGTCACATTCATTAGAGACATTCTTTAATGAAATTACCAACGATGTTATTGATCCGCAAACCGGCGTTAGTATAAATGAAAGAAAATATGCCCTTACCATTGTAACTGCTGATAAACAAGCAAGAACAAACTTAATCGGAGATAAAAATATTAAGCTGGGAGCCCTGGGTGCAGGATCAGACTGGTCAGGATTTCTTCAGTTTTTAGGTATTGCATCTATGAACCTTGGGTTTGGCGGAGAGGGTGGAGGTGGAGTATATCATTCAATTTATGATTCATATGATCATTTTGTGAAATTTACTGATCCCGGATTTCAATACGAGGTTACTTTGGCAGAAACATGTGGCAGGATTATGATGAGAATGGCCAATGCTGATGTGTTACCATTTGACATCAACAGTTTTTATAAAACAGTTTCTGAATATGTTACAGAATTAAAAGCATTGCTTGATAATACAAGAACTGAAACTGAACAGGAAAACAAAATGATCGGGGATAAATTATTCGATTATTCAAAAGATCCTACAAAATATTTTCAGTCACCAAAAGTGAGGGATGCTGTGCCCTTCCTTGATTTCAGCAAGCTGGAAAATACTATGTCGCAGCTTAAGAACACTTCCGAAGAATTTCAGAACCAATATAGCAGAGCCACCCAAATGCCTGTTGATAAACAAAATGAGTTGAATGAAATCTTATATAAAACAGAAAGAAGCCTGCTCAATGAAAAAGGATTACCAAGAAGATCATGGTATAAACATCAGATCTATGCTCCCGGATATTATACAGGTTATGGAGTAAAAACCTTGCCAGGCATACGGGAGGCTATAGAACAAAGAAACTGGAGAGAGGCCCAGGAAAATATTGAGGTAATTTCGAAAACACTGGAAGCTTATAATCAACAGGTGCAGCTAGCACTGAATATTATTAAAGAAGCTTTTTAGTATATATATGCAATTCCATTGGCTGGATTTGTAAACGGTTGTAACAAAATCAACTGTGCAGAGTCTGATACTGCAGGAAAGAACTTAACAGATATAATTCAAAACATTGCTTCAGTGAAAACATTGATATCAACAATGATTATTATTA
>DOTV01000164.1:0-1763 GCA_003520925.1 Bacteroidales bacterium | reverse complement strand
GAACCACGATACAATTGATTAGAGTTTAAATATGAAAAAACCGCAATGTCAGAATGTATAGGAATTAATACTGATAGGTTGTTGCTGCGTTCAATAAGGCCCGATGATGCAGCAGCATTGTTCAGATACCGCTCTGATGCGGTTATAAATAAATACCAGGGATGGATCCCAAAAACTATCGATGATGTTTATGATTTCATTGAAAACAGAATATCTCCAACAATTGATTTAATTAATACATGGTATCAATTTGGAATAATCTTAAAAGAGAGGTTTGAGTTCATTGGAGACGTGGGAATTCATTTCCTGGACGAACAGAAGAAGCAAGTTGAAATAGGTTGTACTTTGGACTTTTATTATCAGGGAAAAGGATTCGCCACTGAAGCTTTAATTCGTATAATAAAATATGTATTCTTTGATTTAGATAAACACATAGTAGTCGCTTACATTGATCCTGAAAACATTAAATCTATAGCCCTGGTTGAACGAATTGGTTTTAAAAAAGATAAACTTTTTAAGGAGAGTAATTCCAAATATAGGGAGTGGCCTGACGATTTAGTTTATTCAATTATTAAAGAAGATTGGATTGCAAGAGATTGCTCTCCCAGACATTAACACAAAAAATTTAAAAACTTAACGGTGTGAAGGCGCAATGGCACAAAGGTTGTTATGAGATTGTGGAAGTTTGAATCGGATTATGCAGATGAACGGTTTCGACCGAAGGGATATCAGCCGATTGACGTTTATACCAGATCACATGCTTCCGGCGGCATCCAGTGGGCATCCATACCTTCCCATTTGATATTACAACCAATAGGGTTGGTAACAGGGATTGAGATTGGTTTTCCTGCAGTAAGTTCCTCCAGGACTAGTTCGAGGTTATTGACAGTCATACGCGATGTATCGCGCGGACTATCTACACCTCTTCCGGTGTATACAAGTTTCCTGTTCTGATCGAACACAAAAAAGTGTGGAGTTCTCAGTGCGCCATAAGCTCTGGCAACAGACTGATCCTTATCATAGAGGTAAATCCATGGGAAATTGTATTTCTCCATTCGTCTGACCATATTGGGAAAGCTGTCTTCAGGATAAGTATTTTCGCTGTTGGAGTTTATTCCAGCGAACCCCACCCCTTTCTCAAGGTACTTTTCTGCTGTCGATCTTGTAACCTCATCTGAGCCTATCACATACGGGCAATGATTACAGGTGAAGAATATAACAATGAATCTGTATTTATTAAAGTCAGACAGCTTATAAGCTGAACCATTCGTAGCAGGCAGGGTAAAATCAATAGCTTTATCACCGGGCTGTAAAGTATATGACATGACTATTTCTTTTAGTTCATGTAAAAATACAAACAATCGTTCAATTATTTTGTTCGAAGCCAAAGACATGCGGTTCTCCATTTCACCGGCACTCCTCTACGCCATCACGCCCTGACATCGCTGGTCACCTATAATACATAGTCATGCGGTTCCCGAGTCGCTTCGCTCTCGGGATTTCGGCTATGCCTCAACTTGCCGTCTTACAGCCGACAATCTGCATTAATCTGCGGAAATCTGCGGGAAATTATGTTTTTGGTTTTCAGAGCCCCGGAAACCAACCTCCCCCCATACCTCATACCCCATACCAGTTAAGGTAATTCCTCACAATTTAGTATTTTAGCTTTCAATGATTTGATTAAGATCCGTAATACCCGGAAATGTATACAAAAGCTGTTGTCAGGAAACCCGGCAGAAATTTCGCTGAAGGAATCACGACAT
>DOTV01000249.1 GCA_003520925.1 Bacteroidales bacterium | reverse complement strand
ATCTTTCCCCTGAGAGGCAATATTGCCTGGAATCTCCGGTCACGTCCCTGCTTTGCTGTACCTCCAGCAGAATCTCCCTCAACAAGATATATCTCGCATTTTTCAGGGTCGCGGTCAGCGCAATCGGCAAGTTTTCCAGGCAGCCCCGAACCTGAAAGGACATTCTTGCGCTGAACAAGTTCCCTTGCTTTTCGGGCTGCGTGGCGAGCAGTAGCTGCAAGTATAACCTTCTGAACAATTATTCTTGCATCCTTTGGGTTTTCCTCGAGGTAGTTTGAAAGCATCGTACTTACAGCCTGATCTACAGCTCCCATAACCTCAGAGTTCCCAAGCTTGGTTTTTGTCTGGCCTTCAAACTGGGGTTCGGCAACTTTCACCGAAATTATAGCCGTGAGTCCTTCGCGAAAATCATCTCCGTTTATGTCAAATTTAAGCTTTGAAGTAGCTCCTGAATCATCAGCATATTTCTTGAGAGTCCGTGTCAGGCCTCTTCTGAAACCTGCCAGATGGGTACCTCCCTCAATTGTATTTATGTTGTTCACATAAGAATGGACATTCTCCGTGAATGAGTTGTTATACTGTAATGCTATTTCAACAGGTATTTCGGTTTTATCGTTTGATATATATATCGGTTTTTCAATTATCCGCTCCCTGTTGGAATCAAGGTATTCAACAAATTCCTTGAGTCCGAGTTCAGAATGAAACTCTTCATAGCGAGGTTTCCCACCATTCCCGTTTTCAACAAGTTCCCTTTCATCTGTAATTGTAAGAAGGATCCCTTTGTTAAGGAATGCGAGCTCTCTAAGCCTTGATGTCAGTATCTCAAAATTAAACTCAGTAGTCTGGAAGATTGTCCCGTCAGGTTTGAACCGGATAGTTGTCCCCGATTTATCAGTTTCACCGATTACCTCAACCCCGGTGACCGGCTTACCCTGTTCGTATTCCTGTTTGAATATTTTACCCTCCCTCATTACTATGGCATCGAGGTGACTTGACAAGGCATTCACGCATGAAACACCAACACCATGAAGGCCACCTGAAACTTTATAGGATCCTTTGTCGAATTTTCCACCGGCATGAAGGACTGTCATTACTACCTCAAGTGCGGATTTCTGCTCCTTTTCGTGCAGTCCGGTCGGTATCCCGCGGCCATCATCAATCGTAGTCAGTGAACCGTCGGTATGAATAATCAGGTCGATACGGGAACAAAATCCTGCAAGAGCCTCATCAATTGAATTGTCAATAACCTCATAAACCAGATGATGCAGCCCTTTTACACCAATGTCACCAATGTACATTGCAGGTCTTTTCCGCACAGCTTCAAGACCTTCCAGCACCTGAATACTCTCTGCAGAGTATTCAGCTTCATCCTGCAATTTTTTTTCGTTCTCATTCATCGCTAAACAAATTACAATAACATATTTACCTTTGTCAGGATTGCGTTTTCAGCAATTATTTCCCCTATATAAACTATTGATTATATGATTTTTAATAATCCCGACAAAGATACCATTTTTACCTGTCTTTTTTGTTAAAACAAGTTAAAAGTAATCCACAATTTGTTAAAGAAATTAACAATTAAAAATTGTCATGCGATCCTGTAGCCTTGCGGTTTTGCAGTCAAAAAAAAAATCTGATTTTGAACAGGTTTTCCTCGCACCCCGGACCCCGAACCATGTACCAGTTAGAGGCTGTAACTGAACCCAAGCATGAAATTGAACATCTGAGATGGGTAATAGGCCCATTCGTAATACCGGTTCCAGGAGATGTTATTTACCTTAAACCAGAAGGAAAGGATTTTAGTATAGCGGTATTCTGCGCTGAATCCCAGATTTATATGGACAGGTTTTTCTATTACGGAAGGTTCGAGGGTCATCCAGCCTGTCGGACTCTGACTCACCATAAGCTTTCTTTTTCCGAGAGCGGTCAGTTCAGTCGCGGCAATAATCTTATTCCGGAGATTATAATAGAAGCCCAGCTTACCATCCCAGTTGGGCTTATTCCAGGCGTATTCATTATTGGTGAGTGTATACTGATAGTAGTTTGAAGAGAGGTTAAAGGAGAGCCTTTTTGTAAAATTACCACTGAATTCTCCATGAAAATTCAGAACTTCAGCGTCATCAGGTGTAATTACAAAGTAATTACCTCTTTCAACTGATCCGGCCGTATCGGGATAAACAATATTTGAATAAAGAAGAATATCATTTACAAGAGAATAGGAAACAGAAGCAAGGTAGTTCCCCCCAAGCCCGTTATTACCTTTCAATCCCCCGGAAATTATAAGTGCATGATTTGTGTTGGGTACCCTGAACATTGATCCATCAGGAACCATGTATGGATTCTGTGAAATAACATTCAACGGTTCATTATTTTCAAGTTTACCTCCCAATCCGGCAAAGAACCTCATATATTCCGGGACAATGCTGAAACCAAATGCGAGGTCAGGATGGAAATAAAGCTTTACCTTATCCTCAAGATTCTTCTCAACAGAAAGTCTGACTCCCACATTAAAATTCCACTGATCACTGCTTTTTCTTATGAAGGGGTTCAGTGAAAGAATATATTTTGGTTCGAGATCAAGAGATTCTGACAGCCTGTAATGATCGATTTTCAACTCTGATCCGACATAGAAACCCTGATAAAGTCCCGCCATTTTCCCGGCAAAGCCGATATGATTCATCTTTCTTTCGCTAGTGTTGTGGAAATAATCGTAAGACAAACCAAAATCATATGAAATGTCTGTTGAGTCGAGGTTTAGTGAAGCAAGTGAGAATTTCCCGCCCGCATCAAAGTAACTGAGCTTTATATCCTTCTTGTTAAATTCAAAGGGGACTGCAGTGTTGTATCCATATGCATATCTTGTCCTCTGAAGAAAATTTGCTGAAATATCGATAAAACTTCTGTCGAAAAATTTCTTTCCGAATAGTGAAGCGTCATTATCCATAAAGCCTGCAAAAGCCTTCTGCTTATTTTCAAGCGGCACCTTGCCATTTGAAGAATAGTGCCTTGCATAAAATCCAACCGCACCCTTTTTTGACCGGTGGTTCGTAATGCTTATCTCTGCTAGAGGAGTATTATTATTTCCAATGCCGATTTTGACATAGCTTTTATATAATTTAGGAAGAGGGTCGGAAAGAAGCGATGCAGCTTTGATTGTGGATATAGTATATGTGGGGCTGTACGGTTTTGATTTTACCTCATATTGAAACACAGGATAAACCCTTGCCGTGTCGTTTATTTCAGGAAGAAAGCTTTTCTTTCTTGCATCTGCAAGCGAAGGTTTATAGGGATTGTACAGGGTAACCTCCCTCTTCATATCTGATTCTGCCTTTTTCACCTGAGACTTCACAGGAAGAAAAAAGAGAGTGAACAGGAAGAAAAGGATAATAATTCTTTTTATCATATCAGATCAATTTCAAATTTTAAATTACTTTTCTTAATTCACTGCATCAAGGGAAGCCAGTTTTGTCTTAACCTCATCAAGAATCCCGTCATTATTGATTGTGTAATACTCTCTGAGGCTCTGAAGTGTCGCCCTTGCCTGTAATGTATCTCCTTTCTTTATGCTTATGTCTGCCAGAAGGAGGAACATTTTAGCCATCCAGAACTGGTGAGGGGAATTCTGTTCAATAAACTGATTAACTATTTTTTCCGACTCCTCTGTACTGCCCTTTTTAAAGAGGATCTCAGCAACCCTGTATTTTGATTCGGCCCCTTCGACACTCACCACCTCGGTTGCCGTTCTTCTGAAGTCCCTGATTGCTTCATCAAATTCATTAAGGCTGTAATGAGCTTTGGCACTGATAAAAACTGCTTCACGCGTCAGTTCTTCAGGCATATTTGGAGAACTTTTGATACGGTCAGATGCAATTATGCTTTTTCGCGCATCACCTTCCTGGTATGCTGACCTCAGTTGACCTCTGAGTGCAATAAGTTTGCTTTCGGATAATGTGGTAACTTTCTCAAGTCTTTCATAATAATCAAACGCTGCTGAGTAATCCTCATTGTCATAAAGTATTGAAGAGGCTTTAATCAGTGTCTGTTCAATGAACTGATTATTCGGTGATTTTATAACCTCCCGGTAAAGTGTAAGAGCCTCATCCTTTTTTCCTGATGAATTAAGACATTCAGCAAGGTAAAACTGGGCATTAATCCTGAAGCTTCCGTATTTAAATTCATTTAGGTAATTTCTGAACACTTCAGACGCCCTGTCGCATTTTCCAGATATATAAAGATTCTCTCCTGACATATAAAGAAGTGAATCCTTTTCTGCAACATTAACATCACCGTATCCAAGTGTTTTTACATAGGCAAAATAGCTCTCCACATCATTCATCTCGACATAGGCATTCTTCAAACCCGTCATAGCATATCGGGCCTCAGGAGTGGACTGATAGTTCTCTATAACCTTCCTGAACTGAGCGACTGATTTTTCGTTCTCCCCCTGATTATAATAAAGCAATCCAAGCTGGACTATAGCTCTTGGAACAAACGGACTTGACTGGTAATTAGCGATTATATTCACAAAATCTGCCTCACCGCGTCTGAAATCCTCCATGACAAGGTAGGCTCTGCCTCTCTCATATATTGCATTAGGGATGTATGAAGATGAAGGATATCTGGTTGTCAGCAAAGTCAGAATATCCGCTTTCCCTTTCTGGTTATTTGTAAGTCCGAGGCAAAATCCTTTCTGATAAAGGGCATAATCTGCATCAGCTTTTGCGAAGTCAATAACCTTGTCGTAATAACTTACAGCCTGCTGATAATTTGTATTGATAAAATAGCAGTCAGCTACCCGGAGTTTGGTGTCAATCTGAATATCCTGTCTTGTACCTTTATATACCGATTCAAATGCCCTGAATTGGGTTAGAGCGCTGTTATAATCCTTAAGGTTGAAATTCACATACCCCAGATTATACCTTAAAAGTTCAGCTTCAGGAAGAGACATGGCTCCTGGAATTCCCATGAACAGTTCATAATCATTTCGGGCCGGTTCATATTGTCCTGTCCTGTATTCAGCCTCTGCCTTCCAGTAAATAGCCCTTGACCTGAGTTCCCTGCTGTACTTCTCATATTTAAGTGATCTATCGAACATGACTATCGATTGTTCAACCTCCATATTTTTAAACATCTCAAGACCCCTGAAAAACGCAACTCTCTGGTAAGCTGCTTCCAGCCGGCTGTCTTTGTTCCTTATTTTATCAAGAGCAGTCAGAGCAGCATTGTAATTCCTTATTTCAGTAAAGGTCGCAACAAGATAATTATAGGCCTCTTCTATCTTATCAGAACCGGGATAGAGATCAATATATTCCTGGAATGCTGCGATAGCTTCACCAAAAGGAGAAGAAGAGGTTTCGTAGGTCAGTTTTGCAAAGTTAAAGAGCGATTCCTCTTTCATCTTTTTATCAAAATCCATCCTTGAAGCCTGACCGAAAGCAAACTGGGCCCGTTTCTTATCACCTTTCTGAAGATAACAATCGCCCAGAACAAACCAGATATTCTGGCTCAGGACATCCGATTTTGCTCCTGTAGTCAGGAGTGTTTTTATTGCCTGATCTATATTCCCTGTTTTGTAATAACAAAATCCAAGCTGATATTTATCTTCCCTTTCGCTCGATTTTGCACCTGCAGTATACTGCTCCAGGTATTTTAGAGCTTCCTGGTAATTACCCTTATTATAGTAAGCATCACCTATAAACCTGTACATTTCAATTGTCCGGTCTTTGGGAGCTGATTTAATAAGGTCCGGGGAGATTTCAAGTATACCGTCATAATCTTTGTTCAGATAAAGGATCTGGGCTATATAAAAAGGAACAATGGCTCCGAATGTTTCATCACCTCTAAGCTTCATGAACCCCTCCAATGCAGTTTGATACATTTTCTGTTCGTAAGCAATGTGCGAGAAATAATAGATTGCCGGTGCAGTATATTCTGTGTCAATGTCCTTGATTTCAGAAAACATCAGAAGCGCTTTTGCTTTGTCTCCCTTTACGTATAAAGAGTATCCGTATCTGAAAAAGTATTCCGGCAGTTTATCTTTCTCAAGTTCATACCGGTTTACAATTTCATAATATGAACATGCCTTCCTGTAGCTTTTGATCTGATAAAAATAATCTCCGAGGGAAATCCTTGCCTCGTTGATCTTCGGACTCTCAGGATGCGTTGCCATATAGACTATCATTCTGTACTCAGCATCAGGATTGAACAGTCTCAGCGCCGATAATGAAGCTAAATATTCAGCCTCAGCAATATGAATCCTGTTTTTATCCCCGTCATCCTTCAGGTAAGCATCGAAAAGTCTTATCGCGGCTGCGTATTTTTCCTTATTATAAAGATCCATTGCCCTGTTGAAATCAGAGCCTAGGTCATTACCCGAAAATGAAACCTGCGACAGTACCTGTATGATAATAATAAAAAGGAAATTGAAGATCAATAATGCTTTTTTACTGTTCATAACTAATATTTTTTGGCCTATAATTCACATAATGTCAATTTCACCAGGAGGTCTCCCGATTCAATAACGAATTAATAATAAGCCATATAAAACAATAACCGATTCTTTTCAGCACTTGTAAAAATACAATTATAAAACGGGGCCTTCAGGCCTTTATTACTGATTTTATTAACATATAAATGTTATTTATCAATTCTTTTTATACTTTGCACTGCTAACACACAAGAAATGGAGGATACCATATCATCCGACAGAATTATTGAACTCACCGGCTGTAAAATATGGCAGCAGGATCATCTGGTACTTACTGACGTTAACTTAAGTGTCAGAAAAGGCGAATTTGTGTATCTCGTTGGTAAGGTCGGAAGCGGAAAAAGCAGCCTGATTAAAACCCTGAATGTTCAGCTTCCTCTTAAGGAAGGAACTGGCATGGTAGCAGGGTACAATCTTTCGGAGATAAGGACGAGGGAGATTCCCTTTCTGCGAAGGAAAATAGGTATTGTATTTCAGGACTTCCAGCTTCTGATCGACAGATCTGTGAATGATAACCTTGAGTTTGTTCTCAGGGCCACAGGATGGAAGGGAAGCGCTGAGATTGATAAGCGGATCAATGAGGTACTTGACAAGGTCGGACTGAATCTCAAAGGTTACAAAATGCCTCATCAGCTATCTGGCGGCGAACAGCAGCGAGTTGTTATCGGTCGTGCATTACTTAACGATCCGGAAATAATTCTGGCTGACGAACCCACCGGTAATCTCGATCCCGAAACATCCGAGGGCATCATAAGGTTACTGAAGGATATAAGCAGCACCGGAAGGGCTGTAATAGTTGCAACACATAACTATACAATAGTCAAAAAATTCAGTGCCAGGACTATTAAATGCGAAAATGGAAAGATGGTTGAAGTGAGGGATGATGAAGAGATAGAACTTGAAAAGCTCTGAATCATTTACCGGTTACTACTGGCCCGGGATCAGCTACCTCTTCATATAATCATCGTACAGGACCTGCAGAAATGCCTTGCCAAGGCGTTCATTGTTATCCGGATCGCTTCCAGTTTTAAGTACAGGTGCTCCAAGCTTATGATCATAAATTACTGCGGAACTATCGGTTATAAATGCGAATCCTTCATTGAAAACATAGAAGGCAAAAGAATTTGATTTGTCCGATAACAGATCCTTTCCGAAAGGAAATTCACCCGGAAGATCCAGCTGGTTCAGCAAAGTAACCGGAATATCGACCTGTGACCCAAGTTTCTCTATTCTTTTTCCGCCTGATTCCAGGGCTCCTCCAAGCCACAGCATCGGGATCCTGAAAATATTCTGGGAATAAACCAGATCATCAGGTGAATTTCGGCGGCAATGGTCAGCAACAAGTACCACCAGAGTGTTTTTCCACCAGCCGGTTGTCTTTGCCCAGGCAATGAAGTTGCCAACTGTTCTGTCAGTATAATAAACTGAATTCCTGAATCTGGCAAGGTCATCATTCCCCCCGAAAACAGGTTCCATTGGGACATCAAATGGCTCATGGCTCGAAAGAGTGAGCACAACCCTGAAGAATGGTTCCGTGAGATTTTTCATTGAATCCTGCATAGCCTTAAAAAGCACATGATCGTGAACACCCCATTTTGAATTGTAATCGGCAGGGTCAAAATTGTCCTTTGTAATTATCCGGCTGAATCCCGAACTGATTAAAAACGAGTGGAAATTTGCAAAGTTAATATCTCCTCCGTACCAGAAAGAACTTGAATAACCTGAACCATTTAATATTTTTACCAGGCTTGTCATCGACTGGGTCTTTTTCGGGTCTTTAATCACAGATACCGCAGGCTGGGCAGGGTAGCCGGCAAGGATTGCAGGTAAAGCTTTGTCGGTACGGTTGCCCGATGCATAAAAGTTTGTAAACAGAACTCCTTCATCGCAAAGCCTGTTCAGATTCGGAGTGGTCGTTGTATCTCCCCCAAGGGGCCCTATAAGCAGGTTTCCAAAACTCTCAAGTATAATTACCAATATATTTGGTCTTGCAGTATTAATGATTTTTAAGGACGGTGCGGACTTAACGGCCAGGGAATCCCTTATTGCTACAGATCTGTTTAAATCCCCGAAAGAGTATGGATTCACGGAAGGCTTCCTGTTGAAATAGGAACTTCCTACATTCCATACCACGTTTATTGCAGAATGATTCGCAAACATCACGTCGCTGAAATAAACAGTCCCGGCATTAATTGGTGCAAGTCCGAATCCTCCCCGGACAGGAATTATAAGAGAGCCAAACAGGATAGTAAAAAAGAGTGTAACAGGTATTTTGTTTCTTTGTATTTCACCACCCTGGAATCTTCTGTCAATTAATTTGTTATACAATAACCCGAATCCTATTGTTAATAAAATAACGGTAACACAGAAAGCAATCATCTGGCCTGCAGTTACAGAGGCTGCAGCATCTCTGGGCGTAATCAGATAAAGCAGGGGTGTGTAATCCATGCGGAAACCCCAGTATGAATATAACGTAGAATCTCCTGCAATCAGAAGCGAAGAGATTAAAAGTATGACCCAGGTGTAAATCTTTACAAAAATACTGAACCAGTCTCCTTGTAACCAAAGTGCTGGGATCAAAACAAGCATTGGTATTGCCATGATATAGGCAATTGCTGAAATATCAAGCCTGATACCATGACTGAAAGTCCCTGAAAGAACATGAAACCCCAGTCCGGCCGCTTCTTCGTGATGAACAATAAGAAAGAACAGCCTTGCACAAAAGAAAAAAAGCAACCAGAAAACTGAATAAAAGAACAGGGCTGCTAGTTTCCGCTTCATTTTACCGTATTTGCTTTGGGGCTTGCTTTCCTGTTGTTTAAAAAGAACAGAATAAGGGAGCCGGTTATTATAATCATTCCAATTATTGTAAGCCATTCAGGGTTCTCGCCGGGTACAAGCAGCCAGCTTAAAACTGCACCAACAACCGGAATGATGAATTTCCAAAGGTTCAGCTCAGAGACTCTCACTCCTGGACGCTGCAGTAGTTTGTACCATAATGAAAATGCGTAAGCTGACATAAAACTTAACCAGAGGAGATCGAGCCAGTAAACCATTGGTTTGTCAGCGTGAGTATAACCTTCCACAGGCAAAGAAACAAGATAAAGGATCAGGCCTCCTGTTCCAAGGGAAAAGGAACTTATAACCAACGGATTGATCCCTCTTGTTTTAAGGGAAACAATAACATTGCTTGTAGCTGTTGCTATATTAGCGCCCAGAATCATTATTACACCAAGGAATTCCATTGCCGTACCTAATCTGAATGCCTGCCTTCCGGCACTTATGAGTATTACTCCTGAAATACCAAAGATTATAGTAATTATCTTTTTCTTTGTCAGATTCTCCTCATTATGCATCATAGCGGCAACAACTGCCGTCACAAGCGGCTGAGATCCCACAATAACAGCACCAAGCGCGCCGGGAACAAGATCCAGGCCAAAATAAAAAAGAGAATAATTTATAAGCGTCTGAAGAACCAT
>DOTV01000224.1:16683-17373 GCA_003520925.1 Bacteroidales bacterium | reverse complement strand
ATAAGTGGCGGCAGGGAAATATTCCGTTCCTTTATGCACAGTTGCCTAATTTCATGGAAGTCCAGTATTTACCATCTGAGAGTCAGTGGGCTGAATTAAGATTCTCTCAACTTAAGGCTTTGTCAGTGGTGAATACTGCAATGGCCGTGACAATTGATGCCGGTGAATGGAATGATATACACCCGCTCGGGAAGAAAGTTGTTGGCGAAAGGTTAGCTCTTGCTGCAAGGAAAATGGCTTATGGTGAGGAAAAAATTATTTACTCCGGACCAATATATAAATCATCAGTAAAAGAGGCAGACAGCATCATAATCGGTTTTGATCAGATTGGCAGCGGACTGACTGTGAAAGGAGGAGGCGATTTATACTATTTTGCTATTGCCGGAGCTGACAAAAAGTTCGTCTGGGCAGAAGCCAGAATCCGGGATAACAAGGTCATCGTCCGGAGCGATGAAATAAAAGACCCTGAATATGTCCGGTATGCCTGGGCTGATAATCCGGAAGGTGCAAATCTATGTAATGCTGAAGGATTACCGGCTTCACCTTTTGAAGCTGATCTGAACAATAAGGATTTAATGAATTTCAAATAACATTTAAGTTTACATAATATTATGAAGTATTCTGCTGATGAAAACCGCTACAGTCAAATGACTTACCAGAAGTGCGGGAAGTGGGGACTGAAGCTTCCGG
>DOTV01000224.1:9765-16366 GCA_003520925.1 Bacteroidales bacterium | reverse complement strand
CGTTCAATGTGCCGTCATGCCTTTGATATTGGCATCACCCACTTTGATCTGGCTAATAACTATGGTCCCCCTCCCGGATCGGCTGAAGAAAATTTCGGCAAGATTATGCAGCTCGATCTGGCTCCTTACCGTGATGAACTGATAATATCAACCAAAGCCGGGTATCTTATGTGGCCGGGCCCATATGGTGAATGGGGCAGCAGAAAATATTTGCTTTCAAGTCTGAATCAAAGCCTTAAAAGAATGAAACTTGATTATGTTGATATTTTCTATTCACATCGTCCCGATCCGGAGACACCGCTTGAAGAAACCATGATGGCCCTTGATCAGGCTGTCCGCCAGGGAAAAGCACTATATGCAGGTATATCGAATTATCCGGCTGAAATGACTACACGGGCATCATTAATATTAAAGGAACTGGGAACGCCATGCCTGATTCATCAGCCAAAGTATTCGATGTTCGAACGCTGGGTTGAAGGAGGGCTCCTTGATGTTCTTGAAAAAGAAGGAATTGGATGTATTCCTTTTTCGCCGCTGGCTCAGGGGCTGCTTTCAGATAAATACCTGAATGGAATTCCTGCAGGCTCAAGAGCGTCTAAATCGTGGGGCTTTCTGAAACCTGAGCAGGTTCCACCGGCAATCGAAAAAGTGAAAAAACTGAATAAAATAGCAATTAGCAGAGAACAAACCCTGGCTCAAATGGCAATTGTATGGCTCTTGAAAGACAACAGGGTGACTTCGGTTCTGATCGGAGCCAGTTCGGTAAAACAGCTGGATGATAATGTTGCATCTCTTAGAAACAGAGCGTTCACAAAAGAAGAACTTGCCTCAATTGAACAGATTCTTGGGGTATCAGAGCGATAGAGCGGCGGGGAATAATTAACTTTATCTCAAGATATTGCTTACCTTAAAAACCACAGAATATTGCGAAGGCACTTTATTGTTCTGACTTTCATTTATCAGGATTTTAAAGAAGTCTCCTTCAGATATCCATTTAAGTGAAGTTCCTTTCCCTCCAAGCAAGCTTATTTTTGCGCCTTTGGCTGGCAAAAATCCTTTTACACTTATTTCTTCCGGAAGTTTCTGGTTTTCATCAAGAAGGTAAATTATGTAGGCTGAGCCGTCTTTGCCACGGGTAAAACGTAATTTGCCATCGTAATAAGGTGCAAGGGTGCGTGTGTTATAAATTGCCTCACCATTTATTTTGAGCCAATCACCTAGTTCATTCAGCCGGATGTAGGCCTCATCGTAAAGAGTTCCGTCGGGACCAGGACCAATGTTAAGCAATAAGTTCCCACCTTTTGCCACAATATCCGAGAGCATGTGTATAACTTTTCGGGCGGGCATCATTCTGGCATTAAATGAATACGACCAGCCACCTCCGAGAATCATGCACGATTCCCATGGGTAAGGCAACATTCTGTCAGGAACAGTATTCTCCGGAGTAAGATAGTTTTGATTTTTGCCTTCGACAGCACGGTCCACGACAATTGCATCCGGTTGCTTAGCCCTTATCTTTTCAACCAGCTCATCCATTTTAATATCCATATTGTATGGCTTTTTTACAATGAAATTCTGGATATCCGGAGTTTCACTTTTTATCTCCTTTTTCTGCACCCAGCCTCCGTCGAACCAGAAAAGGTCAACTTTCCCATAGTTGGTACATAGTTCCATTACCTGGTTATGAGTATAGTTCACAAAATTATTCCAGCGTTCAGGATAAACGGACGGATCATAATTCACATTCCTGTCTTTTGGCGGAAATTGAGGCCACCAGAAATCGGAGCTGTGCCAGTCGGGCTTTGAGAAATAAGCACCTACCCACATACCCTCATTTCTAAATGCATTGAAGATCTCTTTGGTCACATCAGCTTTGGGGTTAGTGTTGAACGCACAATCTTTTCCGGTTATTTTATAATCCGTATATCTGGTGTCGAACATGCAGAATCCGTCATGATGCTTCGTTGTAAAAACCACATATTTCATACCTGCATTTTTGGCTGCCTTAGCCCATTTTACCGGATCGAATTTTAACGGATTAAAGGTTTTCCCAAGGTTCTCATATCGTTTCTTATATTCAAAATAGTCTTTCACGGTATCCGGCACACACCAGCCTTCGTCTTCCGGACAGATTGACCAGGATTCAACTATGCCCCATTGGCTGTAAGGTCCCCAGTGCATAAGCAATCCGAATTTAATGTCCTGCCATTGATCTATTCTTTTTTGAATTAATGGATCAGGATCAGGAATATAGATTTGTTCTTCATGTTGGCCAGATACTCTCAGTCCGGTCAGTACCAGAATTATTAAGAGAAGTCTTATTGATTTCATACTTATTGAAAATTTATGTATTCTTTATCTTACAACGAATGTTTTATTGAGTGATACTTTTTCTCCGGTTGATGTTATCCCCCGGATATTTATGGTATATGTACCTGGCAGGTCTGATGTCCAGAATCCGGTTTCAGCCTCTCCCCTGCTGTTTGTTTTAATCGAGGGATTCCAGTAAAGAGTATTTCTCAGGTCAGGCATTCTTTCCTGGTTCTTACGTTTGTCAGAATATTCAGGTGCAATAAATGAATCATAATTATCAATTACCCTGTAAGGCAAAACAACTGTATAATCGGGTAAGGTTATATTGCTGAAATCACCCGAGCGTGTAATAACATTTACAATACCATGCAGCACGAGGTCACCTATAAGATAAGGTGTTTTAACGACTTCTATTTTTTCAACTTTTTCAGGATTGAGATCACCCAGTACAGTCAGATCATTGATTATCACCCCATCAATCATGACAAGTGGCGGCTCTGCATAATAGTTGCCGGTAAGAGGATTTATAATTTTCACGTCATAACCCGACTTTATCGATCGGAGCAGGACTCCAGGAACGAGTTCAAAAAAGACCTCCTGCATAACCGGAAGACTGATATAATCGTCCAGAAATATTTCCATCTCGGGTATGCCGTAAAATCTTTTCTTTTTATTATTATTTTCCTCTTTTTCTACACGCTCTTTTTTCAGGCCTGTACCATAAATTTTACCGGCCTGGTAATTAAAGCTCAATTCAGAAAATTCAGAGGTGAGTGAATCGGAAATTGACTCTTTAATGACCTGTGAAACAGGTAATCTCCGGGAAAAAGATGGTTCAATTTCAAGAATCATGTTATTATTCGCATTTTCAGGCTGAAGAATCAGATTTCTGGATTTATTATCAAGGGGCATGATAAAAGTGAAACGGCCTGAAGTATCAATGACCGCATAATCAAATTCAGCCACCTTGCCCTGAACTGACATATAAAGGAAATGTGATGAATTTGCTGTATTGCTTTCCCTGTATCTTATTCTTCCGGAAAGATAATGTTCATTTGTCTCGAACCTGATTTGTTTTGGATATGGAACCGGAACAGAAAAATCATTTAACCATCCTGACGAAAAAGAAACATCAGCAGGTGCAACTGAAATGCTCAGATCAGAGATTCCTGCCAAAGCGGAACTTCCGTTGAGAATACGGATCTTCAAGGAAACCTTCTCCCTCCTGCCAAAAGTTGAATCAGTTTCCAGAAATAATTTACTTTCCTTTTTGCCGGTTAATTGTGCCTGGGTTTCAGATGATGGACCTTTACCATCTGTATTGAGCCAGAAATAGCGTTCCCCGAATGGATTGAAAACATTGATTTCATATATAAAGCATTTATCGGGGAGAAGATTTTCCATCCATCTTGTATAAGCCCGGACAATGTAAGTTCCTGAGCTGATTGAGTCGGGTAGCAAAAAATTTCCTTCACCCTTTCCGTCAGTAAGCTGGAAACGTTTCTGTATCAATGGCCTGTTCCATGGATTTATCAGTTCAATATACGCAATTGAACTTTTTGAGGAGAGCTTTCCCAATACCGGATCAACAGAGTAAATACTGAACCATACATCTTCACCTGCAATATATTTGCTTCTGTCGATATGTAAATATACCTGAGCCTCAAGCCTGTATAATGAAAAAAGGAGCTCCAGGAAAAAAAAACTTATTATGGTTATAATCCATTTCATTGTTTACCATTTCTGAATTCGTGCCAGAACGGCGGCATAACGTTTGTTCCCCTGGTAGTGCAATCTGCGCATTCCCTGAATGTCGAAATTATCCAGAACGGAGGAATTTCATCGCCATAATCTTCAATTACCCAGTATTCGCTGTTCAAACCGGCATCAGGCAGCCTTCCCCTGAGAGTGTCGGTGGCGCAGTAAATAAAGAAATTTGGTAATCCAAGGAAATTATCCCTGATAAACAGCCTTTTCTGATTGACTGCCGAAACACTGAAATAACCCAGCACTCTTTCATCCGGATTTTCACAGCACTTTATATTGCTGGGGATAGCCATTGGTGACATATCATAGAGATTTCCAACTTTCTGCGAAATATTCTGTACTCTTGCCCAGAAATCATATTCAGACTCATTCAGTGAATACTGATTTACAAGTATGCTGTAAGTTTCCTTCAGCCTGTCACCTTCATTTGATATAAACCGGATCGGGTATTTTGAGACTCTGGCCTGGCTGTAAACTGATGTATTCTTTATCAGGATTTCGTCTGACCTCTCGGTGACCCAGCAGACTTTATTTTTGACAGCGTATGGAATACGGTATTCCCAGGTTTCGACATAATCCCATCTGTAAAACAAGCATTTACCTGTAGGATCATAACTGTCAACATATATCCTGCATCCTTCATCAATATCATTTGAATCGCTTGACGCGGTAATCACCTCTTTCTTATAATAGAGCGAATTAATCAGAGGGACAGGTTTCATTTCAATAAAATCGGTCTGATAGGTTAAATTATTGATCCTGATTGTGAGTGAATAACTTCCCCCGATCCGGCCACGGAATGATAATGAATCGGTTGAATATGTACCTGCCGGTGATTCTGTGAGGGTCGTAATAATTGCATTCTCATCTGTAATTGTAACAACAGCACCCTTTACAGGCTTCCTAAGTATAGGTTTTCCGACAGGAAGTGATCTTGATAGCCTGATCCTGTTTATCCGGTTTTGATCGGTGATCATTCCTTCTATGACAAGCTGATCTTTAATATCCTCTGTTTCAGGAATGAATTCAACGCTGCATCCTGTAATAAACAAAAGTAATAAACCGAATCCTATGATCCTTTGACCATTCATATTAATCTAAAAATCAAAGTTGAAAGAAATAGAGGGAATAGGTCTCCCGAAAACTGACAGATAGTAACCTCTCACAGTGTTTCTTACATTCTTAAAATAGACTGAATAGACATTTTCACGTCCGGTCACATTATAAACAGAAAATATCCAGTAAGGGTGGGCTATTCTTTTCGATTTAAGGTCGCCGCTGACTTTAACCGCGAGATCAAACCTTGAATAAAATGGTAACCGGTACTTATTCCTTTCCGAATAATTTGTAAGAACAATATCTCCGATTGTAAAGAAGGATATCGGGTAGGTTACAGGGCGGCCCGAGCTGAAATTATAGTTTGCTGAAAAGCTCACACGCCTCGAATAGAGATAATTGAAAGTAAGAATAAGGTCGTGTGGCCTGTCAAAATTGGCAGGGAACCACTTGCCTGAATTAATCCGCTCTTCATCGAACGATCCTTTGCTTCTGATTAATACCCTCGAATATGTATAGCTGAAGCTCCAGCGTATCCTTCCCTCCGGCTTTTTCACAAGAAGCTCCAATCCGTAGGCTTTTCCATATACATTAATCAGATCCCTTTCAACATATTGGTTCATAACAAGATCGGTGCCTCCCTTGAAGTCGGCCATGTTGTTAATCCTTTTATAGTAGATCTCGGCAGATGCTTCAATTTTATTTTTATTGAGCATCCTGTAATAACCGGCAGCATACTGGTCACATGACTGTGGTTTCAGATTAAAATCACTGAGTTTCCATATATCGCTTGGAGATATCGAAATTGTATTTGAAAGCAAATGAAGATATTGATATGTACGATTGTAGTTCAGCTTAACTGAACTGTTATCGTTCAGCCTGAAGTTCGCTGATAGCCGTAATTCAGGGCCAGAATAGGTTTTGTAGTTCTTAAGCCTGCCAAATTTGATTGTGTCTGTAACTGATGACACACTTCTAGGATAAGATGGATCATATATTAAAACCGTCTGAGGACCCATCGCAAAAAATGAAGCAACCCTCAGTCCGGCATTTATTGAAAGATAATTTGTCACGATATATTTATCCTCAACATATAAAGCTGTCTCGATTGCCCTCTGCCTTTCAACTGAACTGGGAATTACAATCGATGAATCATCTGCTGGCAGATAATTGCCAGGCATTATATCGTACCTGTTAATATCCGATCCGAAATTTATTTCATGCCTGCCGTTAAACAGGTTGAAATCAGCTTTAAGCCCGCTGCTGTTTACTCTGTGGGTGAGGCTAAAAGCTTCCTGTGGGACCCTGAGGCTTGATATATTGTATCTGTAAAAACTGTTGTTTACAATAAATGAGGAGAAAAACCGGCTGCTGAAAAAATGACGCCAGCGTAAAGAGGTAATATTGTTCTGATAATTATAAGTTGAATCGGAATTCAGCCTGAATGAGTCATTACTGTAATAAG
>DOTV01000224.1:0-9442 GCA_003520925.1 Bacteroidales bacterium | reverse complement strand
AAGGATGCCCGGCTGTTTCTGAGGGCTGGGTTCTCAATGATTCCGAGAATCCAGTTTGAATAGGTTGTCCTGCCGGCAATAAGGTAATAGAGAGTATCCTTTTTCAGAGGACCCTCAACAACAAAATGAGTTGTAACAGGACTTATTCCTGCATTGCCATTAAATTCCCTTCTGTTTCCATCCCTTGGAATAATGTCAAGCACTGATGAGAGCCGTCCGCCATACCTTGCTGGTATGCCGCCCTTGAAAAGTGTAACATCCTTTATTATGTCGGGGTTAACAGCCGAGAAGAAACCAAAGAAATGTGATGAATTGTATACCGGGGCACCATATAGAAGGATCAGGTTCTGATCGGTGGAACCACCCCTTACATTAAATCCTGCCGATCCCTCGCCAACTGAATGAACCCCCGGAATAAGCAGAACACTTTTAGTGATATCCGATTCTCCCATTGAGGTAGGCATCAGTCTGAATGATTTTATGTTGATCTTTTCAACGCCGACTTCAAGGCGTTGAAGTGTTATGTCCTTTTCGGCTGTTATTACCGCTTCCTTCAGCGGAATAAGAACGCCGGTCATTTCCAGATTAAGTTCACCCGGACCAAAAAGATTCAGATCAACGGTTCGTTCCTTCATTCCTATGAATGTAAACCTTACTGAATAGTTACCCCTTGGTATGTTCATAGAGTAGAATCCGAAGGCATTTGAAATAGTTCCTGCGGAAAGTTTAGGAATATAAACGGTTACACCGGCGACAGGTTCCCTGGTGTCGCGGTTTATTATAGTCCCTGATAATGTTATGTTTCCTGACCTGTTCCTGTCTGCCGGATTTCCGATATCCAGAACTAGGTTTCCTCCGCCGCTGTTAAGTTCTTCAGTACCGGAATAATCGATACCTGGAATATACCTGCTGCTGTCAGCCATTTCCTCTTCCGCAATCTTGATTTTAAACCCTTTCGTAAGGATAATATTCCCCGATTTATTTACGTAACAGTAAATTGAATCCCTGCGTAAAAGAGTTTCAAGCACTTGAGTCAGGACCGGTCTGTTGCCATACCTGCCAAGTGTCAGGTTTTTAACCCATTCATCGTTATAAAAGAATTTTACCGGGAATTGCGACTCAGCTTTAAGTACGAAATCTTCAAATGACTGACCATCAATATCCCAGTCAATGACATATTCCTCCTGAGAATTGACAACAGGGAATATTAAAAAAAAGACAACAGCAAAAAATGCTTTTATGCTCATTCTATTCTTACTGTTTCAAAATATCATCATAAAATTGAAGCACGGGAATATAAGTGAACGGATCCTTCTGAGAAACCTTAATCCCCGCTTTTTTCAGATAATCCCTGATCTCTTTCTTTTTATCTCCCAGCAGTTTAAAAAGCTTTCTTTTGCCATTCACCGGCACAATTCCGGAACCCTTTCTCAAAAAAACAACATGTTCCTGGTAAAAAAGGTCATATTTACCTTCATCAGCTTGCGGTTGTATTATTTTTTTGTATTTGACATACAGTGCCGAAGGACCCTTATACAGCAGGTTTACATAACCTTTTAGCGCACTCATTGTATCAGTACCGGCATTTATTATATGATACGACCTGTTCCCGAATCCAAGGCTGAAGCTGTCGGTCATCTCCTTATTCAGCAATATAACAGGATGTGATTCAATGCTCAACAACAGCTCGTCACTGTAAATATCATACTTAAGGTTAAGGTTATCAAATCTTCTTCCGTTAAACGTAACCGATCCTGTAATATACTTATCTGTCAGAAAGAACTGGTCACCGGTTACCTTTGAAAAATGATTCAGCCATATTCTTCCGTTAAGCAGGGCATGGATATCAACAGTATCCTGTTCGGTTGAATTTGCAAATGCCTTGGATGCATTAACAGATTCTGATGACAAACTAAGAAATAAAATCAGAAAAAAGGTTGAAGTCAGGTAATATAGTGCAGGTTTCCTCATTGCGTCTTTTCAAAGATAATTAAAGTATCTTATCAGGCAATGTCCGCTAATTTTACCCGGCACAGGCTATGCTTGTCGCACTATTACTGAATAATCCCTAACACTTTCTTTATTGCAGCAAGGTTATTTTGATTTACTATACTTTTACCTTCAGGAGTATACAAATAGTCTATCCTGTCCTTGTGGCGATCAACAACTTTCGCCCTTACCAGTTTTCCGAGGCTGTTAATCAGTTTATTATCGGAACTGAAAGGTTCATCAAGGATTGCAATTGAGGACGGGAGCCATCTTGATGGAAACATATCATCATGTATACCTCCCTGTTTATATTGGTTAATAACTGATTCTATCTCATTCAGAACAGCTTCAGGTCCTTTCGGACCAACCAGATCAATGTTATTGCTTTTGGCCCATGCTTTGCATGCTTCCGCATTTGGGACCAGTAATGCAGTAGTATACTTATTCTGGTTATTATACAGCATCATCTGTTCTATAAGGTTTGAACGGTAAGTTATCGTCTCCTCTATTCCTTCGGGGCTGTATTTTTCACCATCGTCAGAAATCAGAAGGCTCTTGAATCTTCCAATAACAAAAAGAAAACCATCCTCATCCATGTATCCCATATCGCCTGTATGGAGCCAGCCGTCGCGGATTGCCTCACTTGTGGCCTTTTCGTTTTTCCAGTACCCTTTCATTACATTTTCCCCCCGGATCACTATTTCCCCCTTTTTACCCACAGTTTGTTCATTACCCTCTTCATCGCAGATCTTCAGATCGAGGTTTTTAACAAGAAAACCCGATGATCCGAATTTATGCCGTTTTTCCATATTTCCTGAAATTACAGGAGATGCTTCAGTAAGACCATATCCCTGAAGCATGGGTACACCTATTGCGGAAAAGAATTTCTGAAGTTCAATATCAAGAAGGGCAGCTCCGCCAAAGAAAAACTTAAGTCTTCCGCCAAAGTTCTCCCTGATCTTTTTAAATAGAATAATGTCGTACAGCTTGTATAAAGGTTTAAGGAATATTCTCATTCCCTTACCTTTATCCCATCCAATACCATTGTAACTGTAGGCAATTTTCAAAGCATGATTGAAAAGCTTTTCAATAACCGGTCCCTTTTCCCTGATACCTTTTTCGATCCCTTTGCGGAAGTTTTTTGCCAGGGCAGGTGCACTGAACATAAAGACCGGTCTGACCTCTTTTATATTTACTGGAATGTTTTTAAGGCTGTCGAGATATGATTTGCCCGACTGGACAGCGGCCAGGCTCGCACCAACCGCCATCATTATGTAGATTCCTACTGTATGGGCAAACGAGTGGTCCCATGGGAGGATAAGCAGTGTCGTCCACCATTCGGGAACATCCATCAGTGTAAGGGTCTGTTCAATATTGGCGGTGTAATTTCTGTGAGACAGTATTATTCCCTTCGGATCGGCTGTTGTTCCGGATGTGTAGCAGATGTTTGCATAATCATCCGGCCCGACCGAATTAATCCTTTCCATGAATTTTTCACGATTCTCTTTGAGATACTTATCTCCCGTTTTCCTGACATCACCTATATAAATCTCATCGTTTAAATAGCTTTTCTGTGGGTCGAGAAGAATGACTTTTTCAAGATTCGTCAGATCACGCCTGATTGCTTTAATCTTGTCATACTGAAGTCCCGAGACAATGATCCATCTTGATTCTGAATGGTCAATCCTGAATTTCAGATCAGCACCCTCCCTGAGAGCGATGGAAAGAGGCACGCTTATGGCTCCGCAATACAGGACACCAAGCTCGCTAATTACCCAATCGGTGCGGGCTTCGCACAATAATGCCACCCTGTCACCCTTTTTTAATCCAAGAGTCAGCAGACCTGCAGCCGTTTCCCAGGTTTGTTCCCTGGTTTCCTTGTACGTTGTCGCCTCGTACTTATCTGATTTTTTCTCCAGCAGATAAGGATTACCGGCATACTTATGAGCACTGCTCTCAAGCAATTCGACTATAGTCTTCATCGAAACCGTTTTTTAATTAAATAACTACCGTAGTCAAAGTTACGCTCTTCATAAGCCAAAGTCAATTAAATTTTCCCGGTAAAACAGTCAAATCCACCTTGCTGTTTCCCATCTAATATCCCTATAATAAAATTTCCCAAGCTTTAAAGATTGTAATATCAAAACGATTAAGTTTATTTTTTTTATTTTTATAACCCTAATGTCGTTAAAAAACAGAATGTCTACTTATTATTAAATTATGGAAAATAACTACACAAAAGCTCAGCTGACATGGCTGCTGGTGCTGCGCACTTTCATCGGATGGCATTTTCTTTACGAAGGAATGGTAAAGGTTCTTAATCCGCACTGGACTGCTACCTCTTACCTGCTGGACTCACAGGGAATGTTTCGTTCAATATTCATTAATATGGCCGGCAATGCCGGAACAATGAAATACATCGATTTTCTTAACGAATGGGCACTGGTGCTTATTGGTTTAGGTTTGCTGCTCGGGTGTTTTACCCGTTTATCAGTTATTGGGGGAATTCTGCTGTTACTGCTTTACACTTTTTCGCACCCGGCCCTTATCGGCGTTAAATATATGATGGCTTTTGAAGGTTCCTATTTCCTGGTCGACAAGAACCTTATCGAGCTCGCAGCTTTAGGCGTTCTTTTCGTTTTTCCTGCCGCCAGGGTGATTGGGATCGACCATTTTCTGGTCAGAGTATTGCCGGTTGGTTTTCGTAAATTCATAATCTGATACTATGGAAAAAGATAATATAAAAAAGGCTTCAGAAAAGACTGAAACAAAAAAATCATCTGCTATCGGCCGCCGTGATGTAATAAAAACACTTGCCACGGTTCCTTTGTTAGGTGCCATGGCCTATGGACTGGTCAAAACAAGAAAAAATGTCCTTCTGGACCGCGATATCTCAGACGTTTTCCAGCTGAGCACCAAAAATGCCGTATTCCTGCAACCGCTTGAAAACGGGAAGCAGATCCGCATAGGATTGGTCGGTTTTGGAATCAGGGGCAAACAGCTGATGAGAGCACTGGGGTTCGCCGAACCATCATATATGGACAGCCTGGTCAAAGCCAAAGAGGTAAATCCTGATGATACCCGCTACGATGTGTTCATGGAGCAGGGTAATCTGAATGTTGTAATAAACGGGGTATGCGATATTTTTGACGTATACAGTGAATCTGCTCAATTGACAGGCTCCAATATTAAACGCGAAGGAACAAACGGGAAATTTGGTCCTCTTCCGAAACGTTACCGTACATGGCAGGAACTTGTTGCAGCCGATGATATTGATGCGGTAGTTGTCGCAGCCCCTGACCACTGGCACGGGACAATTTCAATTGCAGCTGCAAAGGCAGGCAAGCATGTTTACTGTGAAAAGCCTGCAACCTGGACGGTTCCTGAAACCTACCTGGTCCGGCAGGCTGTAAAAGAATCAGGAATCGTATTTCAGCTGGGACATCAGGGCAGGCAGACAGCCTGTTATCAGAAAGCTGAGGAGATAATCAGTAACAACCTGCTTGGACATGTTAATCTTATACAGGTTTGCACTAACCGCAATACTCCCAACGGGGCATGGGTTTATCCGATAATCGAAGGTTCGAATCCACAGACTATCGACTGGAAACAGTTTGAAGGCGATCCTGCAAGAGTAAAGGAGTACAATGACTATATGAAGTCATTCGGGCTTGAACGCTATATGGGACCTGAGCAGCGTGACAAATTCAGTCTTGAGAGGTTCTTTCGCTGGCGCTGCTGGTGGGACTACAGTACAGGGCTTTCAGGTGATCTTCTCACCCATGAATATGATGCAGTGAATCAGATCATGCACCTGGGAATACCTGCATCTGCAACTTCATCAGGAGGAGTATATTTCTTCAAAGACGGCCGTACAGTACCTGATGTTTTACAGACTACCTTCGAATGGCCCGACAGGAATCTCACCATGCTTTATAGCGCAACACTGGCGAGTTCAAGAAACAGGGGCAAAGTTTTTATGGGTCACGATGCATCCATGGAGGTTTCAAATATCCTTAGCATTACAGCTGACAGCGATTCGGAACGGTATGCAGAGAAGATAAAACAGGGCATCATCCCGACCGATAAATCATTCTTCACTTATGTGCCCGGACAGAGCAAAGTCGATGCAGTAACTTCTGCCACAGAACTTTACTTTGCGCAACGCGGGTTGCTCTACACTTATGTCGACGGCAAGCGTTACGACACTACTCACCTGCACATCAGGGAGTGGCTCGAGTGCATCAGGCAGGGACAAACCCCTTCATGCAACATCGACCAGGCTTTTATGGAGGCAATGACAGCCCACATGGGAACAAGGGCATACCTGGAGGGCCGTACAATGTACTGGGACAGGGAGAAGGAAGAGATCGTCAGAGGGGAGAAATCCTGAACTTTGGCATTTCAGATAAAATTTCAGCATGCGTATATTAATAACTCTCTGACCTGTTAACTTTAAACCATGCACGAGTTTTCACTGGCAACTGAAGTAATTAAGATTGCTGAATGTGAGGCTGAAAAACACAAAACTTTATCAGTCAGCGAGATTACAATTGAAGTTGGCAATTTCAGCGGTGTTGAAGCTGATGCTTTTAAATCAGCCCTTGGTATGCTTTCTGAAGGCTCAATTCTTGAGAAAACCAGGCTTCATATCGTTAAGACAAACGGGACGGAATTCAGGGTGAAATCACTATTGATTGAAGAAGAATAAGCTTTTATGATTGATGGGAGCCGGGTGAAAAAAAATGTAAATTTCTGCTCTAACTAAAATTACTTATTATGTGCGAAACCTGCGGATGTGGGAAACCCGGCGAATTCGTGATTTACGACCCGAACCATACACATAATCACGACAGTGACTATACCCATGAACATGATCATGGGCATACTCATGATCATCCGCATGAACACAATCATTCTCATAAGAAAATTATCGACCTTGACATCGACATCCTTTCACAGAACAACATGACTGCCGGGTTGAACCGAAGGTTTTTTGAAGGCAGAAAAGTACTCTGCTTCAATCTGGTAAGTTCGCCCGGATCAGGAAAGACAACTGTTCTGGAAAAGACAATAAGTCAACTGATCTCTTCCAGGAAAATATATGTAATTGAAGGAGACCAGCAAACATTAATTGATGCAAACCGGATTGAAAAAGCAGGCGCTCCTGCCATACAGATAAATACCGGATCGGGATGCCACCTCGATGCCAAAATGATAGATGCTGCTCTGAAAAAAATGGATATTGAAGCCGGTTCGGTTCTTTTTATAGAGAATGTTGGTAACCTTGTCTGCCCTGCAATGTTTGACCTCGGGGAACATAAACGTGTCCTTATTGCTAGTGTAACTGAAGGTGAGGATAAACCGCTTAAATATCCAAAGATATTTGAGACATCGCACCTTTGCATAATAAATAAATCGGACCTCCTTCCATACGTTGACTTCCGTACAGAGGAGTTTATGAAAAATGCCCGTTTGATAAACCATCAAATGGAATTCATTACAGTTTCGGCTAAGACAGGAGAAGGGTTGAATCTCTGGTTCAACTGGATTCTAAGTCAAATATAACTTAACCACTGAGTTTCTCTGAGTTTTACCGGAGTTGCACTGTTTTGACTCCGTGTCATACTCCATGCAACTCTGTGTAACTCCGCGGTTAAATGAATTTTAAGTATTTACTTTTCGTAAACAATTTCCTTTGATCCTGAAATCTTATTTTCGGTTGTGGTAATTTTCGAAGATTTCTTTCCGATAAATATAGCAATGGTCTGATTTCCTTTTCCTGCAGAACGGATTGTATTATTGACAATTCTAATATCATGTGTTTCTCCACCGATATAAAATCCTGCTGATTCCCTGCTGACACCGTTATTTTCTATCACATTATTCGTAAAGGTATTCCTGTGGCCGCTGTTCTGCTCATTCTCATTCCGGAATAAAACACCATGCGAACCATTCTCATAAACATGATTATTTTCAAAAATATTGTCTGTATCCTTATGACCTATTGAGATCCCGTTATCACCGTTTGCATATGAGGTATTATTCCTGAAAATACCGTTCTGAACCCGCCAGCATAAAAATATCCCGTCTCCCTTATTGTGATGACTGACACAGTTTTCAACTATTGAATGATCCGATCCTGTCCCCGGATGAAATCCAAGTCCGTTTCCGTTTGCGGCCTCACATCCTCTTATTGTAATGTTCTCTGTTATCTGCCAGCTAAAGGTATCCCCGTTGAACTCATTAATTTTCACATTTTCAACAATACAGTTCTTCGATTTATGTATATATATCCCCCCTCCCCTGCAGCCGTTTATGTAATCATTTGAGTTTTTATTCCCCTCAATGACAAGATCCGAAATTTTAACATTTTCGTCATCAACAACCTCGATAATTGAGAAGCTGTTTGTAACCGTTCCGTTCAATGAAGAGATGTAATCATTTACGGTCCGGTTGTCAAAATAGATAGTATTGCCTTGTATATCTGTTATTACAGCAGTTGTGACATCCCATCCCTGATTATGTTCATCATCGTAAAGCTCTATTCCCATTCCGATACTGAAGCCGCTGGCATCCTTCACCTCTGCTTTTAGCATACCCCAGTCAGCATCAATAATGAAACTCGTCTTAAAACCATCGCACTTCTGAAGGATTGTAGTTTTTCCCGATCCTGTCAATGACGTATTGTCGGAAATGCGCACCGGTCCGGTTATCTTAAAGGTGCCTTGATTAAGCTTTACAATTCCTCCGCCTCTTTCCTTTATAGCATCGAGTGCAATCTGAATAGCTTTTGAAGTAAACTCCGGAAGGTCGGCTCCTTGTCCGCCGACAGTTATTATTTCATCAGCATGCTTTATGCTGACCAACCCGATATTCTGACTGTAAATAGCCTGCCATGAAAAAATACCAATAAAGGTCAGACCAAGCACCCTCAAAAATCTGTAGTTCATTGACACTAATTTTTTTAATCCTTATAAAATTAATCAAATTCCAGAATATTTCAAGGGGGTATATTGTCTATAAACTGTAGAAGCATAAATAGTCTGAAATAAAAAAGTTTCAGCTTTAATTCTCAAATTATGATCAAAAGAGACCTGAATTATCTGTTAATCGCGATTTTGATTATGGCACTGTTTGCAGCATGTGCAAAAAATGATGATAACTCGGGTGATGATAACAATAACGATACTGATGTTTATACATACGATACAACAACGGTAGTTCAGGTTAATCTGAACGGAAGTTCGATAAATGTGATTCCTGATGTGGCAACTGTCAGCGGTGGAAAAGTGACCCTCATATCTGCCGGAACTTACAAAATAACAGGATCGCTGACTGAAGGGCAAATTGTTGTAAATGCAAATAACAAAGGTAATGTAAGGCTCATCCTTAACGGGGTGAATATTAAATGCTCTTCTGGTGCGCCCATTTACATTAAAGATGCTGATAA
>DOTV01000255.1:2301-2937 GCA_003520925.1 Bacteroidales bacterium | reverse complement strand
CTGAACCGCGGAGCGGTTCCAACAAAGAAGCCACAATTGTGGCGAAATGTGAATAACCCCCGGTGCAACCGGGGGCGGAAGCTGCAACAGATATATCAGCTCTGAAAGAGCTGAATATGCTGAAGTCATTCTAAGGTGCAATATCTCGCCCTTTCAGGGCTTATAATCATCAGGGTGTCCTCACCTCCGGTTTCACCGGAGGTTATTCATATTGCACCACTAATGTGGTCCTTTGTTAAACCCTTTCAGGGTTCAGGATCAGGCTGGCTGTTCTGGCAATCATAGGTAGCAAAGTGGATTAAAGAGATCCTGCTTATCAATTGAAACAAGATATTTATTGTAACACAATGATTATTATATGTAATACAATAAATACATTACCTGTAACAATATCTTGATTTTAAGAATATAAGTTACAGGATATATTAACCATTTCAAAATGATTTGCTTTTGGGTAGGAGGTCCCTCATCCCGATACACGTGATTCGGGATGACATTATTTCTAATAATTGATTGAGGAAGGAAGCAAAGGCGTTTCATTGATTGAAACGCCTTTGCTTCCCTCCTCCCAACAAAAAAATACCGTGTCATTCCGAGCGTTAGCGAGGAATCTCCTGCCTTTCTTAACAAATTATC
>DOTV01000255.1:0-1999 GCA_003520925.1 Bacteroidales bacterium | reverse complement strand
CAGATCTTCCCTGACTTTGATGTCGATCTTGTTAGTTTTCATAAACTCCTTAAGCTTGATTTCATTCTCAGGAAATATTTTCAGAAACTGTTTTTCTGTGGTGAACTTGTACATCCCGTTTTTATATGACAGCCAGTAAACATTTGCAGGTGTGACTTCAACATTGTCGGGAAGCTCAACCTGTCTGACCTGATTACCGACCTGCATTGAAAGCACCTTGGTAGGGCCAGCAGTTTTTGTGGTCATGCCGTAAGCAGTCGGGGTTCCTTTCTGACTGTACCTGCTCTTATGCTGAATGAACATAGTAATTCCGCTTTTGATAAGTACCTCATAAAAAGCTTTCTCAACAGGAACAAATCTTCTGTTTTGAAGATAAATTGTATCTATCTCCTGAGGTTTTTCCAGTGCCATATAAACACCGTTCTGGTCAAATATCATCTCTTCATCGACCATATTATAATTTAAGGTTGCAGTCATTTTCCTGCCATCCTTCATTTTAACAAGGCTTTTGGTAAAACCCGGGAAAAGAAACTGTGGAAGAGTATTAGAAGTTCCTGATTGTCCCTTGATCTCAGGGAACAGAAAGCAAAAAACAATTAAGAGGACTGTCAACACTATTAGTTTATCACTTTTTGTTTTTTTCATTTTAATTAGTTTTAAGCATAAAAAAACTCGGTATAAAAGCCTTATCATTTAAATACATTCTCCGGCCCGCAAATATTATTCCGTAACAGTCAAAATTAGAAAAAAAAGAGGCTGATCTTTAAAAATCAGCCTCTTTAAATTATTAAATATCGGAATTATTTAGTCGGACCATCATATACCAGAGTATCAGTACAACCTCTAATATATGGAATTGTAGCACCCCAATTGACTTTAAAATAAAATGTCTTGGTAGCCGGATCATAACGGTTAGGATATGTGGGATCCATCAGCCAGTTGACAGCAACAGGATCTGTAACTGTAATTGGCCATGGAGGAGTTCCGGCATCATTAACAGTAATTTCCCATGTGCCTATTCCACCAACACCTCCGCCGTTAGCCCATAGCTGATTGGGACTCATTTTGACCGATTTTGCACCTGATGTATTTAATGAATGGGCAAAGTCTTTAAAATAGCCTTCAAGACCGCCGGTATCACCAGGTCTCATGATAAAACCTTTCATTTTATATTTTCCGTCAAATGCATTCTTAACAAGTACCTGGGCAACAACATTATCTCCGCTCTTGGTAAGAACACCTGTTCCTGTCACAGAAGTAACTTTAAATCCAAATGCGTAGGATTTGCTAAAATCAAATCCATTTGTATTCGGACAAGTAATTACAACAGATTTTGCGAACTCGCCAGGAGCAAAAGTAATTGTCATTTTACCTCCAGTCACAGCAGGATTGGTTGTACCTAAAGATGTAGGTAATGTTACAAATGATGTCTCATTCTCCGTATTATACGCATCAAGGACAGCCTGATCAAGTGTCAGTTCGACTGTTGTGGTAGAATTTAGTGCTTCCTCGTTGTTTACATCCCTTCTTATTGCAAAAAGTTCAGCAGATTGCGAAGTGGACTTGGCATCAAAGGCAATCAGTTTAAATCCGCTTGGATACAATTTTACAAGCGTCTGACCGGCACCTCCCATAGTTTCTGACTCCGGTACACAAGAAACCGCCAGAGCCCCGATGAACAAGACACCGATTGCGATTTTAATATTATGAATTGTTTTCATACTTTTTCTGTATTTTGTTTTCAATAATTGTGAAATTATTTCTATTTATCCCACCAGACTTTTGAATCCATTTTATCTCCGCCTGTTATTCTTGTAACAGCTGCCTCAACACCAGCTTTGGCAAGGGTATAATCAGCTGTTCCATACATATACCTGCGTGGAATCACTTTAGGAGAGTTGGTAGCATCGGGAGCAGGTAGAAGAGCAGGAATATTTGTCCTTCTCCAGTTACTCCAGCCCTGAAGACCATCAGGATAAAAGGCAATATACTGCTGTGT
>DOTV01000213.1 GCA_003520925.1 Bacteroidales bacterium | reverse complement strand
TTACCGGAAGGATGGCTGGGAAAAAATTTTGCCTGTCACTCATTGTCCGGAAAAGCTCATGGGAAGTATATGCTTTTTCTGGATGCGGATGTCCGGATAGGAAACAACCTTATCGGGAGAGCTGCAGCTTTCGCAATGAAGCATGAACTTGGCCTGATTTCTATTTTCCCGAAGCAGATAATCATAAACCCTGGTGAAAGAATTACTGTCCCTGTAATGAACTATATCCTTATTTCTCTGCTTCCTCTGGTACTGGTAAGGAAGCTTAAATATTCTTCACTCTCAGCTGCTAACGGGCAGTTCATGTTCTTTGATAAGGAAAGTTACAGGACCCTAGGAGCGCATGAAATGGTTAAAGACGATAAAGCGGAGGATATTTCAATTGCCCGCATTTACAGGGAAAACGGGATTAAAACTGCATGCCTTCTGGGTGACAATTCGATAACCTGCAGAATGTATACAAGCTTCAGTGATGCTGTTGAAGGTTTCTCAAAAAATGTAATTGCCTTTTTCGGTAATTCATTTGTCCTTGCAGTACTTTTCTGGTTTGCAACCACATTCGGATTCCTGTTCATCGCTTTTTCGCTCTCTTCAGCACTCTTATTTTCATACATAATTATCTATTTGGTGACCAGGATTATTATTTCGGCAGCAAGCAGGCAAAGCATATTTTATAATCTGCTATTCATTGTACCTTTGCAGGTTTCGTTGGGTATGTTCATTTACACGGCATTCATAAACAAGAATTTTAAAAAGTTCCGATGGAAAGGGCGAAATATAGACTGAGTATTTTCATGCTTTTTTTTGTATCAATGCAGGTTAATGCAAGCTACAAGACTGAAATATATTCTGCCTATATAAACAACAGGATGGATCAGTGGAAGAGTGTCATTGATCGTATGGATGCGATTGCGAATAAAAGCGATGAGCTTTTGCTCGAGCTTGTAAACTACCAGTATGGCTATATTGGTTACTGTCTTGGTTTTGAAAAGAAAAATGAGGCAAAGAAATATCTTGGGATGGCTCAGAAAAATCTTGATATTCTTGACAGGAACAAGTACAGTCTTTCAGTTATCAATGCTTATAAATCGGCCTTTTACGGATTCAGAATAGGTTTGAATCCGATTACCGCACCGGTAAACGGACTTAAAAGTATGGATTGTGCGAAAACTGCTCTTAAGCTTGATCCGCAGAACTGGTTCGGCTATGTTCAGCATGGCAATATTCAGTTCTATATGCCTTCGACATTCGGGGGATCAAAAAAGGAGGCCCTTGAATTCTACCTTAAAGCAAGGGAGCTTCTTGAAAAAGAGCCGGATTCCGTTGCAGGAAACTGGAATTACATGAGTCTGCTGATAGTGATCGGACAGACATACACTTATCTGAAGGATTATGATTCGGCACAAAAGACATATAATTATATATTGAATCTCGAACCCGGATTTACATATGTCAGGGATGATCTTTACCCGAAACTTTTAAAGAAAATGGAGAACTGAAATATATGGCAAAAAGTGTTTTGATAGCTGGTGCCGGTCTGGGAGGTTTAGCGACAGCATTAAGGCTGGCAAAGAAGGGCTATAATGTGGAGATAATTGAAAAGAACAGCATGTCAGGAGGCAGGCTTGGCCAGTTGGAGAAAGATGGCTTTACTTTTGATACAGGCCCAAGTTTTTTCAGCATGTCATATGAATTTACTGATTTTGCAAAGGATTGCAATATCAACCTGCCTTTTCAGTACTATCAGCTTGATCCCCTGTATTCAGTCAACTTCAGCAGAAGTCCCAAAACATATCATCTCTACAATGAGATACGCAGGCTTGCCGACCAGTTCAGGGAAGAAGAACCTGCTTTTGAAGCCGGATTCAGAAGGTATCTTGAGAAGAGCAGGCGTCTATACCACGACACCAACGTGGTGATAAAGAGCAATTATGACTCAATGTTTCAGTATCTGCTTACATTGATGAAGGTAAATCCGGTTCATCTGCCTGTTATATTCCGAAGCTTCTGGCAGCAGGTTTCCAGATATGTAAAATCGAATGACGCCCGCGAGATCCTGTCGCTTGTTGCTTTTTTTCTGGGGAAGACCCCGTTTGATACCCCGGCAGTCTATACACTGCTTTCATACACCGAATTTATGCACGATGGATATTATAATGTGACAGGCGGGATGTACAGGATTGTTGAGGGAATTGTTGATGAACTGAAAAAAGAGAATGTAAGGATAATTTATAATACTGAGATCACTGATTATATTTCGGAAGGCAGAACACTTAAATTCCTGGTTGACAGGAATTACAAAAAATGGGGAGCTGACATAATAATTATTAACGCCGATGCTGCGGTTTTCCGGGGCAGGATTTTTAAACGCAGGGAGTTTTCGGAGGAGAAGCTCAACAAAATGGAATGGACAATGGGATCCCTTACGATATACCTTGGAATAAAATGCAAGCTTCCTGAAATTCAGCATCATAATTATTATCTCGGAAATAATTACAGGGAATACGCCGATAAGGTTTTTAAGAATCCCGAAATAATGGAAAAACCTTATTACTATGTCAATGTGCTTTCAAGGTCAAATCCTGGTTGTGCACCCGAAGGATGTGAAAGCCTGTTCTTCGTCTGTCCTGTCCCCGATCTCCGGCTCAAGAAAAACTGGGATGATAAGGATGAGATCGTTGATAGTATTATTGATGATTTTTCCAAAAGGATAAAGAAGGATATTCGGCCTGAGATAGTTTCAAGAACTGTTTATACCCCAGCCGACTGGAAGGATCAGTTTAACCTCTACTGCGGAAGCGGACTGGGGCTCTCTCACAAAATGATGCAGATCGGAGGATTCAGACCCCGGAATTTCGATGAGGTCTACGAAAACGTCTTTTATACCGGGGCCTCAACAATTCCTGGAACCGGTCTGCCAATGGTGATAATAAGCTCAAAGCTTACAACAGAAAGAGTGGAGGAATATTCTGCAAAAAAATCCTAAAAAGGATGAAGATCAATATTTTCTGGTTTCGCCGGGATTTAAGGCTTGAAGATAATAGTCCACTTGAGCAGGCTCTTGCTTCTGGTTTGCCTGTTTTGCCGCTTTTCATTTTCGATACAAATATCACCGGTGAACTCCCCCGTGATGATGCCAGGATCAGCTTTATTTATAAAACTCTGTCAGGTATAAACAATAATCTTGAGAAGGCAGGAAGTTCGTTATGTGTCATCAAAGGAGATCCTTTGGTGAAATGGCAGGAGCTGATTTCTGAATTTGATATCAATGCCGTTTTTATCGGCAAGGATTATGAACCCTACGCCATAAAACGCGATAATGAGATCAAAGAGCTGTTGGGAAGAAACAGTATCAGCCTTTTTAGATTCAGGGATCAGGTGATTTTTGAAGAAAACGAAATTCTGAAGCCCGATAACAAACCCTACACAATCTTCACACCCTACATGAAGCGCTGGATGAAAAAGCTGGATGAAAACCCCTTTCGTCTTACACCAGGGAAAAGTGGATTGAAAAGCAATTTTTACCAGCATAAATTTCAATTTCCTTCTCTTCAGAAAACCGGTTTCAGGGAAAGCAGTATCAAGGTTAAGCCGTATGATCTTTCGGTAATACCCGGATATCATAATTACAGGAATCTACCTGCTATTGACAGAACCAGCTACCTTTCGCCTCACCTGAGATTCGGTACGGTCAGCATAAGATACATTGCGAGCCTGGCATTGAAGCAGAATATGAGTTTTCTGAATGAGCTCATATGGCGTGAATTCTTCATGCAGATATTGTTTCATTTTCCTGCTGTGGTTACGGATAATTTCCGGCCGCTTTATGATAATATTGAATGGAGAAATGATGAAAGTGAATTTCTGAGATGGTGCAATGGCGAAACCGGTTATCCGATGGTGGATGCAGGGATGCGACAGCTTAACGAAACCGGGTATATGCATAACAGGGTAAGAATGATCACAGCAGGCTTTCTTTGCAAGCACCTGCTGATCGACTGGAGGTGGGGCGAAGCCTATTTTGCTCAGAAATTACTTGATTATGAATTGTCGTCAAATAACGGCAACTGGCAATGGGCTGCAGGTACAGGTTGCGATGCAGTACCTTATTTCAGAGTTTTCAACCCTGAAACACAACAAAAGAAATTCGATCCCGGAAAGGAATATATAAAAAAATGGATCCATAATTATATTAGGCCGGATTACCCTGAAAAAATGATTGATCACGAATTTGCCAGAAGAAGGGCCCTGACGGTTTACAACTCAGGTATTAATAGAAACTTTTAGAACTTATAAGAATCCAACAACATTTTGCTTTTTGTCAATTATCAATTATTCATATTTTTTAGTAATTTAGGTAAAAACAAATTGATTATTATCTTCAGTAATGCCTGACTTAGGTGCAATTATAGGATTTTTTCTACTTGTCCTTTCCCCGGAGATGAATAATCCTTTAATGTATCAGGATAAGCCCGATACCTCCAGTGTCAATAATTATACCCGAAATGCCTTAAGCAATGCCCGGAGAAATCCTGATCTGGCAATTATTATGGCTCATAAGGCTCTTTCTGAATCAGAGTACCTCAGCTATAAAAAGGGGGCCGCCGATTCATACCTGGCCTTGGGAACAGCCTGGCTGGCAAAGTATAATCCTCGTGACAGTGCGCTTTATTATTGTCTAAAAGCTTATGATCTTTATGAGCTGTTAGCTGACAATATGGGGATGGGCAGGTCCTGTTATGCCCTTGCTTATGTATATAGTTTTAAGAGTGATCTTAAGCAATCGGAACATTACTGTAATCTGTGTCTTGGTTTATTTGAAAAGGCAGATTTCAAGCCCGGAATTATAAATACTTATAATGTTCTCTCCTATCTGGCAAATCAGGAAAAAGATCTTGAAAAGGCACGAAATCATATTGAAAAAGCCATTGAAATTGCCCGTTCAATAAATGATACTCTCCAGCTTGCCGATGTCACAAATAGTCTTGGCAATATATATTCCGACATGGCATTATTCGGTCAGGCTATTGACACCTATTTTGAAGCCTTGCGACTGTGGGAAATCAAAAAGGACTCCAACGGTATTGCACTTGCTTATGGGAATATCGGATTAATGTATTATTACCAGAAAGAATATGATAAAGCTCTGGAATTCAATTTAAAAAAGTTACCTGTTTCGGAATCGAAAGGTGACTTGTGGGAGATGGCAAAGACCTACAATAACATTGCCACTATTTATAACTCCAGGTCCGATTTTGTAAGTGCACTTTCTTATTTCAGAAAAAGTCTCAGGCTTAACAGTCGGATGAACCTTCCCTCGGGAGTAGCTTCATTGTGTAATAATATCGCTTCAACATTGCTACTTCTTTCAAAACCCGACTCAGCATTATGGTATGTAAATCGTGCTGTTTCTATCGGAACAGAAATAAATGCACCGGCTCTTGCCGATTATTATGTCACCCTTGGAAATGTGATGCGGAGAAAGAAAAACTATCAACCTGCTTTGCAGAATGCACTGAAGGCTTACGAACTTGGAAGAAGGCAAAAAAATCCTCTGACTGTCTCAGATGCTTCGATCCTGTTAAGCGATATTTACTATAAAATTAATCAGCCTGACCTTGCCTACAGATACCTGAAGAAACATATGCAGCTTCGCGACAGTATCAGTAATGATGAGTTTTTGAAACAGGTTACCCGTTTAGAGATACAATATGATTTTGATAAAAAACAAAAAGCAACTGAATATGCCCGGATGGAAGAAAGTCTTCTTCACGAAAACAGTATTAAACAAAAGAATCTCTATCTGAGGGGATTAATGATCCTGCTGATTCTTGTTGCCTTTTTCTCTTTTCTCTATATTCGTCACCACCGGCTCCGATCGAGATATGTACAGATTGATCTCGAACAAAGGTTGTTGAGAGCCCAGATGAATCCTCATTTTATCTTCAACTCACTCTGTGCAGTCCAGGATTTTATACTTGCCGGTAAATCTCAGAAGGCAAATACTTTTCTGACAAAAATTGCCCGATTAATGCGTAATATCCTTGAAAATTCCAGGGAAGAATTTATCCCGCTTGAAAAGGAAATTGAAACTGTTAAATATTATCTCGACCTGCAGCAATTAAGGTTTGAAACTGAATTTGAATATATTATTTCGCTTGATGATAATATTGAGCCGGAAAATATTTCCGTTCCTCCGATGCTAACTCAACCCTGTGTTGAAAACTCTATCGAACATGGCCTTCTGCCGCTAAAAGAGAAGGGACGACTGAAAATCTCATATAGATTGAGTAATGGCCTGATGATACTTGAAGTCACCGACAACGGCATCGGGAGAAAGGAGGCTGAAAAAATAGTTACTGAACGCCGGAATAAAAAATCAGTTTCGACTAAGGTAACTGCCGAAAGGCTTGAAAATTTCAGAAAAACACTCCGTCAGAAAAACATAAGTTATGAAATCATTGACCTTTTTGACAAAGACCAGGCAGCAGGCACTAAAGTTTTAATGAAGCTTCCGTATAAAAAGGTCTATGCATGAACCTCCTGTAACCAAAGCATAAAAAATGAACGCGATTATAATCGATGATGAGATCAAAGTAAGAAATACAATAAAAGCATTGCTTACCGTAAATTTCCCGGAAATAACCTTACTGGCATCAGAGGGTACAATTGAAGATGGTTACAAGGCAATAATCAGGTATAATCCGGAACTTGTATTTCTCGACATCGAACTACCTGATGGTACCGGATTTGACCTTCTTAAAAAATTTGTACAGATACCGTTCAGGATCATTTTTGTTACCGGGCATAATGAGTATGCTATTGATGCCATAAAAGTAAGTGCTCTCGATTATATTCTGAAACCTCTGGATACGGAGGAGCTCACTAATGCAGTTTTTAAGGCCAGGGCAATAATCAGTAATGAAGAACAGCAACTCAAATTTCAGGCCCTGAATGAAAACCTTCAAAGCCGGAAAATCCTCAAAAAATTAATTCTGCATACTTCCGACCATTTCCAGCTAGTTTCGCTGAGCGATATCATCCGGGCTGAAGCTGATAGTAATTATACCCGGTTTTTCCTGTCGGACAACAGGAAGATAATGGTTTCCCGAACGATAAAAGAATTTGAGGCATTGCTATCTTCTTCCGGACTGATAAGGGTGCATCAGTCACATATAGTCAATCTCGGTTTTGTCGATAAGTTTTTTAAAAAAGACGGTGGTTATCTTCTCCTGAAAGATGGTGTTAAAATTCCGGTGTCGCCTAATATGAAGAAACAGGTTCTTCAGGCAATTCACGCTCATCTCTACGAATAACCTGTCAAATTCTAATTCAAAAGCCCTCTTTACTCATTTACTGTTGGTTCATACTGCATCTATGGTATATCTTCAGTGAAAAACCAGAATGCTATGAAATATCCAGTGAGTTTTTCAGTAGTCTTTGCTCTTATGATGTTCCTTTTCCAGGAAGCTGATTCCCAGGTGAAGGTGGATGTTAAAGGCAAGGTGAACAATGAAGCTGATAACCGTGCAAACAATGCCACCGACAGGGTTATAGATGCCGGCTTTGATAAAATTGAAGATGGTGTAAAAGGCATCTTTAAAAAGAAGGATATTAAAAAGAATAACAATAAAGAATCTGAATCTGATGCCGATGAGTCAAACCCTTCCCCTGAAAACGAAACCGGAACAGGAAGATCTTCAGTTCCCCAGGCCTCACTTAAATGGAATAAATATGATTTTGTTCCCGGAGAAAAAATAATATTCGAAGACGCGCAGGAGGGTGAACAAAACGGAGAGTTTCCTTCCCGATGGGATCTGGCAGGTGGGGGGAGCGCTGAGAATGCATCTTTTGGTGAACAAAATGTTATCTATTTCAAAGAAGCCAGCACCTGTATTGTCCCATTCCTGAAAGAACCGGCAAAAGATAATCTTCCAGATCTCTTCACTATTGAGTTTGATTGCTGGTTTGAGCCTGAAGAATACTGCCAGTACCTTGTGGATTTCTGGGATCATAAAAATCAGAGTGAAAGTAAAATAGATATTGATGCACTTATTATCAATGCAAACCATGCAGGGATCCATGGAACAGGCGAAGGGTATTATCCGGGTGAAGAGGAAAAGGGTGAAATAACAAATGGATTCTGGAGGCATATTGCAATTTCTTTTAACACCCGTGCACTTAAGGTGTACCTTGATGATTCCAGGGTAGTCAATATCCCGAATCTTGGCATAAATCCCGAAGGGCTTACCATCTGTTGTGATGCAATGAACACTGTAGGAACAGAAGGTAAGAATCGTTTTATTAAGAACATCAGGATAGCCGAGGGCGCTGTTAAGCTGTATGACAAACTTATGTCGGACGGGAAAATTGTAACTAACGGGATACGCTTCGATGTAAACAAAGCTACTATTAAACCCGAATCGATGGGAGTGATAAACTCAATATATCAGCTTCTTAAAGATCATGCTGAACTTAACTTAAGTGTGGAGGGGCATACCGACAGTGACGGTGATAATGCTTCAAATCAGGTACTATCAGAAAAAAGGGCTCAGGCTGTTGTTACTGAGATTACAAAAATGGGCATTTCAGAGAGCCGGTTATCAAGTAAAGGATGGGGCGAAACCAAACCAGTCGGACTTAACAATACGGCTGAGGGGAAAGCTGCCAACCGCAGGGTTGAATTAGTAAAAAACTGATTATCACAAAAACTATGAGTCATGAAACCAATTATCAACAGCAGAACAATAAAATCTAAATTTATTCTATTCCTGGTGCTATTATTAATTCCATCGTGCGAAACATTGAAAGAAGATCCTCTCTTTATTGGTTCCTGGCAATTCAAGGATAAGATCTATTCTGGTGATGTGGTTATTAATACTACTCATACACTTAAACTTACAAAATCCACATACGAGGAAGTCATTGTATACCAGCGCGACAACTCAAGCAGCGTTATGTCACTGGTTGGAATGAGAGGAAATATCTCGGTAAAAGGAACTGAGATAACTTTCACGCTGACTGCCTTTGGGGGATGTCTGAAGGATGCTTCAGACAAGTGCACCTCAACAGTTGAATGGTATGCAAAGGGGTCAGCGAAATATAACGGGTATGCTGCTCTCGGACTTCTGGAGGTTTATACGGGTGAAGCCGATGCTGATGAAGATTACCTGTGGCTCGTCCGTGATATGAACAAAGACAGCGATACGGAGGATACGTGGGAAGATATTGAGTTCGAAAAGCTGTAGATATTTATAATATGTTTTATATAAAAAGATATAAGGGGAGAGTGCTTCTGACCTGCTTACAAGCAGTATCACTTTCTTATTTTTCCCCAGCCTCTCCCCTTTCTTTCAGTAAATAAGTATACAAAAGAAGGATTGAGAAAACGACCTTAAAAAGAAGCTCTTAACAAAAGTGCATAAATCAATAAATGTTAACTATAATGTATAGATTTATTAGTGCAGCAATTGTTATAATTTTATCAACCAGCCTGGTCGACGGACAGGACAAATGCCCTAACCTTCAGATAGGAGTATATGTAGATCATATTTTTTTTGGAGATACTACAACCAATTACCTTAATGAAAAACATGGAAAGGACTTTTCACAGGGAAGATGGATAAATGAACTTGAGTCAAATATCCTGACAGAGTTGAACAGTGCGGGGTATCGTGATCTCGAGTTCTTCCTGGCTAAGTCAAATCCGAATGCAGATATGGACCTTCAGTTCAGATTTTCAATTGGACCATGGACAGTCGATAAAGATGAAATTATCCCGCCTTATGAAGTTAAATTTACAGATCCGGTGACAGGATGGGAAGTGACTGAGTACAGGGCACCCGTATGGAGTCAGCAAATAGCCTTCCGGATGACAAGTGCACTTGTTGTCTGCTCCCCCTGTGTGCCGTCAATGAGTTACATCATTTCTATGCAGAACGCCGTAGAAGTAAATGTATACCAGCTCATAAAAAATTTAATCCATCATTACAATTGGCCATTGGACCAGACTATTGACAAATGGGAGACCAAACATCCGGCCCCGGCAAGAGAACCACAAATGGAAATCAGGTATCAGAAAGAGTTCCTGTCTGTTCTTGATGAGGAATCAAGGAAAACCGAAGTATATATAAAAGTGAAGAACTGCCATGGCCAATATGTCTATGATAAGTTCAACGGCCAACCGGTCTATTTCTTGAAGGAGATGGAACGCCTTGAATATAAAGATGACCCCGGAGACAGGTGTCAGTTAGGACCTGATTGGGGAGTTTTTTCAACAGTGTTTACAAGCGAAGATCTTGGAGCCATTGGCCAGTATAAAGTAAAGAAAGGCATCGAACCTACAATTGAGAAACCCAGATTTAAGACATGCGGAATAGGCAATCACTCTCTGATTGAGGTCGAAGGTGAAATCAAAGTGCTTGGCCTTGAGCTCCAGGTTGAGCCTGAACGGAATAAGATCCACAATGGGGAACAGACGTCAATTCAGATAGACCTGCATGAAAAAGATCCAGATGGGAATGAATACCTCTCATGTTCCGGTAAGGAAGTCGAGGTAAAAGTTACCGGGCTTGTGGACGGGACCATCAGCCATAAATCAGGAAAGATGATATTGAATGAAGTTGGTGTAGCCTTTATTGACTATAAAGCCGGCCAGAAGGATAAGCAGATCAGGATCAGTGCCACCTTTACCCCTCCCGGTTATCCCGAAGAGGTGAAAGGTGAAGCGACCATAAATGTCAAACCTCTTGATTATGAAGCAACACTGACAATAAGAGGCAGGTCTACAAATACCCAAAATTCATCATTTACAAATAAGCATAGCGACGGAATCGAAAAAGGAAATTTTTCACTGAGCGAAAGAAGTGAAGCCTCATTCTATGTCCCTCTAAAGCTCGAGAACTCCGGCGACATGCCCATGTTTAATCAACGGTGGGAATATTATCGCCCTCTTGATATTAACCTTTCCTCCTTTAATGCTTCATACAGATTGAAGGACTATGGTTATGCATCTCACGGGAATTTCGGTTTTGAAAAGACCAGGACTATTAACAAGAATCCTGTTAACCGGAAAATTCCGGAAAAAGATTATTTATTGCAGTCAAATATTATCCTGATCATTGATAAGGAAACCAACAAAGTTGTCAAAATAGTTACAGGTGGATTTCCGGTAGAATTTCAATGGGATGAGATTGAGAAAACGACCGGAAGGAGCTGGAATCCTGATGGCAGCGAACCAATTGAGAATTTTTCACACAAAACAGACGAGATGTCCACTCAGTTTACTCCGGGACCAGTCGAAGATCTGATTCCTGATCCGACAATGAAGAGTGTGTCTGAGTCTTTAAGAACTTATTTAAAAAACCTGGGAACTCCGCTCCCGGCTGATGTGGAAATACCGGAGGATACTGAGGATAAGGCAGAAATACCACCCGATCTTCTTGTAGAATTCGGCGACGGTAAAACTTACTTTGGAGGCGACGGTAAGAAAGTCATTGATAAATCAAAGGGATCAAATATTGACCGGGTGGAACATACATTTTTCTGGCAGGTTACCCGAAAAAAGAAATCACTATAAAATAATCTACACTTTAATAAACCATGAAAAAGCTATATTTCTTAACAATTAGTCTCCTTCTTACCCTGTCAGAGCTGTCAGGGCAGGACGGTACCCTAAAACCATACAGTGTAAAATCAGGGATAGTGGAATACAAATATTCAGGAGTTAAAACCGGAAAGGGTACATTATACTTTGATGATTACGGGACAAAAACAGCCCTTTTCATGGATGCTGTGAAGGATGGGGAATTCAGCAGGGGATGGGTTGTCACATATGGTGATTACCAGTACATGTGGGATCCGGATAATCAAGGAGAGGGAATGAAACTTAAAAATCCGCTTGC
>DOTV01000195.1:7386-7541 GCA_003520925.1 Bacteroidales bacterium | reverse complement strand
GTTAATAGTTATGAGCTGATAGCTGAGGGACGTCTTCGGGAAAATTGTAAATTTACATCAATAAAGAGATCCTGTTATATTTTAAAACATATGAATATGAAACGACTGATCCTGTTATTATGCCTGGCATATTTTTCGCTTGGCCTGTTAAATGG
>DOTV01000195.1:3921-6995 GCA_003520925.1 Bacteroidales bacterium | reverse complement strand
CAGTTGTTATCCTCAGAACATCGCGGGATAAATCAACTCAGTTCACAGCCGGCGGATTCATTCAGGATTTTAAGGATTTCTATCAGTATCCGGAGGTGAAAGCCAATGGCTTCGCGGAGAAGATACTCAGGATGAAGTCGATGGTCTATAAGGATATTGCTTTTATCGCCACAATATACTCGGCAGAGATCACAGGCAGCCAGCGCCCTCCCACACGCGGTGTTGACCTCTGGCTGCTGGCCAAAAAGGATGGCCTCTGGAAAATAACATCTGTAGTGAACGAGGTAATTCCTGCCGGTGAGGAACTTCCGGATGAACCGGAGTGGAAGTTTTAATCCGGGTCTTGCGGTCATGTCGAAGCTAATCTGAGATCCCTGCCGAAGCGTCAGGGCGGTCAGACTTCAGATACTGACGCAGTATACCCATATTTTTCAGCATTTCCGAAAGCTGCCTGGTCGAAGTAATTAAATATACCGGGTAAACTATAATTTATCAATTTTAGAGGCAAGAATAAAATCATTCTCAGACAAACCGTTAATAGTAAAGGTCCATAATTCGATCACAACCTTACCATAGTAAACATGCATTACAGGATGATGTCCTTCTTCCTCAGCCAGATCAGCTACTTTATTAACAAAATCCATTGTGTGCTTATAGTTTACAAATGAATACTCTTTTGAGATTTTGTTATCCTCTTTATACTTCCAGTCAGCCTTAATTTGTTTTAAATATTTTCCCACTTCATCCGGATTAAGAGGGGCAATTCCTCCTTCACAGGGTTTGCATTTCTTCTTACTTAAGTCCATCGTTTTATTTTTTATATTGGTTCCCATCAGCAAGAGATTCCTTTTTCGACTACTAAGTTTTGTCCTGTATCAGACAACTTTGTGTCATTATTTTAAAAATCCTGTTAGAATCTTACCTGCAACTATATAACAATCAATTAAGCCTGGTGTTCAGGTTTGCACAGGTACATTCTGTTTTAAAAAATTAAGTTCTGCTTTTAACGGAGTTGTCATGTTTTTAGGATTTCATTACTGCTGATAATACGGACTCCCAGATCAGTCAGTTCTTTTCTGATAAAGATAAAGCCGGCATTATTCAAAGGACGCGAAGCATCCTCAATAAATGTTGCATCGAACCCTTCTGATATTGAATCCTTAATTGTAAAATAGACGCAAATGTCAGCAGCCAGACCGCAAAAATATGTTTCGGTTATTCCTTTTTCCTTCAGATAGCCTGCCAATCCGGTACTTATCTTATGACCATTGTCATAAAATCCGCTGTAGCTGTCATACTCCGGGTCCATTCCCTTGCGGAAAATTGAGGCAATCTTAAAAGTTTCCAGGTCGGGGTGAAACTCTGCTCCTTTTGTGCCCTGCACACAATGGTCGGGCCAAAGGATCTGCTCCAATCCGTTTAGAATGATCCTTTCAAACGGATCTTTATTTAAATGGTTCGAAGCAAAACTTTTATGGTTTTGAGGATGCCAATCCTGTGTAGCCAGAACAAGTTCAAATTTATTTTGTAACCGGTTAATTACGGGAATTATCATATTGCCCTGCGGCACTTCGAGTTGACCACCCGGCATAAAATCATTCTGAACATCGACAATCACAAGTGCTTTCATTTATTTTTTTTTATATACTTCAATCAGCCGGTCACGTTCATTCTTAAGCCTGTCGCTTAGCCCTACTTTATAGATGTGCGGATTATTGAAGCGTTTGTATTCCTCAGGAAGATTACTTAAACGTTCAAGGCTGTACTCAGCTATTTCCGGAAGAAACGGAAGCCTGGTTGATCGAACTCCCTTTTCCATTACTTTATGCAGCAGTGGTTCTTTTTTATATTCCCCGACAGAAAATGATTTCCGGGGATGCAAAGGATGATACATAATTTCCACGTTTTGTTCATCGGCCAGGGTAATTACATCTGCTCCGATAAACTTACCATCATTATCAGTCATTCTAAAAACTTGTTTCCTGTGTGGTAAAGTAATTTTATCGGGGTTTTCAGACAATTTGATCCGTGGCTTGCCATTAACATAAGCCAATTTATATACCCCATCGAGTGCAGAATCAGGGTAACCGGTAACAAGATTTGTTCCAACACCAAAAACATCAATCGGGGCCTTCTGTTCCAACAGGCTTTTTATGACATATTCATCTAACTGGTTTGATACGGCAATTTTAACATAACCAAGTCCGGCATTGTCCAGCATTTCACGACTTCTTTTGGACAGATAGGCAAGGTCTCCGCTATCAAGCCTGATACCTTGTAACCTGTGACCTTTAACTTCCATAATTTTTGCTGCTTTTATCGCATTGGGCACTCCGCTTTTCAATGTGTCGTAGGTATCAACCAGAAGTAAGCAATTATAAGGATTAGCTTCAGTAAAATGGATGAAAGCAGTTAATTCGTCATCATAACATTCAACAAACGAATGAGCCATTGTACCTGAAACCGGGATACCATAATCGCGACCGGCACGAACATTACTGGTAGCATCAAATCCTCCGATAAATGCAGCTCTGCTTGCGTAATAGCCTCCGGGGCCCTGTGCCCTGCGTAAACCAAAATCAGTAAGCTGGCGATCTTTAGCAGCCTGTCGGATACGACTGGCTTTTGTTGCAATCAATGTTTGAAAATTGAGAATATTAAGCAGGAGAGTTTCGATTATCTGAGCTTCAATTATATTAGCTTCCAACTGTAAAACAGGTCTGACAGGGAATATAATATCTCCTTCATTTGAAGAATAAATACTACCGGTAAAGCGAAAGTTTTTAAGGTAATTAATGAATTCAGGGTTAAATCCCTGTTCCTTCAGAAACTCTAAATCCCTTTTATCGAAACTTAAGATTTCAAGTGTGCTTACCAGGTCCTCCAACCCGGCAAATAAGGCATAACCGGCATCAAAAGGTAATTTCCGAAAGAAATAGTCGAATACAGCAATCGTGTCTTTGTTCCCTTCAAGAAAATAAACTTGCGCCATAGTTAATTGATACTGATCAGTATATGTTGCTGTGTAATTAATCATATCCGATTATTAAATTTTTATGCATAATTCTTCCACT